>JALHQP010000063.1 GCA_022841885.1 Aquincola sp. | reverse complement strand
GCGCCCACTGGTGCGAGCGGCTCGAAGGCAGCGACGCCTGCTTCGCGCCGGTGCTGTCGCTGGCCGAAGCGCCGCGCCATCCGCACCACGTGGCGCGCGGCGCCTTCGTCGAGGTCGAGGGCCGCTCCTGGCCGGCGCCCGCACCGCGCCTGTCGCGCAGCGCGGCGCGCGCACCGCAACGCGGGCCCGCCCCGGGCGAACACACCGACGCGGTGTTGCACGAACTCGGCTTCGACGCCGCCGCGCTGCGGGCGGCGCGTGCCTGCGCCTGAGGCGAGCGACGACACCTGCATGACCGGAGGTTGCATGCCGGCTGGTTCGGGAATTGCTTTGCCAGCGCAAGGATCGAGTCTGAAATCGCCTGTAACCGCAGGCCCTTTGCGGGCCCGGATCCTAGGGTGATGCACCGAGAAGGGCGCAAACTCTTTGAGGCTATAGTGCCGCCCTTCGCAGCGCACGACGCTGCAGCGGCCCACAAGGCCGCACAACGAAGCGCAGGGCTCAATCGAGCAAGGAAGCAGCGCCCGCAAGCGGGGCGTCTGGAGGTCTGGTTTGACGACGTACGACTACGCTGCTCAGCAGCGCAAGCCCGGCAAGCATGTGGTCGGGATCGGGATCGTGGTCCTGATGCACATCCTTCTCGGCTGGGCCCTGGTGAGTGGCTTGGCGCGCAAGGTGGTCGAAGTCATCAAGAACCCGATCGAGACCAAGATCATCGAGGAGACGAAGCCGCCGCCGCCGCCTCCCGAGAACCTGCCGCCGCCGCCCAAGCTCGCGCCGCCGCCGCCGAGCTTCGTGCCGCCGCCCGAGGTGGTGGTCAATCCGCCGCCCACGCCCGCGCCGACGATCACGACGACGACCGTGGCACCGCCGCCCGCGCCGGTGACGATCGCGCCGGCGCCGGCGCCTGCACCTCCCGCGCCGGCACCCACTGCGGTGGCTCCGGTGATGCAGCTCACCAATGCGTCGGCCTGCAAGCCCGAGTACCCGGCCGCCGCGTTGAGGGCCGAGGCCCAGGGCACGACGACGATCCGCTTCACCATCGATGCCAATGGCAAGGTGGCCAGCGCCGAGGTGATCAAGCGCTCCGGCCCGTCGAGGGAACACCGCCTGCTCGACAACACCGCTGTCAACTCGCTCAGCGGCTGCACCTTCCGCGCCGGTCGTGATGCGGCCGGTCAGCCGATCACGGCCGCCACCACGGTCGAGTACGTCTGGAAGCTCGAGTAGCCCGCCGGCGTCCCTGAACCCCTGTCTCGTCATCCGTTTTCACGCAGCCGCGCGGCCCATCGAATCGCGCAATCGTTTCCCGGAGGAACCATGTCCTTGACTCAGATCATCCGCGCGCCCTTTCTTGCCGCGTCGTTGGCCGTCGCCACGCTGACGGTCGCCCTGCCGACCGGCGCGCTGGCCCAGGCCTCAGCACCGGCTGCCGCCGCACCGGCCGCCGCCGAGGCACCGAAGCCCGCCGAAGCTGCAGCGCCGGCCGCGGCCCCCACGGTGGCCAAGGAAACGGTCGAGAACCCCTACGGCCTCGAAGCGATGTGGAAGCAGGGCGACTGGGTCGCCAAGATCACGCTGATCATCATGATCATCATGTCGATGGGCAGCTGGTACATCATCTTCACCAAGCTGTTCGAGCAGTCCAAGCTGATGAAGAGCGCCAAGGTCGCGGCCGAGAAGTTCTGGAACGCGGGCTCGATCAAGAAGGGTGCCGAGGCGCTCGACGAAGGCAGCGCCTTCCGCTTCATTGCCGAAACCGGCATGAAGGCCACCGAGCACCACGAAGGCATGCTCGAGTCGATCGACAAGCACACCTGGATCGGCATGAGCATCGGCCGCGCCACCGAGAACATCCAGAACCGCCTGCAGGATGGCCTGGCCTTCCTGGCCACCGTCGGCTCCACCGCCCCGTTCGTGGGCCTGTTCGGCACGGTCTGGGGCATCTACCACGCGCTGACGGCCATTGGCATCAGCGGCCAGGCTTCGATCGACAAGGTGGCCGGCCCGGTGGGCGAGGCACTGATCATGACCGCCATCGGCCTGGCCGTCGCGGTGCCCGCGGTGATGGGCTACAACTGGCTGATCCGCCGCAACAAGAACGCGATGGAGCGCGTGCGCTCGTTCTCGGCCGATCTGCAGAACGTGCTGCTGGCCGGCAAGCGATAGGCTGATTCGCGGTCACGCGAGGAGATCGCCATGGCGATGAACGTAGGTCCCGCCGACGACAGCGGCGAAGACCAGATGAACTCCAGCATCAACACCACGCCCCTGGTGGACGTGATGCTGGTGCTGCTGATCATTTTCCTGATCACGATTCCCGTGGTTACCCAGACCATCAAGCTCGAGTTGCCCAAGGAGCGCAACCTGCCGACGCAGACCAAGCCCGAGAACATCGTGCTGGCGGTCAACCGCGACGGCGAGGTGCATTGGGGCATGCAGCGTCTGGCCGACGCCGAGGAACTGGTGGCGCGCCTGAAGACCGAAGCCGTCAAGGACCCGCAGCCCGAGGTGCACATCCGCGGCGACATGGAAGTGCGCTACGAGTCGGTCGGCCGCGTGATCGTGGCCTGCCAGCGCGCGGGCATCCTGAAGGTGGGCTTCATCACCGAACCGCCTCCGGGCGGCGTCACCCGTTAAGGAGCCACGACGATGGCCATGCAAGTAGGCTCGTCGAGCGAAGACGACGTGATGGTCGACATCAACACCACGCCGCTGATCGACGTGATGCTGGTGCTGTTGATCATGTTCATCATCACGATCCCGATCCAGACCCACGCGGTCAAGCTGAACATGCCCACACCGAGCAACGTGCAGCCGACCAAGCTGCCCGAGGTGATGCGCATCGACGTCGACTTCGACGGCACGATCGGCGTCAACGGCGTGCTCACCACCAAGGACGAGCTCGACGCCAAGCTCGGTGAGTGGGGCCGCCTGCCGACGACCGACCAGCCCGAGGTGCACCTGCGCCCGAACAAGCTCGTGACCTACAAGCACGTGGCTGCCATCATGGCCAGCGCCCAACGCCAGGGCGTCAGCAAGATCGGCATGGTCGGCAACGAACAGTTCATGAACTGACGGCCTGTCGGCCGGTCATACGCGGGGATCGTTACCGGCTCTGGAACGATCCCCGTTTCAATTGCGAGAGCTTTACATGATCACCAAGACGCTACGCACCCTCACCGCCGGCCTGCTCGCCGCGGGCCTGTTGACCGCGGCCCAGGCCCAGGGCGTGCGCGCCGAAGTGGGGCGCCCGCTGCAGCAGGCCAGCGAGTTGCTGAAGGCCGGCAAGGCGCGCGAAGCCTTGGCCAAGGCCAACGAGGCCAACGCGGTGGCTGGCAAGACACCCAGTGAACAGTTGATGATCGACCGCATGCGCGGCGCGGCCGCGCAACGGGCCGGCGACAACGCCACCGCGATCGCGGCTTTCGAGTCGGTGTACGGCCGCGTGTCCGGCGCCGAGCAGGCGCAGGTGGCCGAGTCGATCGCCTTCGCCTACTCGCAGCAGCGCAACAACGCCAAGGCCAGCGAGTGGGTGGCCAAGGCGCGTGCCGCCGGCGGCAACAGCGCCTCGCTGAACCAGCTCGCGGCCTACCTGCAGGGTTCGAGCGGCGACTACTCGCAGATCTTCAAGGACGCACAAGCCCAGGTGGCCGCTGCCGAGAAGAATGGGCAGCGCCCGGGCGAGGACGACCTGCTGCGTCTGGCCGACGCCGCCCGGCGCCTGAACAACAACGGCGTGTACTCGGCGACGCTGGAAAAGCTCGTCCTCTACTACGCGAAGAAGGACTACTGGACCGCGCACCTGGCGAGCATCCAGCGCAAGCCCGGCTTCGCCGACCGCCTGGCGCTCGACGTGGGGCGCCTGAAACTCGCCAACGGCCTGGTGACCAAGACCGACGACTACATGGAACTCGCGCAGCTCGCGTTGCAGGCCGGCTTTCCGGTGGAGGCCAGGGCCATCGTCGACAAGGGCTACGCCAGCGGCGCGCTCGGCACCGGCGAGCAGGCCGCTCGCCACCAGCGCCTGAAGGACCTGGTGCTCAAGTCGCAGGGCGAGAGCGCCGCCTCGATCGCCCAGCACGCGGTCGAAGCGGCCACCCAGAAGGAAGGCAACGACCTGGTCAAGGTCGGCACCGTCTACGCCTCGATGGGCCAGGCCGACAGGGCCGTGGAGCTGATCGAGAAGGGCATTGCCAAGGGTGGCCTGAAGCGCCCCGACGACGCCAAGCTGCGCCTCGCGCTGGCGATGGCGCAATCGCCGAAGTCCAAGGCCAAGGGCTTGCAGGCGCTGCGCTCGATCGGCGGCAACGATGGCACGGCGGAAGTGGCGCGCCTCTATGCGGCGGTGTTGCAGTAGCTCGGCGCTGACTCTGCCGTCGTGATGAGGCCCGCTGTCGCGGGCTACTTCTATTGTCCGCGTGAGTGCCCGCGTGCGCGTCGCGGCAGGCGGCACCCGGCGGGAGCTCCCACTGGAGCAGTCGGCTCTTTGAGCCGACTTCGCTGCGGTGCTCGGGCTCGGGGTCGCGCCGAACAACTCGCTTCGTTCGCTGCGCTCTCTACGCTCAGACACGTTCGGCGAGTCAGTTCACGAAGCGCGCGGGACCGCGCGCCGACCCCAAGCCCTGCGCTCCTCGCCGCTCCACAGGTCGCCCCCGCCGGGTACCGCCTGCTGCAACGCGTGCCACCGCTCGCTGTGTTCCACGAACACCACCACTGCTGCCGCAAAGGCGTGGGGGCGCTGCGGCTGGGGGGCGTGGGCGGCGCCGAGGAGCACAGGGCTTCTGGCCGCGCGCGCAGCGCGTCTCGTCACTTGACTCGCGGCGGCTGTCTGAGCGCAGCGAACGCAGTGAGCGAAGCGAGTTCGGCCGCGGGCCAGAAGCACGAGCACCGCAGGGCAGTCGGAGCGAAGCGGAGACCGCCGACGTCGCACCCCAGCCGCAGCGCCCCCACGCCTTTGCCGCGCCAACCCTAGGAGCTCAGCGTCTCCCGCCCGATGATCAGGCGCTGCACCTCGCTCGCCCCTTCGTAGATGCGCAGCGCGCGGATCTCGCGGTACAGGCGCTCGACCACTTCGCCGCTTTGCACCCCTCGTCCGCCGTGCAGCTGCACGGCGCGGTCGATCACACGCTGCGCATGCTCGGTGGCCGTCAGCTTGGCCATCGCCGCCTCGCGCGTGGTGCGCGTGCCCTGCACGTCGCGTTGCCAGGCGGCACGGTAGGTCAGCAGCGCCGCGGCCTCGATGTCGGTGGCCATGTCGCCGAGCGTGGCCTGGGTGAGCTGCTGGTCGGCGAGTGTTGCGCCGAACATGCGGCGCGACTTGCTCCAGGCCACCGCCTCGTCGAGTGCGCGGCGCGCAAAGCCCAGCGCCGCCGCTGCCACCGAGGCGCGGAAGATGTCGAGCGTGCGCATCGCCAGCTTGAAGCCCTCACCCGGCGCGCCGAGTTGCTGGCCCTTCGGCACGCGGCAGTCCGTGAAGCGCAGGCGCGCCAGCGGGTGCGGCGCGATCACGTCGATGCGCTCCGCGATGGCCAGCCCAGGCGTGTCGGCCGGCACCAGAAAGGCGCCGATGCCGCGCGTTCCCGGCGCCTGTCCCGAGCGGGCGAACACGCAATAGAAGTCGGCGATGCCGCCGTTGGAGATCCAGGTCTTCTCGCCGTCGAGCACCCACGCGTCACCGTCGTCGCGCGCAGCGCACTGCATCGCGGCCACATCGCTGCCGGCATCGGGCTCCGACAGTGCAAAGGCGGCGATCGCCTCGCCGCGCGCCACCTTGGGCAGCCACTGCGCCTGCAGTTCGCCGCTGCCTTCGAGCGTGATCGCACCGCTGCCCAGCCCCTGCATCGCGAACGCGAAGTCCGCCAGCCCGTCGTGGTAGGCGAGGGTTTCGCGCGCGACGACCAGGGCCCGCGAGTCGAGCGCGGCGCGCGCGCCGCCGAAGGCGCCGGGCACGCAGGCACGCAGCACGCCGGCGTCGCCGAGGCGACGCACCCACTGGCGGCACGCAGCATCCGTGTCGCGGTGGTCCACATGCTGATCGCGCATCCACGCGTCGAGCACGGCGCCCTGCGCACGGTGCTCGGCGTCGAAGAACGGCAGGTCGTAGCGGTTCATCAGTTGCCCTCGAACTTCGGCTTCTGCTTGGCCGCAAAGGCATCGAACGCGCGCTTGAAGTCCTGCGTCAGCATGCACAGCGCCTGCGCCTGGGCCTCGCTCTCGATCATCTCGTCGATGCCCATCGCCCATTCCTGGTTCAGCATCGTCTTGGTCACGGTGTGCGCGAACCAGGGGCCGTCGGCCAGCAGACGCGCCACCTTCTGCGCCTCGGCCAGCACGCTCGTGCCGTGGTGCAGTGCGTTGAACCAGCCCCAGGCGGCGCCCTCCTCCGCACTCATCGCGCGACCCGAGAACAGCAACTCGGCCGCGCGGCCCTGGCCGATCACGCGCGGCAGCAGGCCGCAGGCGCCCATGTCCGCGCCGGCCAGGCCGACGCGCGTGAACAGGAAGGCCGTCTTGGCTTCGGGCGTGCCCAGGCGCCAGTCGGCGGCCAGCGCCACCATCGCCCCCGCGCCGGCGCAAACGCCATCGATCGCGGCGACGATCGGCTGCGGCGCGTGTTTCATCGCCTTGACCAGGTCGCCGGTCATGCGCGTGAAGCGCAGCAGTTCGGGAGCGGCCATCTTGGTCAGCGGCTCGATGATCTCGAACACGTCTCCACCGGAACAGAAGTTGCCGCCCTCGCCCGCGATGACCACCGCGCGCACGTCGCTCGCATAGACCAGGCCGCGGAACAAGTCACGCAGCTCGGCGTAGCTGTCGAAGGTGAGCGGGTTCTTCTTGTCCGGACGGTTCAACGTGATCGTCGCCACGCGGCCGTCGTCGCTGCAGCGCCAGCCGAAGTGCTGGGCGGCGTAGTGCTGGTAGGGGCGCTGGTCGTCGGTCATGGGGGTTGCGTCTTCGCTCGCGCGAGGTTGGTTTCGTACTGGCGCCGGCCGCTGTGGTACTGCACCGGCCAGGCCGTGCCGGGCCAGCCGATCCTGGCCGCTTCGTGCAGCGTCCAGGCCGGGTCGGCGAGGTGCGGGCGCGCGACGGCGCACAGGTCGGCACGGCCGGCGGCGATGACCATGTTCACATGGTCGGCCTCGAAGATCGCACCGACCGCGACGGTCGGGATGCCCACCTCGTTGCGGATGCGGTCGGCGAACGGGGTCTGCCACATGCGGCCGTAGACCGGCTGCTGGTCGGCCACCACCTGGCCCGAACTGCAGTCGATGATGTCGGCACCCGCGGTCTTGAACAGCGCGGCGATCGCCACCGCGTCGTCGGCCGTGTTGCCTCCCGGGTGCCAGTCATGGCATGAGATGCGCACCGAGATCGGCTTGTCGGCCGGCCACACGGCACGCAGTGCAGCGAACACCTCGAGCGGCCAGCGCGCGCGGTTCTCGATACTGCCACCGTAGTCGTCGGTGCGCCGGTTGGTCAGCGGCGACAGGAAGCTCGACAGCAGGTAGCCGTGAGCGCAGTGCAGCTCCAGGATGTCGAAGCCGGCTTCGGCGCCGAGCCGCGCCGAACGCTCGAACTCGCCGGTGATGCGCTGCATGTCCTCGCGCGTCATCGCGCGCGGTGCCGGGATCTGGTCGTTGTAGGCGATGGCCGAGGCCGACACCAGCGGCCACGGCCGGTCGATCGGCCGGTCGTCACCCCCCTCCCAGGGCTTGCAGGTGGCGCCCTTGCGTCCGGCGTGGCCGAGTTGCAGGCCCATCTTCGCGCTCGAGTGACCATGCACGAAGTCGACGATGCGCTTCCACGCGTCGCGCTGTGCCTCGTTCCACAGTCCGGCGCAGCCGGTGCTGATGCGCGCGTCGGCGCTCGGGCAGGTCATCTCGGTGTAGAGCAGCCCCGCGCCGCCGAGCGCACGCGAGCCGAAGTGCACGAGGTGGAAGTCGTTCGGCACACCGTCCACCGCCGAGTACATCGCCATCGGCGAGCACACCACCCGGTTCGGAAAGCTCACGCCGCGCAACGTGAAGGGCGTGAACATCGGGCTCGGTGGATGCGACGCCGGCGCCACCTTCACGCCCGCGCGCTCGGCGAACCAGCGCTCGTAGCCTTCGAGCCAGCCGGCGTCGCGCAGGCGCAGGTTCTCGTGGCTGATGCGCTGGCTGCGCGTCAGCATCGAGTACATGAACTGCGGCGCGTCCAGCTGGTCGCAGTAGCGCGTGCCGACCACCTCGAACCACTCCATCGCGTTCCAGGCCGCGTTCTGCAGCCGCAGCACCTCGACTTCGCGATTCGCCTGGTAGCGCGCCAGCACGTCGGCGATGTCGCCGGTGCCATGGTCGCGGAATTCGCGCGTCAGCTCGATCGCGTCCTCGAGCGCCAGCTTGGTGCCCGAGCCGATCGCGAAGTGTGCGGTGTGCACCGCGTCGCCCATCAGCACCACGTTCTTGTGGAACCAGGTCTTGCAGCGTACGCGCTGGAAGTTGATCCAGGCCGAGCCGCGCAGGTGGCGCGCGTTGGACAGCAGCTTGTGCCCGTCCAGGTGCTTCGCGAACACCCTCTCGCAAAAGGCGATCGACTGCTCGGGGTTCGCGTTCTCCAGCCCATGCGCCTTCCACACATGCTCCGGCGTCTCGACGATGAAGGTCGTCGTCTGGTCGTCGAACTTGTAGACATGGGCCTGGAACCAGCCATGCTCGGTCTTCTCGAACAGGAAATTGAAGGCGTCGAAGAGCTTGGTGGTGCCGAGCCAGATGAAGCGGTTGGGCCGCGTCACGACGTCGGGCTCGAACACGTCGGCGTAGCGGGCGCGGATGCGCGAGTTGACGCCGTCGCTGGCCACCACCAGGTCGGCGTCGGGATAGTCCGCGTCGGACTGCGCCTCGGTCTCGAACACGAGCTCGACGCCGAGCTGCTCGCAGCGCGCCTGCAGGATGTTCAGCAGCTTCTTGCGCCCGATGCCGACGAAGCCGTGCCCGCCCGAACGCACCCGGTGGCCCTTGAAGTGCAGCTCGATGTCGTCCCAGTGGTTGAACGCAACCTCGATCTGGTCGGCCGTCACGTCGTCCCACTCGCGCATGTTCTCCATGGTCGCGTCGCTGAACACCACACCCCAACCGAAGGTGTCGTAGGGCCGGTTGCGCTCGACCACCGTGATGCGGTGAGAGGGGTCGAGCTTCTTCATCAGGAGGCCGAAGTACAGGCCCGCCGGGCCACCGCCGATGCACACGATTCGCATGGGCAAGATTGTGCGCCGGCCGGCGAGCGGAAGCCCTCCATAGAATCCCCCCATGCCCTTGCCTGACCACCTCGCCGACCTGGGCGGTGGCGTCTACGCCATCGACACCGGCTTCCAGCGCCCGCACTTCGACGCTGCCTACCTGCTGGTGCAGGACGGCCGCGCCGCCTTCATCGACAACGGCACCAACCACGCCCTGCCGCGCCACCTGGGCGCGCTCGACGCCCTGGGCCTGTCGCGCGACGCGGTCGAGTTCGTGATCCCGACCCATGTGCACCTGGACCATGCCGGCTGCTCGGGCGTGCTGATGCGCGAGCTGCCGAACGCGACGCTGTTCGTGCACCCGCGCGGCGCGAAACACCTGATCGACCCTTCGGCGCTGATCGACAGCGCGCTCGCGGTCTACGGCCCTGAGGAGATGGCGCGCTCGTACGGCCAGATCGTCGGCGTCGACGCGGCGCGGGTGCGCACCACGCACGACGGCATGGACCTGATGCTGGGCACACGCCGCCTGCATTTCATCGACACGCCGGGCCACGCGCGCCACCACCACTGCATCTGGGACGAAGCCACGCGCGGCTGGTTCACCGGCGACACCTTCGGCATCTCGTACCGCGAGTTCGACGTGCCGGGCCGCGGCGCGTGGATCAAGCCCACGCACCCGCCGACGCAGTTCGAGCCCGACGCGATGCGCGAGTCGATCGCGCGCATGGTCGCCTTCGACCCCGAGTGTCTGTACCTCACCCACTACAGCCGCGTGACCGACGTGCGCCGTCTGGCGCGCCACCTGCTGAAGCTGCTCGACGCCGTGGTCGCGATCGGCCGCACCCAGCGCGACGCCCCCGAGCGTCATGCCGTGTTCAAGCGCGAGCTGACCACGCTGTACACCACGAGCCTGCGCGAGCATGGCGTCGACCCGGCGCTCGAGCTGGCCGACATCCTGTGGATGGACATCGAACTCAATGCGCAGGGCCTGGGCCATTGGCTCGACCGCGAAGCGCGCCAACAAGCCAAGGGGAAGGCCGCATGAACCAGCCCAGGACCAAGCGCATCCGCTACGGGCTCGAGGACCGCGTGATCGTGATCACCGGCGCCGCCCAGGGCATCGGCGAGGCCTGCGTGCGCCTGCTGGCCGCCGACGGCGCCGCCGTCGCGCTGTGGGACGTCGACGACGCCCGCGCCGCCGCGCTCGCCGCCGAGCTCACGGCGGCCGGCGTGCGCAACGTCCACCGGCGCTGCAACGTCGCGCTCAAGACCGATGTCGACGCGGCGCTGGCTGCCACGCTGGCCGCGCTCGGCCGCGTCGACGGCCTCGTCAACAACGCCGGCATCTTCAAGGCCGCGCCCTTCCTCGACATCACCGAGGCCGACTGGGACGCGGTGATCGACGTCAACCTCAAGGGCAGCTTCCTGGTCGGCCAGGCCGTCGCGCGCCAGATGGCCGCCCAGGGCGATGGTGGTGCCATCGTCAACATGAGCTCGGTCAACGCACGCCTCACGATCCCCAGCATCGCCAGCTACAACGCCAGCAAGGGTGGCATCGACCAGCTGACGCGCGTGATGGCCTTGTCGCTGGCCGATCAGCGCATCCGCGTCAACGGCGTCGCCCCCGGCACGATCGCCACCGAACTCGCGGCCAAGGCCGTGCTCACCAGCGAGGAGGCCAAGGCGCGCATCATGAGCCGCACGCCGATGAAACGCCTGGGCGAACCCGACGAGATCGCGTCGGTGGTGGCCTTCCTGTTGTCGGACGCTGCGAGTTACGTGACCGGCGAGACCGTATTGGTCGATGGTGGGCGCATGACCCTGAACTACACCGTTTGAGTGTCGAAGCCTTCGCCGTCAGCACCGGCGTCGTCGCCCTCGGCGAAGTCGGCGACAAGACCCAGCTCCTCGCGCTGATCCTGGCCGCACGCTACCGCGCACCACGCGCCATCATTGCCGGCATTCTGGTCGCCACCCTGGTCAACCACGCGGCAGCCGCCGCACTCGGTGCCTGGCTGACGCGCGTCGTCGACCCGACCTGGCTGCGCTGGAGCCTGGGCGCCTCGTTCATCGCCGTCGCGCTGTGGATGCTGATCCCCGACAAGGTGGATGCCGACGCCGCCGGCAACGACCTCAGCCGCTTCGGCGTGTTCTGGCTCACCACGGTGGCCTTCTTCCTGGCCGAGATGGGCGACAAGACGCAGATCGCCACCGTGATGCTGGCCGCGCGCTACGACGCGCTGGTCACCGTCACTGCCGGCACCACGCTGGGCATGATGGTCGCCAACGTGCCGGCGGTGCTGCTCGGCGACCGCGTCGTGACGAAGCTGCCGGTGCAGTGGGTGCACCGCATCGCGGCGATCGTCTTCGCGTCGATCGGCGCGGCGATCCTGTCCGGCCTGCAAGGCTAACGGCTTGGCTCTATGCTGTCCGCATGAACGCCACCACCACCTGCCTCGTCTTCGACCTGCCGGGCTGAAACCCAAGGACGCCTCGAATGAAATACCTGCACACCATGGTCCGCGTGACCGACATGGAACGGTCGCTCAAGTTCTACTGCGACGCGCTGGGGCTCGAAGTGCTCTCGCGCAAGGACAACGAGGCCGGCCGCTACACCCTCGCCTTCCTCGCCGCGCCGGCAGACCGCGAGGCGCAGGTCGAACTCACCTACAACTGGCCGGCCCCCGACGGCACGGCCGAGACCTACTCCGGCGGCCGCAACTTCGGCCACCTCGCCTATGCGGTGGACGACATCTATGCCACCTGCCGCCGCTTGATGGAGCATGGCGTCACCATCAACCGGCCGCCGCGCGACGGCCGCATGGCCTTCGTTCGTTCGCCGGACAACATCTCGATCGAGCTCTTGCAGAAGGACGGCTCGCTGCCGCCGGCCGAACCCTGGACCTCGATGCCCAACGTCGGCAGCTGGTGAGGGCGCCATGTACCTGCCCAAGCACTTCGAGCAACCCGACCGCGATGCGCTGGTCGCGCTGATGCGAGAGCGGCCGCTGGCCACGCTGGTGATCGCGGCACCCCATGGACCGACGGCCGACCTGATCCCGCTCGAATACGTCGCCGACGAAGGTGAACACGGCACGCTGCGCGGCCACGTCGCGCGCGCCAATCCGCTGTGGAAGCATGCCGGCGTGCAAGCCCTGGCCGTCTTCACCGGCCCCGAGGCCTACATCTCGCCCGGCTGGTACGCCAGCAAGCGCGAGCACGGCAAGGTGGTACCGACCTGGAACTACACGATGGTGCAGGGCCGCGGCACGCTGCGCGTGCACGACGACGCGCCCTGGCTGCGCGCGCTGGTCGGCCGACTGACCGAGCGCCATGAAGCCGCACAGGCGAAGCCCTGGTCGGTGAGCGATGCACCCGAGGACTATGTGCAGCAGATGCTGCGCGCCATCGTCGGCATCGAGATCGAACTCACCTCGATGGTCGGCAAGTGGAAGGTGAGCCAGAACCGCAGCGCCGCCGACCGCGAGGGCACGGCGCAGGGGCTGGCGGCGACGCATCCCGAGATGGCGGCGCTGGTGCCGCGCGGGTGAGCATGGCGCGCGCGTGGCTGCTCCTCGTGGTCGCCGCGTCGGCACAGGCTGCGGACATCGGCGGCTGGATGGAGCAGCAAAGCCGCGCCGCATTGCCGCGCGACGACTGCCCCGAGATCCTGAACCTGGCCGCGCTCGCACCGCGCGAGTCGGAGCACGCGGCAGCGCACTACTACGCCGCCGGCCTGTGCTACCTCGCGAGCGACAAGGTGCCGCGTGACAAGGTGGCCGCCGCCGCGTGGTTCACCAAGGCAGCCGACCTCGACCATCCGCTCGCGCGCCGCGCGCTGCTCGCGCTGCGCGACGAGAGCGCAGCCCTGATCCACCCCGCCGGCTGGCATTGCCACGAACTGGGTCGCGGCCGGCGCTTGTGCCACGGCGGCACCGTGCTGCCATGAAGGAGAAGACGATGATCAAGACCGCGCTGCTCGCCACCGCCGTGCTCACCGCGGCGTTCACCGCACCCGCACTGGCGTGCAGCGACAAGGACTGGAAAGCCTGCAAAGGCAAGCCCTGGGTCGTCGGCGATGTGATGGACACGCCCCTGGGCGAGCGCTGGTGGCCGCACCCGCTGTGGGGCGCCGCCGACGAGGCCGGTTCGACCAACTGGTACACCAAGCCCGAGGTGGTGCAGCGCGCGATCGCCGAGGCCAAGACCGGCAAGACCTACAAGCTCGGCCGCGTCTACAACGCCGCGATGCCGACCTTCGGCGAACGCAAGTTCGTGCTGCGCATCCCGGGTGGCCCGACCGGCGGGCCCTTCGGCGCCAACGCGCTCGTCTACAACGACGAGTTCGTGGCCACCGAGATCGGCCAGATCGGCACCCAGTTCGACGGCCTGGGCCACATCGGCATTGCCATCAACGGCCCGGCCGACAAGAACCAGATCCGCTACTACAACGGCCTGACCCAGCTGGAGATCGAAGGCGCGTCGGGCCTGAAGAAGCTCGGCGTCGAGAAGCTGCACCCGATCGCGGCGCGCGGCATCCTGATCGACGTCGCCGGCGCCAAGGGCGTGGTCAACCTCGAGGCCGGCTACGAGATCACGATGGCCGACGTGCGCGAGGCGCTGGCGCGCCAGGGCATGGCCGACTTCAAGTTCCTGCCCGGCGACGGCGTGTTCTTCCGCACCGGCTGGGGCGTGCACTGGATCAAGGACAACGCCAAGTTCAATGCCGGCGAACCGGGCATCGGCATGGAGGTGGCGCGCTGGCTGAGCGACACCGTGCAGGCGGGGGTGACCGGCAGCGACACCTGGGGCACCGAGGTCGTGCCGGCCAAGGATCCGGGCTGCGCGTTCTGCGTGCACGCGCACCTGCTCACGCGCCACGGCATCGTCAACCAGGAGAACATGGACCTGGACGCCCTCGCGGCCGACCGCGCCTGGCGCTTCCTCTACCTGTATTCGCCGGCGCCGATCGCCGGCGCCACCGGGTCCATCGGCGCGCCGCTCGCGATCCGCTAGCGCGCGCGTCAGCGCAGCGCGCTCGTCGCCCTCGCCAGCGCGGTGATGCGCGCCCAGTCGCCGGCGGCCACCGCGTCGGCCGGCGTCAGCCACGAGCCGCCGCACACCTTCACGTTCGGCAGCGCGAGGAACTGCGGCGCCGTCTCGGCGGTGATGCCGCCGGTGGGGCAGAACACCACGTCCGGGAACGGGCCCGCCAGTGCCTTGAGCATCGGGATGCCGCCCGCCGCGGTGGCCGGGAAGAACTTCAGAAACGTGAGCCCGTCGTCGTTGGCCGCCATCACCTCGGCTGGCGTCGCCACGCCCGGCAGCAGCGGCAGCCGCGCCTCCTGGCAGGCGACGCCGATGGCGCGCGTATAGCCGGGGCTGACGCCGAACACGCAGCCGGCGTTCTTCGCGGCACGCACGTCGTCGGCGTTGCGCAGCGTGCCGGCGCCGAGCACGGCCTCGGGCACCGCGCGCGCGATGGCCTCGATGCACGCCAGCGCGGCCGGCGTGCGCAGCGTCACCTCGAGCACGCGCACGCCGCCGTCGACCAGCGAGCGCGCCAGCGGCACGGCCTGTTCGACGCGCTCGAGCACGATGACGGGGATGACCGGCCCGAAGGCCACCAGGTCCAGGGTGTTCTTGATGCTCATGGGTTCTTCACAGCCAGGTCACGGCGCCCTCTTCGGCGCTCGTCACGTTCTTGCGCATGCCGCCGAAGAGCTCGCGGCCCAGGCCGTGCGCGTTGTCGTCGGCCTGCGCCGGCGCGATGTGCGCCACGCTGCGCTGCGCCCACTCGGCGTCGTGCCCCAGCACGTCGAGCGTGCCCTGCACCGCGTCGAGGCGGATCACGTCGCCGTCGTGCACCTTCGCCAGCGGCCCGCCGCCCAGCGCCTCGGGGCTGCAATGGATGGCGGCCGGCACCTTGCCCGAGGCGCCGCTCATGCGCCCATCGGTCACCAGGGCCACCTTGAAGCCCTGGCCCTGCAGCACGGCCAGCGGCGTCGTCAGCTTGTGCAGTTCGGGCATGCCGTTGGCGCGCGGGCCCTGGAAGCGCACCACGCAGACCACGTCGCGCGCCAGCTCGCCGGCCTTGAACGAGGCCAGCAGCGCTTCCTGGCTGTCGAACACGCGCGCCGGCGCCTCGACCACCCAGCGATCCTCGGGCACCGCGCTGGTCTTGATGACCGCGCGGCCCAGGTTGCCCTGCAGCAGCTTCAGGCCGCCGGTGCTCGAGAACGCGCGCACGGCGGGCCGCACGATCGACTCGTCGCCGCTGTCGCGCGGCAGCGGGTGCCAGGCGAGCTGCTCGCCCTCGAGCGCCGGCACATGGCCGTAGGCGGCAAGGCCACGCTCACTGACGGTGGCCACGTCGCCGTGCAGCCAGCCACCGTCGAGCAGTTCGCGCAGCACGTAGCCGGGCCCGCCCGCGGCCTGGAACTGGTTCACGTCGGCGCTGCCGTTCGGGTACACGCGCGCCAGCAGCGGCACCGCGGCCGAGAGGTCGG
The DNA here is from genome assembly GCA_022841885.1 of Aquincola sp. Classification (GTDB taxonomy): domain Bacteria; phylum Pseudomonadota; class Gammaproteobacteria; order Burkholderiales; family Burkholderiaceae_C; genus CADEEN01. The sequence continues at coordinate 4,651 of JALHQP010000063.1, read as the reverse complement.
CAAAGTCGGTCCAGTCGATCATGATGCCGGCGGCGCGCGCCACCGCCACCCAGTGGATCAGGTGATTGGTCGAGCCGCCGGTGGCCAGCAGCGCAGTCATCGCGTTGACGATCGTGCGCTCGTCGACCAGGCGCCCGATCGGCGTGAACCGATCCGTGCGCTGCGTGATGCCCAGCACCGTGCGCACCGCCTCGCGCGTCAGCGCCTCGCGCAGCGGCGCATGCGGGTGCACGAAGGCGCTGCCCGGCACGTGCAGGCCCATCGCCTCGAGCAGCATCTGGTTGCTGTTGGCGGTGCCGTAGAAGGTGCAGGTGCCCGGCCCGTGGTAGGCCGCGCTCTCGGACTCGAGCAGCGCGTCGCGCCCCACCAGGCCGGCCGCGTGCTTCTCGCGCACCTTGGCCTTCTCGTGGTTCGACAGCCCCGTGCTCATCGGCCCCGCGGGCACGAACACGCAGGGCAGGTGCCCGAAGTGCAACGCGCCGATCAGCAGCCCCGGCACGATCTTGTCGCACACGCCCAGCAGCAGCGCGGCGTCGAACACGTCGTGCGTGAGCGCGATCGCGGTACCCATCGCGATCGTGTCGCGCGAGAACAGCGAGAGCTCCATGCCCGGCAGGCCCTGCGTCACGCCGTCGCACATGGCGGGCACGCCGCCGGCCACCTGCACCGTGGCGCCGAGCGCACGCGCCGCATCGCGGATCACGTCGGGAAAGGTCTCGTAGGGCTGGTGCGCCGACAGCATGTCGTTGTAGGCCGTCACCACCCCGATGTGCGGCGCGCGCTCGGCCACCACCTTGAACTTGTCGTGGGGCGGCAGCGCCGCGAAGGCATGGGCCACGTTGGCGCAGCCCATGCGCTCGCTGCCGCGGGCGCGGCCGGCCAGCTTGTCGATGCGCGCCAGGTAGGCGCGGCGCGCCGGGGCACTGCGTTCGCGGATGCGCTGGGTGACTTCGAGGACGACAGACTTCATGGGCGGGACCGCGCTGTAACCTGAGGTCAGATTCTGACGTAATCCGGTTACAGCGTCAAAACAAGCGCTGTGGAGATGCCATCATTGCGCCTCATGGACCTGCCTGCCGAGCCGGCGCCCGCCGGCCCGTCACCCGTCAAGCCCCTGCGCGATCCGCGTGCGCTGCTGCAGCGCACGCGGCGCGAGTGGGGCGGTCGCGCCGACCTCTGGGTCTTCGGCTACGCCTCGCTGCTGTGGCGCCCGGAGTTCGAGTACGACGAGCACCGCCCGGCCTTCGTGCATGGCTGGCACCGTGCGCTGCGCATGGCCTCGCGCATCAACCGCGGCACGCCCGAACGGCCCGGCCTGGTGTTCGCGATGCTGCCCGGCGGTTCGTGCCACGGTGGCGTGTTCCGCGTGCGGCGCGACGCCGCACAGGCGGTGCTGGAGCTGCTGTGGCAGCGCGAGATGCCCACCGGCGTCTACGACCCGCGCTGGCTGCCCTGCCGCACGCCGCACGGCGTGGTCAGCGCGCTGGCCTTCACGCTCAGCCGCAAAAGTCCGCAGCACACCGGCCACCTGCCCGAGTCGCAGTTGGTGGACATCCTGCGCCACTCGCGCGGCAGGTACGGCACCACGCTCGAGTACCTGGTGGCCACCGCCCAATGCTTGGCCGAACGCGGTGTGCGCGACCGCGAGATCGAGCGCCTGATGGCGCTGACCCGCAAGCACGGCCTGGCCTAGTACAAGGGTGGCGAGAACGCCGAAGGCTTGAACCCGCTGTCCAGCCCGTTGCGCAGCTCGTCGAGGTCCTGCGAGGTGTCGATGTCGATCAGCACGCCGGGGTCGTCCACCTCCACCGCGCGCGCCGGGTAGCGCGCCACCAGGCGGCGCGCGCCCTCGTCGCCGGTCAGGGCAGCGAGCTCCGAATACATCTCGGCCGAGAAACCCACCGGGTGGCCGCGCCGCCCCTGGTGCTGTGCAAACGCCACCGGGTGCCCGTCGATGCCGCGCGCCACCGCGACGATGGTGGCCGGTTGCACGCGCGGCATGTCGCCAGGCAGCAGCAGCCAGCCCGGCGAGTCGGCCCGCGCGACGACACCGGCCGCGATGGAGTCGCCCATGCCGCGGCCGCGCACCGGCGCCGCGCTCGGCACCACGATCACGTCGCGCGTGGCCACCACCTCGTGGGCCAGCGGTGCCAGCTCGGACGTGGTGACCACCAGCACCGGCAGGCGGGTCGCGATGGCGTGGCGCAGCGTCAGGTGCAGCACCGAGGCGGCCGTGCCGTCGTCGTCGGGCAGCAGTTGCTCCAGCTTGTGGCCCGCGCCCGTATAGCGGCTGCCCAGGCCGGCGGCCAGCACGATCACGGTGGGTTGCGCGGACATCTCGGTACTGCTCGGTTCTCGCGGTCAAGAATCCTCTGCGCAGGCCTTGCCTGTCACCCGGTGGTCTACCTAGGGTCAATCACGTAAGCACTTCTGACGATGTCGCTCGCCCGTATGCTTGAGGTGATGAGCAACCCCGCCGACATCGCCCAGCTGCGCAAGAGCTACGAGCGAGCCGAACTCGACGAGTCCGCCTCGGAGGCGGACCCGCTGCAGCAGTTCGACCGCTGGCTGCGCGAGGCGCTCGCGGCACAGCTGCCCGAGCCCAACGCGATGACGCTGGCCACCGTCGGCGCCAACGGCCGGCCGTCGACGCGCATCGTGTTGATCAAGGGATACGACGCACGCGGCATCGTGTGGTACACGAACTACGAGAGCCGCAAGGGCCGCGAGCTCGCCGCCAACCCGCAGGCCGCGCTGCAGTTCCACTGGGTCGAGCTCGAGCGCGTGGTGCGCATCGAAGGCAAGGTGGAATTCGCGGGCACCGACGAGAGCGACGCCTACTACGCCAGCCGCCCGCTCGACAGCCGCCTCGGCGCCTGGGCCTCGCCGCAGAGCCAGGTGATCGGCGGCCGTGCGGTGCTGGTGGCCAATGCCGCCAAGGCCGCCCTGACGCATGGCCTGCACCCGCCGCGCCCGCCGCACTGGGGCGGCTACCGCCTGGTACCCGACACCTGGGAGTTCTGGCAGGGCCGCAAGAGCCGGCTGCACGACCGGCTGCGCTACCGGCTCGATCAAGGGGCCTGGCTGCGCGAGCGCCTGGCCCCCTGACCGAGCCGCGCGTCACCAGGCCACGCGCAGGCCCAGCGTCGCCGAACGCCCCGGCCGCGGCGACAACTCGCGCGCACTGCGCAGCGCCACGGCATTGAACGCCAGTTCGTCGCCCAGGTTGTCCAGGCGCAGGAACAGCAGTGCGTCGGCCGCGCCCCAGCGCTGGCGCCACGACAGGCTTGCATCGACCAGCGTCGCGCTTGGCGTCGCCACGTCGGTCGCCGGCACGCGCGTCTGCTTCGCGAGATGGCGCACGGTCAGGCCCGCCGTCCACGGCCCCTGCGACGCTTCGAGGCCCAGGCGCAGACGCAGCGGCGGCAGGCGTGGCAAGGGCTCGCCGGTGTCGCGGTTGCTGCCGCGCACCAGGTCGAGCCCCCCCGTCAGGTCGAGCGACCGGGGCGCGCTCATCAGCTTCGTGCGGCCCTCGATCTCCAGGCCGTGCAGGCGCGCCGGTACCGCGCGGAACGCGTACTCGGGGAACGACTCGGTCTCGCCCTCGTCGTTCACGATGTCGACGCTGTTGCCGGTGGCGTCGAGCGCGATGTAGCGCGCGAAGCGCGTCGCGAACAGTTGCGCCTTGAGCTGCGACGCGCCGGCGTGCCACTGCAGGCCCAGCTCCGCATGCGTGCTGCGCTCGCTGGCGAGCGTGGTGTCGCCGACCTCGTATGCGCCGGTGGCCACATGCACGCCGTTGGCGTAGAGCTCGTAGTAGGTCGGTGCACGTTGCGTGCGCCCCAGGCTCGCGCTGACAGCCCAGTCCGTGGCCAGCGGCAAGGTCGCGCCGAGCATCGCGCTGGTCGGCGTGAAGCGGCGCGACATCGCGGCGCCGAAGCGCGGCTCGGTGGCATCGGGGGCGTCGCCCTCCGACGCCACGCGCACACGCTCCATGCGCAGCCCGGCACTCAGCGTCAGCGCCGGCCCCTTCCACTCCTCCAACACGAACAGCGCACTCGAGCGCGTGTCGGTGTTGGGCACGAAGGCCTCCTCGCCCAGCGCCGAGAAGTCCAGGCGCTCGAGTTGCACGCCGAACACGCCGCGCAGCGAACCGCCGGCCAGCGGCAGCGCCGCGTGCTGGCCCTGCAGGCGCAGCTCGCCGCCGCGGCTGTCGAACGTGGTGCCCACCTCGCCCGAGCCCTCGATCTCCTGGTGCTCGTAGCGCGTGCGGCTGGCCTGGAACTCCACGCGCTCGACCGGCCCGCCGAGGCGCCGCTCGCCGGCGATGCTGGCACGGTCGCGCTTCATGTCGATCGTGACGTCGGGCTCGACGGTCACGCCGTAGTCGTTGCGATAACTGTCGAGCGACACGCCGACGTAGCCGTTCGCATCGGCCCAAGACGCACCCAGCGCACCGGCGCGGCTTTCGCCGGCCGAGTTCACCACGCGCGTGCCGCCCGCGAAACGCGGCACCCGCAGGTCCTCGCTGTCGCGCGCGGCGAGGTCGGCGTGCCAGTTGAAGCCGCCCTGCCCGCCTTCGATCACGGCCGCCCCCGCGCGCTCGCGCGCCGCGCCGCCGAAGCGCACCTCCGCGCGCCCAGATCGGAAG
>JALHQP010000062.1 GCA_022841885.1 Aquincola sp. | reverse complement strand
ACCACGCGATGGCGCGCGAGGTGGGCCTGCCGCTGGCGCGCGGCTTCGTCGCCTTCGCCAGGGGCGACCACGACGCCGCGGCCGACCTGCTCTACGCGGCGCGCACCCAGGCCCAGCGTTTCGGCGGCAGCCACGCGCAGCGCGACGTGATCGACCAGACCCTGCTCGCGGCCTGCGCGCGCGGCAGCGGCCGCAAGGCGCTCGGCCGCGCGCTGCTCAACGAGCGCACGCTGGCCAAGCCGGCGACGCCGCTGACGCGGCACTGGGTCGAGGCATTGGGCACCGAAGGCGAACGGGCGATGCGATGAATGCCGAAGAAAAGCGCGAACAGCGCCTGAAGCTGCTCGACGACCACATCGGCCAGCACCTGCGCGAGAGCGAAGCCACGGGCGAACTGAAGGCGGCGCCGAGCTATGGCAAGCCGCTCGGCTTCGGCGACGGTTACGACGAGACGCCGGCCGAGTTGCGCATGGGCATGAAGGTGCTCAAGGATGCCGGCGTCGTGCCGCCCGAAGTGGAGGCGATGCAGGAGGCTGCGGCGCTCGAAGCGCGCGTCGCGGCGTGCGGCGACGAAGCCGAACGCCGCGCGCTGCAGCAGCAACTCGCCGAGAAGCGCCAGGCGATCGCGCTGCGCCTGGAAAAGCTCGCCGCTTCACGCAGCTGGTAGGCCCGCCAGCGGACCCCACGCTGACCCTGGACGCCGGCCCTGACGCAAGGAGACGCGCATGTCACCCAGCCCCATCGCCTCGACCCAGGTCACCTGCATGCTGCCGGTCAAGGACCTCGACCGTGCGCGCCGCTTCTACGAGCAGCAACTCGGCCTGGCGCCGCAGGGCCTGAAGCCCGACGGCAAGTTCATCTACCACTGCGGCGGTACCGAGCTGGCGCTGTTCCCTCGGGCCGAGGGCACGCGCGCCACGCACACCGCGATCAGCTTCAAGGTGGATCGCATTGGCGAGACGGTCGCCGAACTCGAGCGCCGCGGCGTGCGTTTCGCGGACTACGACCTGCCGGGCCTGAAGACCGTGGACCATGTCTGCGTGCTCGGCTCCGAGAAGGCAGCCTGGTTCGAGGACACCGAGGGCAACATCCTGTGCCTGCACGAGGACCTGCCGGCGGCGCACGCGTCCGCGCCTTAAGGCCGCGATAAGGCCGCGGGCCGAGCATGTCGGGACAGGAGATCCCGACATGGCAAGACTTCCGATTCTTTCCGCCGGGCTTGGCGTCGCCGGCCTGATCGTCGCCAGCCTCGCGGCGGCACCGGCGGCTACAGCCGCCACGCCGAGCGAGTTGCTGTCCGGCTACCGCGTCGCCGCCGGCAACACGGTCGCCGCGCCCGAACGCGGCCAGCAACTGTTCACCGCGACCCACGGGCGCGAGTGGAGCTGCGCCTCGTGTCACGGCAGCGCACCGACCCAGGCCGGCCGCCATGCCAGCACCGGCAAGCCGATCGGCGCGCTGGCACCGGCCTTCAATCCCGAGCGCTTCACCGACCCGGCCAAGGTCGAGAAGTGGTTCCGCCGCAACTGCAACGACGTCATGGGCCGCGAGTGCACACCCGCCGACAAGGCCGACGTGCTGGCCTGGCTGTTGACGCTCAAGCCTTAGCCCGGAGACCTCGATGCAAACCAACCTCAAGCCGCCGATCCGCCGCCCGCTCATCGCCGCGTTCGCCGCCGCGTTCGCCGGGCTCGCCCTGCTGCACGTCGCCGCACCGGTGCGGGCCGACGACGACCGCGCCGCGTTGCGCGTGCCGATGCTGCCCAGGTATCAGCAGGAGTGCGCGGCCTGCCACCTGGCCTACCCACCGGGCCTGTTGCCGGCGGCGTCCTGGCAGCGCCTGATGGGCAACCTGCCGCAGCACTTCGGCACCGATGCGTCGCTCGATCCGGCCACGGTCAAGGAGATCGGTCAGTGGCTGCAGGCGCACGCCGCCGACCCGCGGCGCTCGAAAGCCGGCGCCGCCGCGCCGCCCGAGGACCGCATCACGCGCTCGGCGTGGTTCGTGCGCGAGCACCGCGAGGTCGCGCCCGCCACCTGGGCGCGCCCGACCATCAAGAGCGCGGCCAATTGCGCCGCCTGCCACACCCGTGCCGACCAAGGAGACTTCGATGAACGCCATATCCGCATCCCCCGCTGAAGGCGCACGTGCCGACGTCGCGGTGCCGCCGCGGGTCCTGGTGTGGGACGCGCCGGTGCGCGTCTTCCACTGGCTCGCCGTCCTGAGCTTCTTCGGCGCGTGGATCACGGCCGAGAGCGAACGCTGGCGCCTGTTGCACGTGACGCTGGGCTACACGTTGGCGGGCCTGGTGGCCTTCCGTCTCGTGTGGGGCCTGCTTGGCACGCGCCACGCACGTTTCGCGAACTTCGTGCGTGGGCCGAAGGCCGTGGCGCGCTACCTGGGCAGCCTCGTGCGCGGCCGGCCCGAGCACCACGCCGGACACAACCCGGCCGGTGCGCTGGCCATCGTCGGGCTGCTCGCGCTGGCCGTGCTGGTCACGTTCAGCGGCTGGGTCACCTACCACGAGGTCTGGGGCGAGTGGACCGAGGACCTGCACGAGGGCGCGGCCAACGCGATGATGGCGCTGGTGCTGGTGCACGTGGCCGGGGTCGTGGTCTCGAGCTGGCTGCACCGCGAGAACCTGGTGGCCGGCATGGTGAGCGGCCGCAAGCCCGGCACGCCGGCCGACGCGCTGCGCCGCGGCTGGCGGGGCCTGGCGGCGCTGATGCTCGCTGCGGTGCTGGGCTTCTGGTGGTGGCAATGGCGCGCGCCGCTCGGCGGTGCGCCGCTGGATGACCGCGCGGCCTCTGCGCAGCGGCTTGAGCCACCGCAAGAACGGGGCCGTCGGCAGCGGCGCGACAGGCACGACGACTGAGTCGCCTGCCTACGATCACTGCATGCGCATCCTGCTCGTCGAGGACGACCCGCTGCTCGGCGACGGCCTGCGGGCCGGCCTGCGGCAGCAGGGCTTCCTCGTCGACTGGGTGCGCGACGGCGCCGCCGCCGAGCGCGAGCTGGGTGCCGGCGACCATGCCGCCGCGGTGCTCGACCTCGGCCTGCCGGTCAAGGACGGCCTCGACGTGCTCGCCGCCGCGCGCCGCGCCGGCACGACGCTGCCGGTGCTGGTGCTGACCGCGCGCGATGCGGTCGCCGACCGCGTGCGCGGGCTGGACCTTGGTGCCGACGACTACGTCGTCAAGCCGGTCGACCTGGACGAGCTGGGGGCACGGCTGCGCGCGCTGGTGCGCCGGGCCCACGGCCAGGCACAGGAGCGGCTCGCCGTGCGCGACCTGGTGCTCGACCCGGCGGCGCGCCGCGTCGAGCGCGGTGGCGTCAAGGTGGCCCTGGCGGCGCGCGAATTCGACCTGCTGCACGCGCTGATGCTCAATGCCGGCCGCGTGCTGAGCCGCGAGCAGCTCGAGCAGCACCTGTACAGCTGGGGCCAGGAAGTCGAGAGCAATGCCGTCGAGGTGCACGTGCACCACCTGCGGCGCAAGCTCGGGGCGCCGCTGATCGAGACCGTGCGCGGCGTCGGCTACGTGCTGCGGCGCGAACCGGGCGCGGCCTGATGCGCTGGCCGCGCTCGATCCAGGGTCGGCTGCTCGCGCTGCTGATGGTCGGCGGGGCGGCGGTGTGGCTGGCCGCGGCCGTCTTCACCTGGTTCGACGTGCAGCACGAGCTCGACGAGCTGCTCGACGCGCACCTGGCGCAGGCGGCCGCGCTGCTCGTGGTGCAACAGGTCGACGAGCTGGAGCACGACGACGAGCGCACGCTCGACGCGCCCTCGCTGCACCGCTACGCGCCGCGCGCTGTGTTCCAGGTCTTCCACGAGGGGCAACTGGTGCTGCGCTCGGCCGACGCGCCGCGCCAGGCGCTGGTGCCCGCGGCATCGTCCGGCCGCGAGGGCTTCAGCACCGTGCGTGTGGACGGCGTCGCCTGGCGCGTGTTCGGCGCCCGCGGCCGCGAGCGCGACGTGCAGGTGTTCGTGGCCGAGCGCGTCGACGCGCGCCAGCACATCGTGCGCGTGGCGCTGTGGGGCACCTTGTGGCCGCTGGCCCTGGCGTTGCCGCTGCTCGCCCTGCTCGCGTGGTGGGCGATCCGCCGCAGCCTCGCGCCGCTGCGCGCACTCGGCGCGCAACTGGCCGCGCGGCAGGCGCATGCGGTGCAGCCGGTGCAGGTGGCGCAGGCACCCTCGGAGCTCGAGCCGCTGGTCGGCGCGTTGAACGACCTGCTGGCGCGCATCGACAACATGCTGCAGGCCGAGCGCCGCTTCACGGCCGATGCCGCGCACGAACTGCGCACGCCGATCGCCGCGATCCGCGCCCAGGCCCAGGTGGCGCTGACCGAGCCCGACGAGGGGCGGCGCCAGCATGCGCTGCGCGCGAGCCTCGAAGGCTGCGACCGCGCCACGCGCCTGGTCGAGCAGCTGCTGACGCTGTCGCGGCTGGAGGCCGGTGCGGCGGTCGCGATGCGGCCGGTGGACCTGGCCGCGGTGGCGCGCCAGGTGGTCGGCGACCTGGCGCCACGCGCGCTGCACAAGCGGCAGGACCTCGGCGCCGCCACCGAGCCCTGCACCGTGCTGGGCGACGCGACGCTGCTGGGCGTGCTGCTGCGCAACCTGGTCGACAACGCGCTGCGCTACAGCCCGCCCGGCGCACGCATCGACGTCACGGTGCGCAGCGCCGAGGGGCAGATCGCGCTGCAGGTCGAGGACAGCGGCCCCGGCCTGCCGGCCGAGCAGGCGCCGCGCCTGGGCCGCCGCTTCGAACGCGGGCTGGGCCACGAGGAGAGCGGCAGCGGCCTGGGCTGGTCGATCGTGCGGCGCATCACCGAGGCGCATGGCCTGCGCGTGGACCTGGGTGCGTCGCAGCGGCTCGGTGGACTGGCGGTGACGGTGACGGGCCCGGCGTCCTAAACCCAGGGTTGCGACAGCTTCTCGGTGGCGATCACCCGCTGCGTCGCCGGCCGGGCCAGCACGCGCTGCAGGTACGGCCCCACATGCGGCAGCGTGCGTGCCGGGCGCTGGCCCATGCGCGTCCAGCGGCAGAGCATGAAGGCGTAGGGGTCGAGCGCGCTGAAGCGCTCGCCAAGCAGCCAGGGCCCGCCGTGCGACGCGAGCTGGGCGTCGATCTGGTCGATCAGGCCCTCGATGCGCTTCTCGGTCAGCGCCTTTACCTCGGCCGCGCCGGCGGTGTTGCCCGGCGCCACGTAGCGGTCGGTGTAGAAGTAGATCGGCATCTGCGACTGCAGCGACGCAGAGAGCCACACCAGCCACTTGTAGAACTGCGCCCGCTCGGCCGTGCCGACCGCGGGGGCGAGCCCGGCCTGCGGATGCGTGTCCACCAGGTGCAGCACGATGGCCGCGGTCTCGTACAGCACCAGCTCGCCGTCGACCAGCACCGGGATCAGGCCGTTGGGGTTGAGCTTCAGGTACTCGGGCGACTTGTGCGCCTGGTTCGCGCGGTCGACGAGCTTAAGTTCGAAGGGCACGCCAAGCTCCTCGAGCACGAGGTGCGGCGTCATGCTGGCGTTGCCGGGGAAGTAGTGCAGCTGGATCGTCATGGGCCGGCACGATAGCGCATTGCGCCGTTGTATCGTCGGGGCATGCGACCCCCAAGCTCACTCCGTTCGCTGCCCCCCAGGGGGGCGCCAGCGCCCTTCGGGCGGCCGCGCGGGCGCTGATGGCCGACTCTTCGCCACCTCCACGCCGCGGCATCCACCTCGAGTACCGCTTCGCGCCCGGCGACGCACGTCAGCGCGGCGCCGAACTGGCCAACCCGCTGGTCGACCTGCTGCGAACGTTGCGCGACACCGGCTCGATCAGCGCCGCCGCGCGCTCGATGGGCAGCTCCTACCGCCACACCTGGGGTGCGTTGAAGCAATGGGAGGCGACGCTCGGCGCGCCGCTGGTGGTCTGGGTCAAGGGCCAGAACGCGCGCCTGACGCCGCTGGCCGAACGCCTGCTGTGGGCCGAGACGCGCGCGCGCACGCGCCTGACGCCGCACATCGAAGCCCTGCGCAGCGAGCTCGAGCGCGTGCTGGCGCTGGCCTTCGACGCCGCGCACGACGCGATCACGGTCTATGCGAGCCACGACCTCGCGCTGCCGCTGCTGCGCGACCGTGCCGATGCCCAGGGCCTGCACATCGACCTGCGCTTTGCCGGCAGCAGCGACGCGCTGCAGGCGCTGGCGCAGGGGCGCTGCGAGGTGGCGGGCTTCCACGTGCCGGTGTTCGGTGGCGGCAAGGCGCCGAGCTTCGCGCATTCGCTCAAGGGCCTGCTCAAACCCGGGCGCCACAAGCTGCTCGCCTGCCACCGGCGCACGCAGGGGCTGATCGCGGCGCACGGCAACCCGCGCGAGGTGATCGGCCTGCACGACCTCGAGCGGCCGGGCCTGCGCTTCGTCAACCGCCAGCCCGGCTCGGGCACTCGCTTGCTGGCCGAGCACCTGCTGGCCGAGGCGCAGATCGACCCGCAGCGCATCGCCGGCTTCCACGGCCCCAACGAGGACACGCATGTGGCCGTGGCCGCCGCGGTGGCGAGCGGTGTGGCCGACGTCGGCCTGGGCATCGAGGCCGCGGCGGCTCAGTTCAACCTGCACTTCGTGCCGCTGGCCCAGGAGGACTACTACCTCGTGTGCCTGAAGGAAGCGCTGGACAGCGCGGCGGTGCAGCGCCTGCGCGCGCTGCTGGCGGCGCCGGTCTGGGCCGAAGCACTCGCCACGCTGGCGGGTTGCGTGCCGCACGAGCGCCCGGGCGAGGTGCTGGCGCTGACCAAGGCGCTGCCGTGGTGGCACTACCGTGTGCCCAAGGGTGCACGTGCCGACTAGTGTGGTGCGCTCGAATCCCCCGCACTTGTCAACGCAGGGCAAGGTCGGCTTTCTCGCGCATCGAACTCACGCAGCCGGCCACTTGCGGCCATTGGCGCGAGATCGGGCTGGTCGGGTGCTCTGCTCCGCTCATGTCCCCCGTCTCGGGCTGCGCCCGAGCCTCCTCCTCTACTTCGCTGCGCAAAACACCCTACCAGCTCGATCCGGCACCGCCCGATGTTCTCGATGTCAAACACGGCGAGCGGCCCCGGCCAAGGGCGTCGGCCACCCGGCGTCGTTGTCGCGCTTCGAGGCTGCACAATCCACTCGGAATCACTATGCCGCGCCGATCGTCGATCACGCGGTCACTCACTCATGAAACCCCTGCGGCCTTTGCTCCTGCTCGTAGTGCTTGTCGGCGTGACAACCTTTGCCGCGGCGCAAGCCTCGAAGCCCGCGCCGGGCGAACCACCCGAGGACGTCCTCATCGCTCTCCAGACGGCGGAGTACGAGCAAATCAACAAGGCAGGAGGCATGCCGGTGACTGTGACGGCATCGGGTCGCAGCGCCGTCCTCAAGCCGAAGATCTGGTCGGCGAAGAAGGACGCGCCTTGCCGCGCCGTGCCGCGACACGCGGACACCTTTGAGTGCTCGCTCAACATGATGGTCACGCTTCGCGAGGGCGACAACAAGCCCGGCAAGCACGCTGAGCGTCTGTACGTGCACTGGGATGGCACGAAGGGGGAGTGGAAGCGCGGGATGCCCGGGCGCAAGAAGTAGCTCCGAGGCCGGCAGCGGATACCGCTGAAGGGTCGGGAAGAGAGGATCGACTTCCCGCCCGACTGCAGACATCCGATGTGGCAGAGGTCCGCGTCACGCGATTGTCCAAACGGACTCCAAGCCTCGGCAAGTCTCTGTCGCTGCATGCGACTGCCGTGCTCGGCGGCCTACAAGTGCACGACGGAGCGGCGCACCGCGCGAGGTCACTTACCAGGTGCGCGCGTCCTCGCGCCGGAGCAGGTCGGCCAGCGTCTTGCCCGCCTCGTCGCGGAAGCGTTCGTCGAGCGGCTCAAGGCGCTCGATGCGGTCGACGCGGAAGCTGCGGAAGTCCTCGCGCACCTCGCACCAGGCCGCCAGCGTCCACACCGCGCCCCAGTAAAAGCTGCCGAGCGGGCGCACGGTGCGCTCGCTTTGCGCCTCCTTGAGGTCGAGGTAGTGCAGGCGCACCTTGCGCCGCGACTCGGTGGCCACACGCAGCGCTTCGAGGTGCTGGCGCAGGCGCGGGTCCACTTCGTAGTAGGGCGCATAGACGGCCAGGCTCTCGGCGGCGGCGCGCGCGCCGGTCGGTAGCACCGCGAGCACCTTGGACAGCGCGCCCTCGGCGGCCTCGGCCAGCGCCGCGTCCAGGCGCGGCTGCGCCAGGCGCACGCAGGCGACCAGGGCCTTGGCCTCGTCGGTGGTGAACATCAGCGGCGGCAGGTCGAAGCCGGCGCGCATGCGGTAGCCCACGCCGGCCTCGCCCTCGATCGGCACGCCCTGCACCTGCAGGTCGGCGATGTCGCGGTACACGGTGCGCAGCGACACCTCCAGCCGCTCGGCCAGCCACTCGCCGGTGGCCAGGCGCCGGCCGCGCACCAGCTGCACGAGTTGGAACAGGCGGTCGGCACGTCGCATGCGATCAGTGTGCTCGAAGCTATTCACCTTGCCAGTAGTCCACCTGGTCGGCGTAGCGTGTCAGGTGCACGAGGCCGTCCTTCTCGTCGTCGCCGGCGTAGACGCCGACCTTGCCCGAGTCGGGGTACTCGCAGATCTCGGGATCGAGCTCGCTGCTGATGGCCAGGTAACGCAGGGGTTTGCGGCCGGTGTTGATCAGCTGGTGCGCGCTGCCCGGGCCGCCGGCGGGGCAGCCGATCAGGTCGCCCGCCCGGACCGGATGGCGCGCCTCGCCCAGGCGCAGTTCCCCCTCGCCGTCGAGGACGTAGAACATCTCGTCGTTGACGCGGTGGCTGTGGAACGGGTAACCCGTGCGGCCGGGCGCCACCTGGGTCACCGAGCAGCCGAGCTTCTTCAGGCCCAGCACCGGGCCCAGGCGCGCGCGTTGGATGTCGAAGCGCTCGGCGGCGGCGCCGGTCGGGCGCCAGGCTTCGGGGCGGGGGATCAGATCGACGGTGTGGACGGAAACGACGGGCTGGTGGCTCATGATGGGTCCTTGTGGGACAGGCTGGGGTGGGGTGGCGGGCAGTGGCCCGACGTGGGCCGAAGTGGCTCAGGCCATCGCGTGCAGGCCGACGATGTTGCCTTCGCTGTCCTCGATGTGGGCGAAGAAGCCCATGCCCGGCGGCAGTGCGGTCTTGGGCGTCGCCACGCGGCCGCCGGCAGCGGCCACGCGCGACAGCACCGCGTCGATCGACGCGCCGGCATCGAGGTAGACGCGGGTGCCGCTGCGGCTCGGCGCCACGCCTTCGGCGCCGACGTTGAGGCAGCCGGCGACGGCGTTGTCGCCCTCGGTCGGGAAGATGGCCATCTGCTCGCTGCCCATGGTCTCGCGCGTCAGCGGCGTGCCGAGCAGGGTTTCGTAGAAGCGCTGGGCGCGGGCCAGGTCGGTGGCGGGAATTTCGAACCAGTTGACGGCGTTGCGGGTCATCGCGGAGCTCCGGTGGGTGAACGGGAGCGGCATCCTGCGCCTCACTTGCTGACAACGGCGTGTCAGCAGGTGAGGAGCTTGTCGACCAGTGCGATGCGGCCGCGCGGCGTGAGGTCGAGCGCGCGCGAGTCGGCGCGACGGCGCAGCCAGCCCTGGGCGAGGAAGGCCTCGAGCAGCGCCACCGCCAGCGGCCCGGCGAAGTGGTCGCGACGCTGCGACCAGTCCAGGCAGCCGTAGAGCACGCGCTTGCCGGGCACGAGCAGGCGCGGCGCGAGCTCGAGGCCCGCCGCAGCGAGCGCCTGGGCGCCGGCCTCGGTGAGCGGGTAGTCGGCGCTGTCGTTCGCGGCCACTGCCCAACCACGCTGCACGAAACACTGGCACAGGCGCACGCCGAGTTCGCCCGCGAGGTGGCCGTAGCAGCTGCGCGCGTGGCGCAGGCCGGCCATCGCCGGGGACTGCCAGCGCGTGGCCGGTGCCGCGCCGGCGCCGTCGGCCACGCGCAGCAGCGATTCGAGCGCCTGCGCCACGTTGCCGTCGGCGAGCGCGAAGTAGCGGTGGCGGCCTTGCGAACGCGCGCGCACCAGGCGTTCGTCGAGCAGCAGGCGCAGGTGGCCCGACGCGGTGGACGCCGCGATGCCGGCGTGGTCGGCCAGCTCCTTCGCGGTGTGGTGGCAGCCGTCGAGCAGGCGCGAGAGCATCAGCGCGCGCGTCGGGTCGCCGATCGCGGCGGCGATGCGGGCGAAACGCGGCTGCGGCGTGGCCATCGCTGCCTCAGGCCGGCACCTGCGCGCGCTCGTGCAGGCCGTAGTCGCGCTGCACGGCGGCCACGCGCAGCCGGTAGTCGCGGAACAACCCGCCGCGCCCGGCCGTCTGGGCCTGGCGGTGCTCGCCGTGCTCGCGCCAGGCGCGCACGGCGGCCTCGTCGCGCCAGAACGACAGCGACAGCAGCTTGTCGGGGTCGGTGAGACTCTGGAAGCGCTCGACCGAGATGAATCCGTCGATGCGCCCGAGCTGCGGCTTCAGGCGCGCGGCGTGGTCGAGGTAGGCGTCCAGGCCTTCGGCGGTGGGCGTGACTTCGAAGATGACGGCGATCATGGGCGGGCTCCCGTGCAGGTGTGCCGCGATTGTGGGCCGCGGCTTCGCATGACGCTTCGGTGCGCGCCGAAGCATCGGCGGGCCCTTCGCCGCGATGCTGTGGGATCCCCTCACCGGAGCCCACCCATGGCCATCGTCTGCTTCATCCGTTACGAGATCGACCCCTTCCAGCGCGACGCGTTTCGCGAGTACGCCGTGGCCTGGGGCCGCATCATTCCGCGCTGCGGCGGGCGCCTGATCGGCTACTTCCTGCCGCACGAGGGCTCGAACGTCGAGGCCTGGGGCCTGGTCGGCTTCGCCAGCCTCGCCGACTACGAGGCCTACCGTGCGCGCATCAAGACCGACCCCGAAGGCCGCGCCAACTTCGAGTTGGCGCGCACGCGGCGCTTCATCCTGCGCGAGGAGCGGCGCTTCTGCGAAGTGGTCGACGAAGCCTTCGGCCGGTCTGCCATGCCCGCGTGAGCGGCGACGCGGCGGGCCAGCCGCTGGCTGGCGCGGTCGTCACGCCCCGGTAGCGCGCGTGTGGCCTGGCGCCGACTCAGGTGGCGACGGCCTGGCGCACCGCACGTTCCCAGTTCGCCATCAAATCGGCGGCACGCTCGCGCGGCAGGGTCGGCAGGAAGCGACGCTCGACTTGCCACTGGGCGGCCAGCTCGTCGAGGCTGTCGTAGGTGCCCACCGCCAGGCCGGCCAGGTAGGCCGCGCCGAGCGCCGTGGTCTCGATCACTTTGGGCCGCACGACCGGGATGCCGAGCAGGTCGGCCTGGAACTGCATCAGCAGGTCGTTGACGCAGGCGCCGCCGTCGACGCGCAACTCGTCGACCGGCTGGGCATCGCGCGCCATCGCCTGCAGCAGCGCCGCGCTCTGGAAGGCGATGCTCTCGAGCGCCGCACGCGCGATGTGCGCCACCGTGCTGCCGCGCGACAGACCCACGATCGCACCGCGCGCGTCGGCGTTCCAGTACGGCGCGCCCAGGCCGGTGAAGGCCGGTACGAACATCACGCCGCCCGCGTCGGGCACGCTCTCGGCCAGCGCCTGCACCTCGCCGCTGGCCTGGATCGCCTTCAGGCCGTCGCGCAGCCATTGCACGACCGCGCCGCCGATGAAGACGCTGCCCTCGAGTGCGTACTCCATGGCCGTGGTCGGCTGCGCCGCGGCGGTCGTGACCAGGCCGTTGTGGCTGGTCTCGAAGGCGTGGCCGGTGTGCATCAGCATGAAGCAGCCGGTGCCGTAGGTGTTCTTCGCCAGCCCGGCCTTGAAGCAGGCCTGACCGAAGAGGGCACTCTGCTGATCACCGGCCATGCCGGCGATCGGGATCGGTGCACCGAACAGCGACGGCTCGGTCTCGCCATAGACATGCGCCGACGGATGCACCTGCGGCAGCACGCTGTCGGGGATGTGCAGCGCCTTCAGCAGTTCGTGGTCCCAGGTGTTGTGGCGGATGTCGAACAGCATCGTGCGCGACGCGTTGCTGACATCGGTGGCATGCACGCGGCCACCGGTCAGCTTCCACAACAGCCACGCGTCGACGGTGCCGAACGCGAGCTCGCCCTGCGCCGCCATCACGTGCGCGTTGGGGGCATGGTCGAGCAGCCAGCGCAGCTTGGTGCCCGAGAAGTAGGGGTCGATGCGCAGGCCGGTCGAGCGCTGCACCGCGCTGTCGAGCCCCTGCGCGCGCAACTGCTCGCAGAACGCCGCGGTGCGCCGGTCCTGCCAGACGATCGCGTTGGCGATCGGCTGCCCGGTGCGGCGGTTCCACAGCACGGTGGTCTCGCGCTGGTTGGTGAGGCCGATGGCCGCGATGTCGGCGGCCTTGAGCTGGGCCTTGAACAGCGCCTCGAGGGCCACCGCCTGCTGGGTGGCCCAGATCTCGTTGGCGTCGTGCTCGACCCAGCCCGGCTGCGGGTAGATCTGGCGGAACTCGCGCTGCGCCATCGCGACGATGTGGCCGTCGCGGTGGAACACGATCGCGCGCGAACTCGAGGTGCCCTGGTCGAGGGCCAGCAGGTGGTCTTTCCTCATGGCCGCATTGTGCGGCTCAAGGAGCCACCTGCCACTCGACGCCGGCCTCCTCCAGCATCGAGCCGAACTCGGGCGGCGGCTCGGCATCGGTGAACAGGCGGTCGATCTGGTCCACATGCGCCAGCTCGACCATCGCCGGGCGGTTGAACTTGCTGCGGTCGGCCACCAGCCACACGGCGCGCGACTGGGCAATGATCGCCCGCGCCACGTTGACCTCGCGGTAGTCGTAGTCGCGCAGCGTGCCGTCGGCCTCGATGCCCGAGATGCCGATGACGCCGATGTCCACCTTGAACTGGCGGATGAACTCGACCGTCGCCTCGCCGACGATGCCGCGGTCGCGCGTGCGCACCGCGCCGCCCGCGACGATCAGTTCGCACTGCGGGCTGTCCGACAGGATGGTCGCGACGTTCAGGTTGTTGGTGATCACGCGCAGGCCCTTGTGCTGCACCAGCGCACGGGCCACTGCCTCGGTGGTGGTGCCGATGTTCAGGAACAGCGAAGCACCGTCGGGGACCTCGGCAGCCAGGGCGCGCGCGATGCGCGCCTTGGCGTCGGCGTGCAGGGTCTGGCGCTGGCGGTAGGCGATGTTCTCGGTGGTCGAGCTGGGTACGCGCACGCCGCCGTGGAAGCGCGCCACCAGGCCGGCCTCGGCCAGGCGCTGCACGTCGCGCCGCACGGTCTGCAAGGTGACGCCGAAGCGCTCGGCCAGGGCTTCGACGCTGATGCTGCCCTGCTCGCGCACGGCCTCCAGCAGCTGGGATTGACGGGGATTGGGGGTCATGCGGGGGCGCGGCAAACGCGCGCCAGATGTTCGTTTCGATTCGTTTCGACCGCGATCCGGGTTTGCACCGAGCGCGAATCGCTATCGTTTTGTTTCGGACAAGGCCATGATGCCGGGGCGACGGGCTCCCCCGCCGACCCCCCAATAGAGGAGACAGACGATGACGTTCCGACCATTGCCCACCGCGGTGGCGCTAGTTGCCGCCGCCGTGCTGATGGGCTGCGGCAAGAAGGAAGAGACGCCCGCGGCCGCGGCGCCGGGTGCTGCGCCCGGCACGGCAGCGCCTGCGGCGCAAGGCTCGGCCGAAGCTGCCAAGCGCTGGATCGACAGCGAGTTCCAGCCCTCGGTGCTGTCCAAGGAAGAGCAGCAGAAGGAGATGGAGTGGTTCATTGCCGCGGCCAAGCCCTTCGCCGGCCTCGAGATCAACGTGCTGTCGGAAACGATTCCGACCCACGAGTACGAATCCAAGACGCTGACCAAGGCGTTCCAGGAAGTCACCGGCATCAAGGTCAACCACCAGCTGCTGGGTGAAGGCGAGGTCGTGCAGGCGGTGCAGACGCAGATGCAGACCAACCGCAACCTGTACGACGCCTACATCAACGACTCGGACCTGATCGGCACGCACGCGCGCCTGCAGTCGGCGATCAACCTGACCGACTGGATGGCCGGCGAGGGCAAGGACGTCACCAACCCGCAGCTCGACACCAAGGACTTCATCGGCATCAGCTTCACGACCGGCCCCGACGGCAAGATCTGGCAGCTGCCCGACCAGCAGTTCGCCAACCTCTACTGGTTCCGCAAGGACTGGTTCGACAAGCCCGAGCTGAAGGCCAAGTTCAAGGCCAAGTACGGCTACGACCTCGGCGTGCCGGTGAACTGGAGTGCCTACGAGGACATCGCGCAGTTCTTCAGCGTCGACGTCAAGGAGATCGACGGCAAGCGCATCTACGGCCACATGGACTACGGCAAGCGTGCGCCCGACCTCGGCTGGCGCATGACCGACGCCTGGCTGTCGATGGCCGGCGCGTCGAGCAAGGGCCTGCCCAACGGCCGCCCGATCGACGAGTGGGGCATCCGCATGCCCGAGGGCTCGTGCAACCCGCAGGGCGCGAGCGTCGCGCGCGGCGGCGAGACCAACGGTCCGGCGTCGGTGTACGCGATCGCCAAGTGGGACGAGTGGCTGCGCAAGTACGCGCCGCCGGGCGCCGCCGACTACGACTTCTACCAGTCGCTGCCGGCGCTCGCGCAGGGCAACGTGGCGCAGCAGGTGTTCTGGTACACGGCGTTCACGGCCTCGATGGTGGCGCCGAAGAAGGACGGCAACAACACCGTCGACGATGCCGGCATGCCGCTGTGGCGCATGGCCCCGTCGCCCAAGGGCAGCTACTGGCAGGACGGCATGAAGCTCGGCTACCAGGACGCCGGTTCGTGGACCCTGTTCAAGAGCACGCCGACCAACCGCGCCAAGGCGGCGTGGCTGTACGCGCAGTTCGTGGTCAGCAAGACGGTCGACGTGAAGAAGAGCCATGTTGGCCTGACCTTCGTGCGCGACAGTACGGTGCGCCACGCCTCGTTCACGGAGCGCGCGCCCAAGCTCGGCGGCCTGGTCGAGTTCTACCGCTCGCCCGACCGCGTGATGTGGTCGCCCACCGGCGTCAACGTGCCCGACTATCCGAAGCTGGCCCAGCTGTGGTGGCAGAACATCGGCGACGTGAACTCCGGCGCGTTCAAGCCGCAGCAGGCGATGGACCGCCTGGCCGGCGAGATGGACCAGGTGATGGCGCGCATGCAGGAAGCCGACGAGAAGGCCAAGACCTACGGCGGCTGCGGACCGCGCCTGAACAAGGCCGTCGACCCGAAGGAGTGGCTCGGCAAGCCCGACGGCCCGAAGGCCAAGCTGGCCAACGAAAAGCCCAAGGGCGTCACGATGGCCTACGAGGAGATCGTCAAGCGGTGGACCGCGACGAAGTAGGAAGGAAGCGATGTCAGTGAGTTTGCGGGGGCGCACTGCGCCCCCGCTTTTTGAGCGATGACCCTCGAAGCGAACCTCGAGTTGAGGGACGTGGCGCTGCGCATCGGCGCGGACAGCCACATCCATCCGACGACGCTGCGGCTCGAGTCGCGCGGCTTCAACACCCTGCTGGGCGAGACGCTGGCCGGCAAGACCACGCTGCTGCGCCTGATGGCCGGGCTGGTCAAGCCCAGTTCGGGCGAGGTCTGGTTCGGCGGCAAGAACGTGACCGGCGTGCCGGTGCAGCGGCGCCGCGTGTCGATGGTCTACCAGCAGTTCATCAACTACCCGAACTTCAGCGTCTTCGACAACATCGCGTCGCCCTTGCGGGTATCCGGCGTGGCCGGCGGTGCTGCCGAGGTCAAGGCGCGCGTCGGACGCATCGCCGAGCTGTTGAAGCTCACGCCGCTGCTCGACCGCAAGCCCAGCGAGCTGTCGGGCGGGCAGCAGCAGCGCACCGCGCTCGCGCGCGCGCTGGTCAAGGACGCCGACCTGGTGCTGCTCGACGAGCCGCTGGCGAACCTGGACTACAAGCTGCGCGAATCGCTGCGCGACGAATTGCCGCGCCTGTTCGCCGACCGCGGTTGCACCGTGGTCTACGCCACCACCGAACCGACCGAGGCGCTGCTGCTCGGCGGTCACACGGCGACCATGCACGAGGGCCGCATCACGCAATACGGGCCGAGCGCCGGCGTCTACCGGGACCCGGCCGACCTGACCAGCGCGCGCGTGTTCTCCGACCCGCCGATCAACGTGGCCGCGGCACGCAAGGAGGCCACGCAGATCGTGCTCGGCGACGCGGTGCGCTGGCCGGCGCCCGCCTCGTTGCCCGACGGCGCGCTGACGGTCGGCCTGCGCCCGCACCACGTGACCCCGGCTGGTGGCGCGGGCGTGCCGGTCCACGGCAAGGTGCTGATCAGCGAGATCAGCGGGTCCGAGTCGGTGGTGCACTTCGCGCTGGCCGGCACGACCTGGGTGTCGCTCGCGCATGGCGTGCGCAGCCACCCGGTGGGCGCCGACGCCGCGTTTGCGCTCGACGTGTCGCAGTGCCTGTACTTCGGCGCCGACGGGCGGCGTCTGGTGGCGTAGCCCGATGGCCCGCATCCACCTCGACCAGCTCAGGCACAGCTACGCTGCGCAGCCACGCGACGCGGTCGAGGCCGACTGGGCACTGCGCAACGTCGACCTCGAGTGGAAGGACGGCGGCGCCTACGCGCTGCTCGGCCCCTCAGGCTGCGGCAAGACCACGCTGTTGAACCTGATCTCCGGGCTGTTGACGCCCACGCGCGGCCGCATCCGTTTCGGCGAGCGCGACGTCACGGCACTCGATCCCGGCTCGCGCAACATCGCGCAGGTGTTCCAGTTCCCGGTGATCTACGACACGATGAGCGTGTTCGACAACCTCGCGTTCCCGCTGCGCAACCGGCGCGTGCCCGAGGCCCAGGTGCGCGATCGCGTGCACGAGATCGCGCAGATGCTCGACCTCGAGCCGATGCTGGCGCAACGCGCCGCCGGCCTCACCGCCGACGGCAAGCAGAAGATCTCGCTTGGCCGTGGTCTGGTGCGCAGCGACGTGGCGGCGATCCTGTTCGACGAACCGCTGACCGTGATCGACCCGCACCTGAAGTGGCGCCTGCGCAGCAAGTTGAAGGAGCTGCACCAGCGCGTGGGCGTGACGATGATCTACGTCACGCACGACCAGACCGAGGCCCTGACCTTCGCCGACCAGGTGGTCGTGATGCAGGGCGGCGAGGTGGTGCAGGCCGGCACGCCGGTCGACCTGTTCGAGCGCCCGCGCCACACTTTCGTCGGCCACTTCATCGGCTCGCCGGGCATGAACCTGCTGCCCTGCGAGATCGACGCCGCGGGTGTCGCGCGCTTCGACGGCCAGGCCGTGCCCACCGCGCAGGCCGACACGAGCGCGGCGCGCGGCAAGCGCTGCGAGATCGGCGTGCGGCCCGAGTTCGTGCGTTTCGCGGCCGACGGCGAGACCGGGTTGCCGGTGCGCATCGAGCGCGTGGCCGACGTCGGGCGCTTCCGCATCGTCGATGCGCGCGCCGGCGAGCAGCTGATCAAGGTGCTGCTCGACGAGGGCCGGCCCGTGCCGACCGAGGGTGCGCGCCTGCACTTCGACCCGCAGCGCACGCGCGTCTACGCCGACGGCTGGATCGTCGAATGAGCGCCGCACGGCCGTTCCGAAGGTGCTCACGCCCCCTTGGGGGGCCGGCGCGCAGCGCCTTGGGGGCTCTATGAGCGCCCGGACACCGAACCAGAAGGCCTGGTGGCTGGTGCTGCCGGTGGTGCTGCTGGTGGCCTTCAACGCAGTCGTGCCGCTGATGGCGGTGGTGAACTACTCGGTGCAGGAGACCTTCGGCAACAACGAGTTCTTCTTCGAGGGCGTGCGCTGGTTCCAGGAGGTGATGCAGTCCACCCGTTTTCGCGAGGCGCTGCAGCGCCAGATGCTGTTCACGGCCATCGTGCTCGCGATCCAGGTGCCGCTGGGCGTGGCCATCGCGCTGGCGATGCCGCGCACCGGCTTCGGCGTGTCGGTGTGCCTGGTGCTGATGGCGATGCCGCTCCTGATCCCCTACAACGTGGTCGGCGCGATGTGGAACATCTTCGCGCTGCCGGACATCGGCCTGATGGGTCGCGGCCTGAACGCGCTCGGCTGGGACTTCAACTACACGCGCCAACCCTTCGCCGCCTGGGTCACGCTGGTGGCCATGGACGTCTGGCACTGGACCTCGCTGGTCGTGCTGCTGACCTACGCCGGCCTGTCGGCGATCCCCGACGCGTACTACCAGGCCGCGCGCATCGACGGCGCGTCCAAGTGGGCGATCTTCCGCCACATCCAGCTGCCCAAGCTGAAGCACGTGCTGCTGATCGCGGTGCTGTTGCGCTTCATGGACAGCTTCATGATCTACACCGAGGCGGTGGTGCTGACCGGCGGCGGCCCCGGCAATGCGACCACGCTGCTGTCGATCGATCTGGTGAAGACCGCTTTGGGCCAATTCGACCTCGGGCCGGCGGCGGCGATGTCGTTGATCTACTTCCTGATCATCCTGCTGCTGTCGTGGCTGTTCTACACGGTCATGACGAAAGACGAGGCCCGATGAGCTCGGTGGCTGTTGCGTGCCGTCAGTGCTGCGAGGGTCGGCGGCGCGGGCATGCGTTCTCCGGCCTGCCTCGCGGTCGCCGAGGCGGGTGCGGTTCGACCGCCGGCGTTGATGAGGCAACGGCGGAGGTTATCGGTAGCCGCCCGCGAGGCAGGCCGGAGAACGCAGGTGCCGCCCCCGCGCTGCCGCCACAGCCTCTGCAAAAGGAGCGCAGGCCATGAGCCGCCTCAAGTTCCTCGTCCCGACGCTGTACATCGTCTTCCTGCTGCTGCCGATCTACTGGCTCCTGAACATGTCGTTCAAGACCACCAACGAGATCCTCGGCGGCTTCACGCTCTGGCCCAACGAGTTCACGCTCGCCAACTACCGCACCATCCTGACCGACCGCACCTGGTACATGGGCTACGTCAATTCGATGGCCTATGTGGCGATGAACACCGTGATCTCGGTGACGGTGGCGCTGCCCGCGGCCTACGCGTTCTCGCGCTACCGCTTCCTCGGCGACAAGCACCTGTTCTTCTGGCTGCTCACCAACCGCATGGCGCCGCCGGCGGTGTTCGCGCTGCCCTTCTTCCAGCTCTACTCGGCGATCGGCCTGTTCGACACCCACATCGCGGTCGCGCTGGCACATTGCCTGTTCAACATTCCGCTGGCGGTGTGGATCCTCGAGGGCTTCATGTCCGGTG
This sequence comes from Aquincola sp., assembly GCA_022841885.1. Classification (GTDB taxonomy): domain Bacteria; phylum Pseudomonadota; class Gammaproteobacteria; order Burkholderiales; family Burkholderiaceae_C; genus CADEEN01. The sequence goes on along the minus strand of JALHQP010000062.1, from coordinate 1,302 downwards.
TGCCGAAGGAGCTCGACGAAACCGCCTTCGTCGACGGCTACCCGTTCTGGAAGTTCTTCGTCAAGATCTTCATGCCCACCATCGCCGCGGGCATCGGTGTGGCCTGCTTCTTCTGCTTCATGTTCAGCTGGGTCGAGCTGCTGCTGGCCAAGACGCTGACCTCGGTCGACGCCAAGCCGATCGCCGCGACGATGACGCGTACCGCCAGCACCTCCGGCTACGAGCTCGGCCTGCTCGCTGCGGCCGGTGCGCTGACCATCGTGCCGGGTGCGGTGGTCATCACCTTCGTGCGCAACTACATCGCCAGGGGCTTCGCGCTCGGGCGCGTTTGACCCGGAAGGAGCGTCGCGATGCAACCCAACATCGGCACCGGCCTGGGCTGGATGGCCTGGACCTGGCAGACCGCGCTGTTCTTCGGCGTCATCGCGCTGCTGCTGGTGCTGATGGCCGTGTGGGAGGCCCGCCGCCCCGGTGGCGGTGAGCGACGCGGTGTGCTCGGCCTGACCACCACGCGCGGTGACCGGCTCTTCATCTCGTTGCTGACGGCTGGCTACGTCCATCTGTTGTGGCTCGCCTTCTTCGGCACGCCGCTGTGGGGCGCGAGCGCGCTCGCGCTGGTGCTCGCGGCACTGATCTTCCGCTTCGTCTGAGCCCGTGCGCCCGCACAATGCGGGCTCCGTGACCCCGAGCCCGCTACCGTCCTTCGCCAGCACCAAGATCCAGGCGCCGCGACCGCGCAGCGCGCGCCTGCAGCGGCCGGCGCTCGACGCCGCGCTGGCCGACGCACTGCAGCGAGCGCGCGTGCTGCTGCTGCAGGCACCGGCAGGCTTTGGCAAGACTTCGGCGCTCGCGGCGCCGCTGTCCGCGATGCCCGCAGGTACGGCACTGGCCTGGGTGTCGCTCGACGAGGACGATGACGCGACGCGCTTCGTCGCCTGCCTGGCCGCCGCGCTCGAACCCTTCGACCTGCCCTGGCGCACCGCGCCCGAGGCGCTGGCCACGCTGCCGTTGGATGCGCGCGGCAGCCCGACGCGCGCGGTCACCGAGCTGGTCAACGCGTTGGCCGACGCCGAGGCGCCGCACGGCGTGATCGTCCTCGACGACCTGCACCGTGTGCAGGACGCGGCGCTGCTGCGCGGTCTGGACCTGCTGATCGAGCGCCTGCCCGCGCAGTGGACGCTGGTGATCTCGACGCGCGTGACACCGCCGCTGGCGCTGGCGCGGCTGCGTGCGGCCGGCGAACTGGCCGCCTTCGAGCAGGAGCGCCTGGCCTTCACGCCCGAGGAGACCGCGGGGCTGGCC
>JALHQP010000061.1 GCA_022841885.1 Aquincola sp. | reverse complement strand
CGCGGCGAGGCGGCCATCCGCGGTGTCGAAGTAGCGCGCCGCCATGCGCACCCGCTCGACGCCGGCCGCGCCGAGCGAGCGCAGCACGGCCGCCAGGTGCCCGGGCGGGACCTGGAACTTCAGCTCGGTCTCGAACGCAGGCCCCATTCACCGCCCCGGTAAAATGCCCCAGACTCCCGAGATTCTGACCGCCATGTCGCTCTTCGCCCGCAAGCCCTACAAGTCCGAAGCCACGAACTTCATCGAGGAGCTGAAAGCCAGGCGCCCCACGCTGGAGGCCGAGCAGCGTGCCGGCCGCGCCCGCCTGTGGGACCGCGCGCAGGACCGTGAGGCCGTCGCCGACTGGAGCGACGCCCAGGTGCCGCAGCAGCCCTACGTGTATCAAACGAAGTGATCGTCGAGGACACCACCCTGCCGCCGCCGGCCGACCCGGTGGCGGTGGCGGCCCTGCCGCCGACCGAGATCGACTCGGTGGCCGTGGCCCGCCTTTACGGCGAGCCGCTGTTCCGCATGCCGCAGGACCTGTACATCCCGCCGGACGCGCTGGAGGTGTTCCTCGAGGCCTTCGAGGGCCCGCTGGACCTGCTGCTGTACCTGATCCGCCGGCAGAACTTCAACATCCTCGACATTCCGCTGGCCGAGGTGACGCGCCAGTACCTGCGCTACGTCGACGAGATCCGCGTGCGCAACCTGGAGCTCGCCGCCGAGTACCTGCTGATGGCGGCGATGCTGATCGAGATCAAGAGCCGCATGCTGCTGCCGGCGCGCAAGACCGACGACGGCAGCGAACCCGAGGACCCGCGCGCCGAACTCGTGCGCCGCCTGCTCGAGTACGAGCAGATGAAGCTGGCCGCGATGAAGCTCGACACGCTGCCGGTGCTGGGGCGCGACTTCCTGCGCGCCCAGGTCGCGATCGAGCAGTCGCTCGAACCGCGTTTTCCTGAGGTGGTGGCGCTCGACCTGCGCGACGCCTGGCGCGACATCCTGGCGCGCGCCCGGCTGGTGCAGCACCACCACATCAGCCGCGAACAGCTCTCGGTACGCGAGCACATGAGCCTGGTGCTGAAGAAGCTGCAGGGCCGGCGCTTCGCGCTGTTCGAGGACCTGTTCGACACCGTGCGCGGCGTGCCGGTGGTGGTGGTCACCTTCATCGCGCTGCTCGAGCTGTCGCGCGAGAGCCTGGTCGAGGTGACGCAGGCCGAGGCCTTCGCGCCGATCTACGTGCGCCTGGCGTACCAGCCGAGCTGAGTCTCAGCCGCGGCTTCGCACGAAGTCCGAGAACTCGTCACCCGGCAGCGCCTTGCTCAGCAGGAAGCCCTGCATCGCATGGCAGCCGCGCTCGCGCAGGAACGCGAGCTGGGCCTCGGTCTCGACACCCTCGGCCACGGTGCGCATGCCCAGGCTGGTGGCCATGCTGATGATCGCGTGCACGATCGCGCGGTCGCCGGCGTCGCGCATCAGGTCGTGCACGAAGCTGCGGTCGATCTTCAGCTTGGCGACCGGGAACTTCTTCAGGTAGGCGAGCGACGAGTAGCCGGTGCCGAAGTCGTCGATCGAGATCTCGGTGCCCTGCTCGTACAGTGCGTTCATCACCGACACCGCGCCGTGCGGGTCGCGCATCGCGGCGCCCTCGGTCAGTTCGACCTCCAGGCGCTCGACGCCGACACCGGCGGCGTCGAGCGCGCGCTTCACGCGCTGCGGCAGGTCGCTATGGCGCAGCTGCACCGAGGACACGTTGACCGCCAGCGTCAGTGACGGCAGGCCGGCCTGGTCCCAGGCCGCGATCTGGCGCGCCGCGGTCTCGAGCACCCAGTCACCGATCGTCACGATCAGTCCACTCGACTCGGCGATCGGGATGAACTCGGCCGGCGACACCTCGCCCAGCTCCGGATGGCGCCAGCGCAGCAGCGCCTCGGCACCGACGATGCGGCCACTGTCCAGGTCCATCTGCGGCTGGTAGGCAAGCCGGAGCTGATTGCGCTCGAGCGCCCGCCGCAAGGCGTTGCTCAGCAGCAGCGCGCGGTCCGAGTGCGCCTGCAGCTCGGCGGTAAAGAAGCGCCAGGTGTTGCGCCCGTCCTCCTTGGCGCGGTACATCGCGGCGTCGGCGGCGCGCGACAGCGTGTCGAGGCTGTCGCCGTCGTGCGGGTACAGCGCCACGCCGACCGAGGGGGTGACGGTCAGCTCGTGGCCATAGGCCTCGAAGGGCTCCTGCGCCGCGGCCAGGATCTTCTGCGCCACATGCGCCGCGCCGTCGGCGTCGGTCTCGGGCAGCAGCAGCACGAACTCGTCGCCGCCCAGGCGCGCCACCGTGTCCTGCGCGCGCACCACCGAGCGCAGGCGCCGGGCCAGGCCCATCAGCACCGCGTCGCCGACGCGGTGGCCGAGCGAGTCGTTGACGGTCTTGAAGTGATCGAGGTCCAGGAACAGCAGTGCCACCGGGTGGTCGTGCCGCTGCGCGACGTGCAAGGTATGGCGGCAGCGGTCCTCGAGCAGCGTGCGGTTGGGCAGTCCGGTCAGCGCGTCGAAGTGCGCCAGGCGCTGGATGCGCGCTTCGGCCACCTTCTGCTCCGCGACCTTCTGCTCCAGCGCCTGCACCGTGCGGTGCAGTTCCTCGGTGCGCTCCTGCACCTGCCGTTCCAGGTCGGCCTGCACCTCGCGCAACGCGTTCTCGGCGCGCTTGCGCGCCGTGATGTCCATCGTGATCCAGATCGAGCCGAGCTCGAGCCGCTGCGGGTCGACCGCCTTGCTGCGCACCTCGCAGTCGAGGGCGCGGCCGTCGCGGTGGCGCAGCACCATCTCGCCGACGAAGGCCTCGCCCTTGCGGAAGGGCTCGTAGCAGCGCCGCCCGGCGTCTTCCCATTCGGCGTCGCTGAAGTACCACTCGCGCGACAAGCGGCCGTCGAGCTCGCCCGGGCCCCAGCCGAACAGTTCCTCGAAGGCGCGGTTGCAGTGCGTGACGCGGCGCTCGCGCAGGAACACGATGCCGACGATCGCGTTGTCGAGAATGATCTGGTGCTGCTCGCGCACCTCGGCCAGCGCCGACTGCGCGGCGCGCTGGGCGTCGATGTCCTCGACGATCCACACCGAGCCGCGCTGCGTGTCGGCCGGGTCGATCAGGGTGCCGGTCAGGTGCGCCCAGAAGGACTCGCCGCTGCAACGGCGCTGCCGGTGTTCGGCGCGGTAGGGCTGGCCGGCGGCCATCACCGGGTAGGCAGCGACGCCGAGGGCGTGGAAGTCCTCGTCGCTGAGGTAGAAGGTGCGTGAACTCAGGCCGTTCACTTCGTGCGGCCCGGCGTGGCCGTAGATGTCGGCGAAGCGCTGGTTGCAGCTGACGACACGCCGATCGCGGATCAGCGCAATGCCCACGCCCGCGTGTGCCAGCGCCATGCGCTGCTCGACCAGGGCCTGCTCGAGCTCGCGCGGCTGCGCCGCCGACGCGGGGGCGCGGCGCAGGCGGGCGGCAGCGGCAGTGGCGCGGGCAGCAGGCATGGCGAAAGCTCGGGTCTCCTGTCTTCGGCACCGGCGTGGCGCCCCCAAGGCGCACGGCCGGTAATTGTTGGCACCCCGCCGCACCGCGGCAGGGCGTCTCAGCGCACGCCCAGCTTGAAGGCGATCATCGCGCGCAGCTTGTTCGGTAACACCGGTTTGATCAACAAGTGGAAGTCGTGCCTGCCGGCCTCGTCCTCATGGCCACCCAGGCTGCTGCCGGTGACGACGATGGCCGGCAACGCCACGCCGGGCCAGCGCGCGCGCAGTGCGTCCAGCGCCTCGATGCCGGTGTGGCCCTCGGGCAGGCGGTAGTCGACGATCAGCAGGTCCGGCGCTTCGCGCGCCGGGTCGGCGCGCCAGGCCTGCACCGCCGCGAGGTCGGGCAAGGCCTCGACGCTGGCACCCCAGGTCTGCAACAGCACCGTCAGGCCCTCGCGCACCGCCGGCTCGTCCTCGACGACCACGATGCGGCGCCCGTTCAGCGTCAGGCCGAGCGACTTGCCGCCCGAGGCCGGCGGCGGCGCGATGCTGCGCGGCTCCCGCCCCACCGGCACCTCGAACGTGAACACCGTGCCGCGCCCAGGCACCGAGCGCACCGCGAGCGGCGCCTCGAGCAGGTCAGCCAGGCGCTTGACGATCGCCAGGCCCAGGCCGAGGCCCTTCTTCTGGTGCGCCGCCAGCGGCGCGCCGCCCGGCACCTGGAAGAACTCGTCGAAGACGCGCGGCAGGCTCGCCTCGGCGATGCCCACGCCGCTGTCCCAGACCTGCAGCCGCAGCTTGCCCGGGTCGCCCGGCTTGGGGCGCGCGGCCACCAGCACGCCGCCGTCCTCGGTGTAGCGGATCGCGTTGCTGACCAGGTTGCGCAGGATGCGCTCGACCAGCAGCGGGTCGCTGTGCGCGATGCGGTGTTCGCCATGGAACGACAGCGCCAGCCCCTTCTCGAAGGCCACCGGCTCGAAGTGCAGGCGCAGGCGCGCGAACAGGTCCCGCAGGCGCACCGGCGCGGGCTGCACGTCGACGCCGCCGCTGTCGATGCGCGTGATGTCCAGCAGTTCGCCGAACAGGCCTTCGAGCGCGTCGACGCTCTGGTTGATGCTGTTCACGAGCGACGCCACCTCGACGTCGCCCGACTTCTGGCCGCGCTGGCGCAGCGCCTCGGCGAACAGCCCCATCGCGTGCAGCGGCTGGCGCAGGTCGTGGCTGGCGGCGGCGAAGAACTGCGTCTTGGCGCGGTTCGCGGCCTCGGCCACGCGGCGCGCCTCGTCGGCGACCGCCTTCTCGCGCTTCAACTGCTCGGCCAGGTGCTCGGTCTGCTTCTTCAGCGCGATGGCCTGCGACAGCGCGTCGCGGTAGGTGCGCCCCAGCACCGCGTTGGAGCCGAACACCAGCAGCAGCACGAGGGCGAACTGCCAGTGCCAGGGCTGCGAGGTGTCGGTGGCCACGCGCACGATCACCGGCACCCACACCGTGCTGATGAACAGCAGGAACATGCGCGGGTGCGCCGACAGCAGCTGCACCGCCCCCATGGTGTAGGCGTTGGCCACCAGGATCAGCAGCAGCGCGTGGTACGGCGTGCCCAGGCCCCAGAACAGCCACACCGCCAGCGGCCACATCGCACCTTGCGCCAGCAGCAGCACGCGCCAGCTCGTGCGCCAGCGCTCGAGCGTGGCATCGTCGGCGTCGCGGCGTGCGCGGTAGCGCAGGAAGTGGCCGAGCCGCACGAACCACAGCCCCGCCGCGAGCAGCAGCCAGCCGAGCATCTTGGGCATCGGCGCCAGCGACCAGAAGGCCGGCGTGATGAGCAGGATGCCCATCAGGTTGCCCGCCAGCGTGGCGCGCGTCTGCTCGAAGGCCGCGCGCAGGCGGTCGGTGTCGCTTGCGCCGCGGTCGACGAGGCTCACGCTACTTCGACGGTTTCCAGCCCGGCGCGCCGGCGCCGGCGCGCTGCGTCATCTGGCTGACCGCGAGCACGGCCTGGGTGCGCGAGGACACTTTCAGCGCGCGCAGCACCGCCGCCACATGGTCTTTCACCGTCTCGACCGACAGGCCCATCTCGCGCGCGATCAGCTTGTTGGGCATGCCCTTGAGCAGGTAGGCCAGCACATCGGCCTGGCGTCGCGACAAGCCGAGCGCCTCGAGCGAGGCCGGTGCCTGCTGGTGCGGCGACGCGGCCGCATGGCTGGCCACCTCTTCGAGGTCGAAATCGACCGGCCGCGTGCGCATCACGTCGGGCACGGTGTCACCGTCGGAGGGCGGCGGCGGCGCGACCGAGAAGCCGAGCGACATCGGCGGCACGTAGATGCCGCCGGACATCACCAGGCGCAGCGCCTCGAACAGGGTGTCGTTGCTGGCGCGCTTGGGCACGAAGCCCATCGCGCCGAGGTCGATCGCGCGGATCACGTCGCTGGCGCGGTCCGACGCCGAGATCACGACCACCGGCAGCGCCGGGTACTTCTGGCGCAGCTCGGTCAGCAGGTCGAAGCCGTCGGTCTCGCCGAGCTGCAGGTCGAGCAGCACCAGGTCGTGGTCGGCGTCGCGCGCCAGCACCTCGCGCGCCTCGCGGTCGGTGCCCACGCCGGCCACCGTGACGTCGTCGCCCAGGCCGCGGATCACGCTCTGCAGCGCGGCCAGGATCAACGGGTGGTCGTCGACGAGCAGAACTTTCATGTGAATTGCCTCACCACCTGCTCGACCACGCACACCGGCTTGGCGTGACCTTCGCGGTGGAAGGTGGCTTCGATGACGAGCTGCGCGCCGCCTTCGATCGGCTCGAAGGAGAGCAGCTTGAAGGTCGCGCGCACGCGGCTGCCCGAGGGCACCGGGGCCGGGAAGCGCAAGCGGTTGACACCATAGTTGATGCCCATGCGCACGTCGTCGATGGCCATCGAGCGCTCCATCAGGTGCGGCATCAGGCTCAGCGTCAGGAAGCCATGCGCGATCGTGGTGCCGAACGGGCCCTGCGCCGCCTTCGTGTGGTCGACGTGGATCCACTGTCGGTCCTCGGTGTGCGCCGCGAAGCCGTCGATGCGGTCCTGGTCGATCAGCACCGCGTCGCTTTGCGCCAGCTCCTGGCCGGTGAGCGCCGCCAGGTCGGCCAGGCGGGCGAAGCGCTTCATGTCACTTCGCCCAATCGAGGATCGGCTGCCACTGCTCGAGGTCGCGCTCGGCGCGGCTGGGTGCCACGTCCCACAGCGTCGCGCCGCGTGCGGCCAGCTGCACGTAGAGCTGGGTGTCGCGCAGCATCGTCAGCACCGGCACGTCCAGCGTGTCGAGGAACTGGCGCAGCTGGTCGGCCGAGATCGTGCCTTCGCGCACGCGGTTGCCGATGACGCCGATCTTGATACCCCGCTTGTGCTCGCGCAGCTCGCGCACGAAGGCGTGGCTGGCCTGGATGTCGAACAGGCTGGGCTGCAGCGGCAGCAGCACGCGGTCGCCGATCGCCAGGACCTTGTCGAGCTTCTTGTCGTGCAGGCCGGCCGGGGTGTCGAGCACCACATGCGTGGTGCCCTTGGGCGGCTTGACCACGTCGTCGTGCGCCACGTCCCAGGTACGGATCTCCGGCAGCGTCGGCGGCCGCAGCGCGAGCCACTGGCGCGCCGACTGCTGGCGGTCCACGTCGCCCAGCATCACGGCGTGCCCGGTGCGGGCCAGCGCGCCGGCGAGGTTGGTGGCCACGGTACTCTTGCCAACGCCTCCCTTGGGGTTGGCGACGATGATCACCGGCATGGGGGTCCCTCGTTTTGCGGCTATGGTAGCGAGCGCTTGCGGCGCGCCATCCTAGCGCCAACCCCCAAACTCCAAGCTTGCCCGTGACGTCGATCCTCGTTCTCGCGGCCCACCCGCAGCTCGGTCACTCGCGGATCAACCGCACGCTGATGCGCGCCGCCGCCGCGTCGGCGCTGGCCGATCGCGTGCAGGTGCGCGACCTGTACGCCCTGTACCCGGACTACCTGATCGACGTGGCCGCCGAGCAGCGCGCGCTGGCCGCGGCCGACCTCGTGGTGTGGCTGCAGCCGCTGCACTGGTACGGCATGACGCCGCTGCTCAAGCTCTGGGTCGACGAGGTGCTGGCCTTCGGCTGGGCCTACGGGCCGGGCGGCCATGCGCTCGCCGGCAAGGACCTGTGGCTGGTGGCCTCGACCGGCGGCGCCGAGGCCAGCTACCGGCCCGACGGCACGCACCGCCATTTCTTCGACGCCTTCCTGCCGCCCTACGAGCAGACCGCCACCCTGGTGGGCATGCGCTTCCTGCCGCCGCTTTTGATGCACAGCGCCCACCGCGCCAGCGACGCCGAGGTGCAGGCCCACGCCGCCGTGTTCGCCGACCGCCTGGCCACCTACCCCGAGTGGCCCGAGATGGCCGAGCTGGCGCCCTGCGTGATGCCCGAGGTGGCCGCCATCGACCGCCCCGCGCCAGAGGCAGCCTGAGCGTGGAACATGCCAACTGGCTCACGACGGGCCTGATCTACCTGGCCGCAGCCGTCATCGCCGTGCCGCTGGCGCGCGCGCTCGGCCTGGGGTCGATCATCGGCTACCTCGCCGCGGGCATCGTGATCGGCCCCTGGGGCCTGGCGTTGGTGACGGACGCACAGACGATCCTGTCGGTCGCCGAGTTCGGCGTCGTGCTGATGCTGTTCCTGATCGGCATGGAACTCGAACCGCGCCGCCTGTGGGCGATGCGACGGCCGATCTTCGGCTGGGGCGCGGTGCAGATGGGCGCCAGCGCCGCGCTGATGGTGGCGCTGGCCGCGACCTTCGGCGTGCCATGGCCCGTGGCGCTGGCCGCGGCCTTGGGGCTGGCGCTGTCCTCCACCGCCATCGGGCTGGCGGTGCTCGGCGAACGCAACGCGCTGCCCACGCCCGCGGGCCAGGGCGTCCTCGCCATCGCGCTGTTTCAGGACGTGGCCGCGATCCCGATCCTGGCGCTGCTGCCGCTGCTCGGCACCCAGGCGGCCGCGGCCGCCGGCGGCGGCTGGCTCGGCGCGGCCAAGGCGGTGGCCGTGATCGCCGCGCTGCTGTTCGGCGGACGCTTGCTGCTGCGCCCGGCCCTGCGCTGGATCGCGCGCAGCCGCACGCCCGAGATCTTCACCGCGGCGTCGCTGCTGCTGGTGGTGGCCACCGCCGCGTTGATGCACGCCGCCGGCCTGTCGATGGCGCTCGGCGCCTTCCTGGCCGGCGTGCTGCTGGCCGAGAGCGAATACCGGCGCGAGCTGGAGACCGACCTCGAGCCCTTCAAAGGCCTGCTGCTCGGGCTGTTCTTCATCGCCGTGGGCATGGGCATCGACTTCGCCGTGGTGTTCGCGCGCCCGGGCCTGGTGGCGGCCATCGTGCTCGGCTTCCTCGCGTTGAAGACGCTCGTGCTGCTGGCGATGGCCCGCGCGATGCCGCTGCCGCTGGCCGAACGGCCGCTGTTCACGATCCTGCTCGCACAGGGCGGCGAGTTCGGCTTCGTCGTGTTCCAGGCCGCGCAGGGTGCGGCCGTGTTCGACGCGCCGACGGCCTCGCTGCTGGTGGCCTCGGTGGCGCTGTCGATGCTGGTGACACCGCTGGCGCTGGCCGCGGTGGACCGCTGGTTGATGCCGAGGCTGGCCGCGCGCGGCGCGGCGGCGCTGCCCGAGATCGACGAGCCGCAGGACGGGCCGGTGATCATCGCCGGCTTCGGCCGCTACGGGCAGATCATCGGCCGCCTGCTGATGGCCAACGGCATCCAGCCCACCGTGCTCGAGCACGACAGCGAGCAGGTGGAAGGCGTGCGCCGCTTCGGCTGGCGCGCCTTCTACGGCGACGCGACGCGGCTGGACCTGCTGCGCATGGCCGGCGCCGACAAGGCGCGCGTGCTGGTGCTGGCGCTCGACGACTTGGAGCGCAGCCTGGCCCTGGTGGACCTGGTGCACCAGCACTTCCCGCGCCTGCAGGTCGTGGCCCGCGCGCGCAACGTGCAGCACTGGTACCAGCTGCAGCAGCGCGGCGTGGCGCACATCGAGCGCGAGACCTTCGACTCGGCACTGATGAGCGGGCGCAGCGTGCTCGAGCTGATGGGCTTCGAGCGCCACCAGGCGCGCAACCTGGCGCTGCGCTTCAGGCGCCACAACCTCGAGCAGCTGGCCGAGGCCGCGCCGCATTTCAAGGACGAGTCCAAGCTGATCGCGCTGGCCAAGATCGGGCGTCAGCAGATGGAGCAGTTCATGGCTGACGAGCGGCAGCGCAAGGACGGCGGGGCGGCGGGCGAGGACGTGGCGGGTGGTGAAGGGGACGCCAGGCAATAGCCTGGTGGCCGAAGCACGCCGATCAATCGGCGAGAGCAGTCGGACGCCCGCGCTGGCGCGGCCAGCTACCGCTTCAGACTGGCTGCTGCCGGTCGGTTTCGTCGGGTGGGCGACAGCCACGACTGAAAGCTGTCAGTGATCGGCCGCACAGGCGGATGGCTCCTGTACCTCGGAAGCTTCCCTACGTGAGCAATTGACCGCGTGAACGACGAGCGACAGCATCTACGCGCCTTCAACTCATGCACCCGACCCATACCAGCCGATCGACGCGCTCCGAAGCTGTCGGACGACTGGCCCGGAGGGATGCGCTTGATGTGTTTCTTTCGGTCGACAAGCACGCCCAGGCAGACCGCGCTCCTTACCTCACCCGCAGACTTCTTGAACCCTGCCCCGACAGCGAGAGCCCCGTCGTAGCGCTTCAGGATCGATAGGCCCCTGACACCACAGACTTCCCTGACGACCTCGAGCTGCTCATCGGCAGTCAGCTCGTTCCAGCGACGCTCGGGTACCGGCGCCGGCTTCGCTTTCAAAGCCACTACTTGACCTCGGCGAGCTTCACGGCGCCGCCGACAAACTTGGACTCGGTCCGATCCGCGACGAAGGCGCCGACCGCGGCCATGGTGGCGAGTTCCGCTGGCTTGCTGGTGCCGCCGGACAGCTTGGCCTTGCCGGTAAGCGTCGTGCCCTCCACCTTCAGCTCGGAGACCTGCCAGAAGGCGCCATCAGCTCCCTTGCGGTTGGCGAGCTGCTGGTTTACCGTCTTCTCGAGTTCCGTCGTGTTGAGAGGCGTCTTGTTGGCGTCGGTGAGTTTGTTGGGTGCTGCTGGGGGGACCACCAGTCCCCCGTCCGGCCCCGTTTGGTCGAAGTAGCGCTGCAGGTTCATGGGGGTGTCGCCGCTGGGCTTTGCAGCCTCAATGACCAAAACCTCGTACGTGTTGAATGCGATGTTCGTGTATGGGCGTTGAGGAATGTGACGGACAACGAGGTCTCTCTTGTGAGAGGTCTTCTCGGTGATGCTCGACTCTTCCTTGGGTTTGAGGATTGGATACAGACCAGGAGCGACGACCTGAACGCGCGTGACCTTGACGGTCACTCTTGCGCCGGGCGGGATGTCAGCCTTTTCGATCTGACCCTGAGGCCCACCACCAGCCAGGTCGCCAGCCGGGAAGATCTTGCTGCGAGCCAGCTTTCCGAGTGCGTCGAGGCCAGTGGTGTAGAAGTCAAGCAGCGGCTTCACGAGCGCACTGTTGTCTAGTTGGGCATCCAGTCCGTAGAGGCCCCACCCCTGGGTCATCGTCACCCCGATGTTGGCGTTCCCGAGGCCAGGCTTGCCCTGGATGACGTACTTCTCGTCGAAGTCGGGCATCCAGACGACATCGAAGAAGCGCCGCCCGAGAGTTGGTGGGAAGAGAGCCGTCGTGTTGGTCACCGACAGGTTGAATTGGCCGACCGGCTTTGCGTCTGCGGGCGCCGACGCGGCGCCGCCCGGCGCCGATGCGGAAGGAGCAGGTGCCGATGCGGCCCCACCTGGGGCCGAGGCTGCGGAAGCCGGGGAGGAGGGTGGGCTTGGGGTTCCCGGATCGCCGCCCTGAGGGCCACCGCCTGGGGCGGGCGACGCTGGCGCCGTACCTGCCGGGCGGATCAGGGCGACCGGGATGGTCGCTGGGTTCTCCTTGGACAGGTCAGACTTCAGCAGGCCATCGAGCTTCGTGTCGTCTAGGACGTTGTCAATGAGGAGGTACTTCCCGTCGGGCGAAAGCTTCCCCGACACGAGATATGCCTTGGAGCCGATGACGAACGGCTCGAACACCTGCACATACGGTCGCGGGAGATAGAACGGAATCCCCTCGGGCTGTGGCTGCGCATCCGTGACCTTGATGATCTGTACGCTGGAGCAACTGGTGAGCCCCGCGATGGCTGCCACTGCAACTGAAAACTGCCTCAATCCGAGCGTCATGGTCGGTCCTCCCAGTTGTGTGCGGCGATCAGGTTCCTTGTGCGCGCGCAGGCTCGACTATCTCCGCCGTCGCACGAACTGTGGTTTCCTCATGCCCCAAGGGCGGCGGCGCATCCCTAACTTGTTTGCATGCTCTCGCCATCAGGTACTACGCCATCCAAGCGGCGGCGCCCATTATTTGGTGCCGTCGGTCTCGGGCACATCGTCAGTTCTGACGATGCTGCGCGGATCGACCATTTCATACAGTCCAAACGGCGCAAAGAGGAGCTCGGATTGGCCTTGAGCTACAAACATCTGTCCGGCTGACGACGGTGGCTCCGGTTGTGGACGCTTCTTGGTGGTCGGCCACGTGTCGCAAGGGCGTTACGTTCACCCAGCGTAGGGTCAATGCTGTCATGCTGCCCTATGACGGCATCTGCGAATCGTGGGGCGTCTTGCACTGAAGCGCCGCCTGCGTGGAGGGAGTCAGCTGCCTGCGGGAACGGCCAGTGCGAACGTCCGCTTCGGGTCGCCACTGTGAGTTCGAGCGGTGGAGATGCAGTCGCCGACGTGGCGCGGACCGCATCGTGTAGGTGCTACGGCCGCAGTACCTCGTACAACCGCCTTTCGGGCCAGCGCCCATCGCTAGGTTCAACGACTGCTTGATGCCAGGCACCGTGAGCACGCCCGCCGGTGCCCGCCGGCCGCACCCGCTGCGTAGCGGTCGCCCAATCCGACGACGGCGCCGACCGCAACGCGCCAGCATCGGTCGACAATAGGCTCGTCACCATGACCCACCAGACGGCCCCGATGAGCGAAACACCTCCCGCATCACCCCCACCCCTGCCCGACCGTCTCTCCGTCGACCCGGCCAGCCCCTTCCACGTCCCCGCCGTCTTCGAGCACCCGATCGGCATCCGCCTCGACGGCAGGGAGCGCTTCGACGTCGAGGAGTACTGCATCAGCGAGGGCTGGGTGAAGGTGCCCGCCGGTCGCGCGCTCGACCGCAAGGGCTCGCCGCTGCTGATCAAGCTCAAGGGCCAGGTCGAGGCGTTCTACAGATCATGACGGTCACCGTTGCCACCTTGCAGGCCTTCGCCGAGGCCTTCAACCGCCACGATGCCGACGCGCTGATGGGCTTCATGACGGACGACTGCGTGTTTGAAGCGTCCGCCGGGCCGGACGTCTGCGGAGCCTCGCATGTCGGCCGGCAGGCCGTCCGGGCCGCGTTCTGCGATGTGTGGCAGACCTATCCCGACGCGCAGTGGCTTGCCCCTCGCCACTTCGTCTGCGGCGACCGCGGGGTGTCCGAGTGGACGTTCACCGGCACGCGCGCGGACGGCTCCCGCGTCGAGGTCCACGGATGCGACGTCTTCACCTTCCACGACGGAAAGATCGCAGTCAAGAACTCCTACCGGAAGAACCGCCCGCCGCTTCCAGCGAGGTAGCGCCCCCTACGCCGGCTGCGCGAGCGGCTTGGCGCCCGCCACTTGCGGCGCCATCGGGCACACGAAGTCGCCCACCGCCCCCGGCGGTGCGGGCATGCCGCAGCGGCGCAGGATCGGCTGGCTGCGTGCGAACAGGTCCGCCACCCAGTCGACGAACACGCGCAGCTTGGTGCTGAGGTGCCGGTTCGGCGGGTACACCACGTAGATCGGGATCGAGTTCGAGCACCAGTCCAGCAGCAGCGGCACCAGCTCGCCGCTGTCGAAGTGCGGCTGCGCCTCGAAGGTGGTGGTGCGCACGATGCCCAGCCCCACCAGCCCGGCCGCGAGTTCCGCGCTCGAGTCGTTGACCGACAGCACATGTGGCATGTCGAGCTCGATGCGCTCGTTGCCCTTGGTGAAGGTGTACGAGAACGGCCGTCCGGTGCGGTGCGAGAAGTAGTTCACCGCGCGGTGCGTACCGTCTTCCAGATCGCTCGGGTGGCGCGGCGTGCCGTGGCGCTTCAGGTAGTCCGGTGACGCCGCCATGATCAGGTGGAAGTCGCCGATGCGGCGCGCCACCAGCGACTGGTCGGTCACCTCGCCGATGCGCAGCACGCAGTCCACGTTCTCGCCGATCAGGTCCACCGGCCGGTCGCTGACGCCGAGGTCGATCTGGATGTCGGGGTAGCGGGCGTGGAAGTCCGGCAGCGCCGGCACCAGCAGCAGCCGCCCCACGGCGGCGCCGACGTCGATGCGCAGGCGCCCGCGCGGGTTGGCCTTGGCGTGGGTCATGCTGGACTCCAGCTCGTCCATCTCGCCCAGGATGCGCAGCGCGCGGTCGTAATAGGCCGCGCCGTCGGCGGTGACGGTCACGCGCCGCGTCGTGCGGTTGAGCAGCTTGGTCTGCAGTTGCGCCTCCAGCGACTGCACCGCGCGCGTCACCGTGGGCTTGGGCAGGCCCATCGAGTCGGCGGCCTTGGTGAAGGTGCCGGCCTCGACCACGCGCACGAAGGCCTGCATCGCAGCGAACTTGTCCATCGCGGACTCCTCCTGGCGCGCTCGTGACGCGCCCGTCGAACCACATCGGCACCGGCGATTGTTGCGCCGGCTGAAACAGCGCGGGAGCGAAACGGCTCTTTTTCCAACCGGCCCGCGCGCCTATCTTTGCCGCATTGCAGCATGAGACCGCACCGCCGCTGGCGGACCGACCCGCAATGTCCCCTCGCCCACTCAGGCCGTTGCCTGCCGACACCCCGCCGCACGACGACCAAGTCGCGCGGCCGGACGGCCGCACGCTCGCCGCACGCATCTACCCCGCCGGCGAGCGACGGGAGGACACGCCGCTGGTGCTGCACTTGCACGGCGGCGCCTTCGTCAGCGGCACGCTCGACGACGGTGCGGCCGTCGCCGGCCTGCTGGTCGACGCCGGTGCGGCCGTGGTGTCGCTCGACTACCCGCTGGCGCCTGCCCACCCCTTCCCCGAGGCCGTCGAGGCCGGCTACGACGCCTTGCAGTGGATCGAGCGCCAGCGCCGCCGCCTGGCCGGAGCGCATGCGCGGCTGTACGTGGCCGGCGAAGACGCGGGCGGAAACATCGCTGCCGCCGTGGCGATGGTCGCGCGCGACCGTGGCGGGCCCGCACTGGCCGGGCAGATCCTGCTGTCGCCGATGCTCGACCCCTGCATCGCCACCGCCTCGCAGCGCGACGCGCGCGAAGGCCCCGTCGGCTGCCGCTGCGCCGACGGCTGGCAGGCCTACCTGGCGCGCTGCGACGACGTGCAGCACCCGTACGCCGTGCCCGGCAGCTCGATGCGCCTGGCCGGCCTGCCACCCGCGCTGCTGATCACCGCGGCCGATGACCCGCTGCGCGACGAGACGCAGGCCTACCACCAGCGCCTGAACGCCGCCCGCGTGCCGACCGAGCTGGCCTTGTTCGACGGCGGCACCGGCTGGCCGCTCGGCTACCGGCAAGGCCGCGACGCGGCCTGGGCGGCGCCGCTGCGGGCACGCCTGCATCGGTTCCTGTCGACCCCCGTTTCCACACCGACTTCCAAGTCCACCCATCCTTGAGGGAGCCTCCCATGAAGATCAAGAACGCCCTGCGCCAACGTCCCGGCCTGCTGGCCACCATCACCGCCGTCGGTGCACTCGCTGCGGTGCCCGCCGCGCTGCTCGGCCTGTCGAACCGCTCCGAAGCCACCGCACCCGAAGCCACCGCGGCGCCGGCCGCGATGCCGGTGTCGGTGGCCACCGTGGTCAGCGCCGAGGTCGCGGGCTACGACGAGTTCTCCGGCCGCCTCGAGGCGGTGGACCGCGTGGAGCTGCGCTCGCGCGCCGCCGGCACGGTGCAGGCGGTGCACTTCCGCGAAGGCGCGCTGGTCAAGCAGGGCGACCTGCTGTTCACGATCGACCCGGCGCCTTATGCCGCCGAGGTCGAGCGCGCCGAAGCCCAGGTGGCCGCCGCGCGGTCGCGCGTCACGCATGCCGGCAACGAGCACGAGCGTGCCCGGCGCCTGTGGGACGAGCGCGCGATCGCGCAGCGCGAGTTCGACGAGCGCAGCAACGGCCTGCGCGAAGCCGAAGCCAACCTGCGTGCGGCCGAAGCCGCGCTGCAGTCGGCGCGCCTGAACCTCGGCTACACGCAGGTGCGCGCCCCGATCGCCGGACGCATCGGCAAGGTGGAAATCACCGCCGGCAACCTGGTGGCCGCCGGCCCGGGTGCCCCGGTGCTGGCCACGCTGGTGTCGGTGAGCCCGATCTACGCCAGCTTCGACGCCGACGAGCAGGTGATCGTGCGCGCGCTGGGGGCCTTGCGCGGCAGCGGGGCGAGCGCGCGCGCGCAGCTCGAGCGCATCCCGGTGCAGATGGGCACCGCCGCCACCACCGACCTGCCCTACGAGGGCAAGCTGCAGCTGGTCGACAACCAGGTCGACGCCAAGAGCGGCACGATCCGCGTGCGCGCGGTGTTCGACAACCAGGACGGCGCGCTGATCCCCGGCCAGTTCGCCAAGCTGCGCATGGGCCAGGCGCAGGCCGCGCCGGTGCTGCTGATCAACGAACGCGCGGTCGGGACCGACCAGAACAAGCGTTTCGTGATGGTGGTCGGCGCCGACAACAAGACCGTCTGGCGCGAAGTCAAGCTCGGCACCTCGGTCAACGGCCTGCGCCGCGTGACCGACGGCCTGCAGGCGGGCGAGCGCATCGTCGTCAACGGCCTGCACCGCGTGCGCCCCGGCGCGCTGGTGGCGCCGAAGGAGGTGGCGATGGACGCCAAGCCCGAAGTCACCGCGCAGCGCGCCACCGCGCCGCGCTCCTGAGCCCAGGACCCCACCAGAAGACCCGTCATCATGAACCTGTCCAAGTTCTTCATCGACCGGCCGATCTTCGCCGGCGTGCTGTCGCTGCTGATGTTCCTGGCCGGCCTGATCGCGCTGCGCGTGCTGCCGGTGTCGGAGTACCCCGAGGTCGTGCCGCCCACCGTGGTGGTGCGCGCCCAGTACCCGGGCGCCAACCCCAAGGTGATCGCCGAGACGGTGGCCACGCCGCTCGAGGAAGCGATCAACGGCGTCGAGGGCATGCTGTACATGAACAGCCAGGCCACCACCGACGGCGTGATGACGCTGAACGTGACCTTCGCGCTCGGCACCGACCCCGACAAGGCGCAGCAGCTGGTGCAGAACCGCGTCGCGCAAGCCGAGCCGCGCCTGCCCGAGGAGGTGCGGCGCACCGGCGTGGCCACGGTCAAGAGTTCGCCCGACTTCATCATGGTGGTGCACCTGGTGTCGCCGAACGACCGCTACGACATCACCTACCTGCGCAACTACGCGACGCTCAACGTCAAGGACCGGCTGGCGCGCCTGCCGGGCGTCGGCCAGGTGCAGATGTGGGGCGGAGGCGAGTACGCGATGCGCGCCTGGCTCGACCCGCGCAAGATGGCCGAACGCGGCCTCGCGGCCGGCGACGTGGTGCGCGCGATCCGCGAACAGAACGTGCAGGCGGCCGCCGGCGTCGTCGGCGCCTCGCCCGGCCTGCCCGGCGTGGACCTGCAGCTGTCGATCAACGCCCAGGGCCGGCTGCAGAACGAAGAGGAATTCGGCGAGATCATCGTCAAGACCGGCGCCGACGGCGCGGTGACGCGGCTACGCGACGTGGCGCGGCTGGAGCTGGGCTCCAGCGACTACGCGCTGCGCTCGCTGCTCGACAACAAGGCCGCGATGGCCACCGGCGTGTTCGCCGCACCGGGCAGCAACGCGATCGCGATCGCCGATTCGGTGCGCGCGACGATGACCGAGCTGAAGAAGACCATGCCCGAGGGCGTGGACTACGAGATCGTCTACGACACCACGCAGTTCGTGCGCGCGTCGATCGAGTCGGTGGTCGTGACCCTGCTCGAGGCGGTGGCGCTGGTGGTGCTCGTCGTGATCCTGTTCCTGCAGACCTGGCGCGCGTCGATCATCCCGCTGCTGGCGGTGCCGGTGTCGGTGGTCGGCACCTTTGCGGTGATGCAGGCCTTCGGCTTCTCGATCAACGCCCTGTCGCTGTTCGGGCTGGTGCTGGCAATCGGCATCGTGGTCGACGACGCGATCGTGGTGGTCGAGAACGTCGAGCGCAACATCGAGGCCGGGCTGTCCCCACGCGAAGCGACCTACCGCGCGATGCGCGAAGTGTCGGGGCCGATCATCGCGATCGCGCTGGTGCTGGTGGCGGTGTTCGTGCCGCTGGCCTTCATCACCGGTCTCACGGGCCAGTTCTACCGCCAGTTCGCGCTGACGATCGCGATCTCGACCGTGATCTCGGCGATCAACTCGCTGACGCTCTCGCCCGCCCTGGCCGCGCTGCTGCTCAAGGCGCATGGCGCGCCGAAGGACGCGCTGACGCGTGGCATGGACCGCGTGTTCGGCGGCTTCTTCCGCCTCTTCAACAAGGCCTTCGCCCGCGGCGCTGTCAGCTACCAGGGCGGCGTGGCGCGCGCGATCTCGCGCAAGGCGCTGATGTTCGGCCTGTACCTGGCGCTGGCCGCGCTGACCGTCGGCCTGTTCCGCGCCGTGCCCTCGGGCTTCGTGCCGGGGCAGGACAAGCAGTACCTGATCGGCTTCGCGCAGCTGCCCGACGGCGCCACGCTCGACCGCACCGAGGACGTGATCCGCCGCATGGGCGAGATCACGCTCAAGCAGCCCGGCGTCGAACACGCGGTGTCGTTCCCGGGCCTGTCGATCAACGGCTTCACCAACAGCTCCAACTCGGGCATCGTGTTCGCGACGCTCAAGCCCTTCTCCGAGCGCAAGGACCCGTCGCAAAGTGCCGGTGCGATCGCGATGGCGCTGAACCAGCAGTACGGCGCGTCGATCGAGGAGGCCTTCGTCGTGATGTTCCCGCCGCCGCCGGTGCAGGGCCTGGGCACGACCGGCGGCTTCAAGCTGCAGCTGCAGGACCGTGCGTCGCTCGGCTACGACGCGATGGACGCGGCGACCAAGGCCTTCATGGCCAAGGCCTCGCAGGCGCCCGAGCTGGCGGGCCTGTTCTCGAGCTGGCAGGTCAACGTGCCGCAGCTGTATGCCGACATCGACCGCACCAAGGCGCGCCAGCTCGGCGTGGCGATCACCGACGTGTTCGACACGATGCAGATCTACCTCGGCAGCCTGTACGTCAACGACTTCAACAAGTTCGGCCGCACCTACACCGTGCGCGTGCAGGCCGACGCGCCGTTCCGCGCCCGCGCCGAGGACATCGGCGCGCTGAAGGTGCGCTCGGCGAGCGGCGAGATGGTGCCGCTGTCGGCGCTGATGAAGGTGCAGCCGAGCTTCGGCCCCGAACGCGCGATGCGCTACAACGGCTTCCTGTCGGCCGACATCAACGGCGGCCCGGCCCCGGGCTACTCGTCGGGCCAGGCGCAGGACGCCATCGAGCGCATCGCCGCCGAGACGCTGCCGCCGGGCATCGGCTTCGAGTGGACCGAGCTGACCTACCAGGAGATCCTGGCCGGCAACTCGGCGGTCTGGGTGTTCCCGATCGCGATCCTGCTCGTCTTCCTGGTGCTCGCGGCGCTGTACGAGAGCCTGACGCTGCCGGCGGCGATCATCCTGATCGTGCCGATGGGCCTGCTGGCGGCGATGACCGGCGTGTGGCTGTCCAACGGCGACAACAACGTCTTCACGCAGATCGGCCTCGTGGTGCTGGTGGGCTTGAGTGCGAAGAACGCGATCCTGATCGTCGAGTTCGCGCGCGAGCTCGAGTTCGCCGGCCGCACGCCGGTGCAGGCGGCGATCGAGGCGTCGCGGCTGCGCCTGCGGCCGATCCTGATGACCTCGCTGGCCTTCGTGATGGGCGTGCTGCCGCTGGCCTTCTCCACCGGCGCCGGCGCCGAGATGCGCCAGGCGATGGGCATCGCGGTGTTCGCCGGCATGATCGGCGTCACGGCCTTCGGCCTGTTCCTGACGCCCGTGTTCTACGTGCTGCTGCGCAAGCTCGCCGGCAACCGGCCGCTCAAGCAGCACGGCGAGGTGCCGCACCACGCCGAGGCGTTCGCGGCCGCACCCACGCTCGGCCATGGCGGCGGCGTCGCACGGGCCGTGCCGAGCGCGCCGCGCCAAGAGTGATTCCAAAGGAACAAGACATGAACAAGACCCTCTCCCGCACCTCGCTGCCGCTGGTCGCTGCGCTGGTGCTCGCCGGCTGCGCGACGGCGAACGCGCCGCTGCCCGAGCCGCTCGGCGCCCTGCCCGCCACGTTCAAGGACGGCGGCGTGCAATGGACGCGCACGCCGGCCGAACCCACCGGGCCCGGCGCTTGGTGGACGCCGTTCGGCGACCCCGCGCTCGACGCACTGGTCGAACGCGCGGCCGCGGCCAACACCAGCGTGCAGGCCGCCGCCGCGCGGCTGGCGCAGGCCCGTGCGCTGCTCACGGCGAGCGACGCCGAGCGCCTGCCTCAGCTCGGCGCCAGCGCGTCGGCCACACGCGAGGCGCAGCCGGCACTCGGCGTGCCGCCGCGCAACGTGGGTGCCGTCGGCGCCAGCCTGTCGTACGAAGTGGACCTGGCCGGCCGCCTGTCCGGTGCCAGCCGCGCCGCCGCGCTCGACGCGCGCCAGCGCGAGGCGCTGCTGCGCAGCACGCAGCTGCTCGTGCAGTCGCAGGTGGCCCAGGCCTACTTCGCGCTGCGCGCGCTCGACGCCGAGCGCACGCTGGTGCGCGACACGGTGGCCGCCTACCGCGACACGCAGAACCTGATCGAGCGCCGCGTGCGCGCCGGCGACGTGGCCGAGCTCGACCTCGCGCGCGTGCGCAGCGAAGTGGCGGCCACCGAGGCCGAGGCGCTGGCGCTCGAACGCCAGCGCACGCAGGTCGAGCATGCGCTCGCGCTGCTCGTCGGCGCTCCGGCATCGGCCTTCGCGCTGCCGGCCGCCGACTGGGCC
>JALHQP010000060.1 GCA_022841885.1 Aquincola sp. | reverse complement strand
GCGTCGACACGCCGCCGGCCGGTGACGCGGGCAGCGCGTCCGGGACCGAAAGCGCTGTGCCGGCAGACGCAGGACCGAGTGCTGGGCCAAGTACCGAGCCAGGCCCTGGGCCAGACGGCGACCGGCCGCGCCGCAAGCGCCGCCGCGGGCGCAAGGGACGTGGCGGACGCGAGGGCGTCGAGAGCGCGGAAGGCGGTGCACCCGACGCGAGGCCGCAGGCGCAGCCGGCCCCTGCGCCCGACACCGGCGAGCTGTTCGCGGCCGTCACCGCTGGCGGCTTCGATGCCGAAGCCGAGGCCGAGTCGGTCGCACAGACCACGCTTGCCGACCCGGGCGCGACCGCGGACGCGCCCGACGGCGCGGCTGCCCCGGAACGCCGCATCCTCGCGCCCGACGCCGATGCGCCCAAGCTGCAGAAGGTGCTGGCGCAGTCCGGGATTGGTTCGCGCCGCGACCTCGAGCAGATGATCGTCGATGGCCGCGTGACGGTGAACGACGAGAAGGCCCATGTGGGCCAGCGCGTGTCCTGGGGCGACCGGGTGGCGATCGACGGCAAGCCGGTCAAGGTGCGCATCGCACCGCTGCCCACCCGTGTGCTGGCCTACCACAAACCGGTCGGCGAAGTGGTGACGCTGGACGACCCCGAGGGCCGGCCGACCGTGTTCCGCAACCTGCCGCGGCTCATGCATGGCAAGTGGCAGTCGGTGGGGCGCCTGGACATCAACACCGAGGGCCTGCTGCTGTTCACGACCTCGGGCGAGCTGGCCAACCGGCTGATGCATCCGCGCTTCGGCATCGAGCGTGAGTACGCGGTGCGCGTGCTGGGACAGCTCAACGACGACAACCGCGCCCGCCTGCTGGGCGGCGTGCCGATCGAAGGCCAGCCCGCGGCCTTCCTGAGCATCGAGGACGGCGGCGGCGAAGGGGTCAACCACTGGTACCGCGTCGTCATCGCCGAAGGTCGACACCGCGAGGTGCGGCGCCTGTTCGAGGCCGTGGGCCTGGTGGTGAGCCGGCTGATCCGCATCCGCTATGGCGCCATCGTGCTGCCGCGCGGCCTGAAGCGCGGCCGCTTCGTCGACCTGGCCGAGGACGACGTCAAGCTGCTGCGTCGCCTGACGGGCCTGGGCGTGCGCGGGGAGGGGCCCCAAGTCAAGAAGGAGCGCGTCAACCCGCGCCGCGACGAGGCCCGCCCGGCCGCCCGGCCGCCGCGGCGAGAGCAACCGTCGCCGATCGCGCCGCCACGCGCGCGCCAGGATGGCAAGAAGCGTCGCGGCGGCGGCACGCATTCGCTGCACGAGGGCTTCGGCGATGCGGCTCTGCGCGCGCGCGAGCATGAGTTCACCGATCACGACGAGTCGGCACCGCACTCGGAGGGCTCGGACTTCACCAACATCCCGAACCCGCTGCAGCAGACTTTTGACCGCCGCGCGATGCGTGATGCGCAGCGGCCGCAGCGCGACATCGACGACGACAACGCGCCGATCCCCAACCCGCTGCAGCAGACCTACGACCAGCGCGCGCTGAAGGCCGCGCGTGCGCCGCAGCGCGAGATCGACGACGACGCGCCGATCCCCAACCCGCTGCAGCAGACCTACGACAAGCGCTTCAACAAGGGCGGCGGCAACGGTCCGGCCGGCGGTGGTGGAGGTGGTGCAGCCGGCCGCGGCCGTGGTGGAGGCGGCAAGAAGCGCGGCCCGAAGGCGGGTGCCGGCGGCGGCCAGCCTGACCCGATGCGCACGGCGGTCGGCTACATCGGCGGCGACGCCCTGCTCGGCAAGAAGGGCGGCGGCGGCCGCGGGGGGCGCCGCGGCGGCCCGCGCAAGCCGCGCTGAGCGCGAGGGCGCACGGCTTCACGGCTACAATTCAAAACTTTGCCAAGTCATTGATTTTCTGGAGACTTTTTCATCATGGCGATCGAACGCACGCTGTCCATCATCAAGCCCGATGCGGTGGCGAAGAACGTGATCGGGCAGATCTACGCCCGCTTCGAAGGGGCCGGCCTCAAGGTGGTGGCCGCCCGCATGGCCCACCTGTCGCGAGGGGAGGCCGAGGCGTTCTACGCGGTGCACAAGGCGCGCCCGTTCTTCAATGACCTGGTCAAGTTCATGATCTCCGGCCCGGTGATGATCCAGGTGCTCGAGGGTGAGAGCGCGATCGCGAAGAACCGCGAGCTGATGGGTGCCACGGACCCGAAGAAGGCCGACAAGGGCACGATCCGCGCCGACTTCGCCGACAGCATCGACGCCAATGCGGTGCACGGCTCGGACGCGCCGGAGACGGCCGCGGCCGAAGTCGCGTTCTTCTTTCCCGGCATGGCGGTCTACTCGCGCTGATCGGGACGTGGCCGCGAACCTGCTCGACTTCGACCTCGAGGGACTCGCGGCCTTCTGCGACCGCCTGGGCGAGAAGCGTTTTCGCGCCACCCAGCTGTTCCGCTGGATCCACCAGAAGGGCGCGCGCGACTTCGCGCAGATGAGCGACCTGGCCAGGTCGCTGCGCGACAAGCTGGCGGGTGCCGCGACGATCACACCGCTGGTCGTCGTCTCGGAGCACATGTCGGCCGACGGCACGGTGAAGTGGCTGTTCGACGTAGGCGGTGGCAACGCGGTCGAGACGGTGTTCATTCCGGAGGCGGATCGCGGCACGCTGTGCATCTCTTCGCAGGCCGGCTGCGCGGTGGGCTGCCGCTTCTGCTCGACCGGCCACCAGGGCTTCTCGCGCAACCTCACCACCGGTGAGATCGTGGCCCAGCTCTGGCATGCCGAGCACACGCTGCGCCAGCGCCTGGTACTGGGTGCCGGCGAACGCGCGATCAGCAACGTGGTCATGATGGGCATGGGCGAGCCGCTGCAGAACTACGCCGCGCTGGTGCCGGCGCTGCGCGTGATGCTCGACGACCATGGCTACGGCCTGTCGCGGCGCCGCGTCACCGTCAGCACTTCGGGCGTGGTGCCGATGATCGACCGCCTGCGCGAAGACTGCCCGGTGGCGCTGGCGGTGTCGCTGCATGCGCCCACCGATGCGCTGCGCGATGACCTGGTGCCGCTGAACCGCAAGTACCCGGTTGCCGAACTGCTGGACGCCTGCAAACGTTACCTCGCGGCCGCGCCGCGCGACTTCATCACCTTCGAGTACTGCATGCTCGACGGTGTGAACGACAGTGCCGAGCACGCGGATGCGCTGGTGCAGCTGGTGCGCCGTGCCGACGTGCCTTGCAAGTTCAACCTGATTCCGTTCAATCCGTTTCCCGAGTCGGGCCTGCTGCGCTCGCCGCGCGAGCGGATTGCGACCTTCGCCGAAAGGCTGCAGGACGCGGGCATCGTCACGACGGTGCGCAAGACGCGCGGCGACGACATCGACGCCGCCTGCGGCCAGCTCGCGGGCGAGGTGCAGGACCGCACGCGCGCCCACGAGCGCCGGCGCCGCATTCCGCTGATCCCCGTCCAACCCGCTGCGCGCGCCTGACCGGTGCGACCGACGATGCCGCTGACCCTGCCGACGTTCGTGACCCGAGTGGCCTGCGCCGCGATACTCGGCCTGCTGTTCGTGGCCTGCGCGCAGCAATCGACGGTGCAGACCACCGTCAACCCGCAGGACGCGCGCAGTGCACCGGAGTCGGGCGAGCCTGACCGGCGCGTCGCGCTGCGCATGGAGCTGGCCAGCCTGTACTTCAGCCGCGGCCAGTACGAGACGGCTCTCGAGGAGACCCGGCTCGCGCTCGCGGCCCGGTCCGACCTCGGCGCGGTCTACAACCTGCGCGGGCTGATCTACGGCGCGATGGGCGATGAGCGCCAGGCCGACGAGAACTTCCAGCGCGCGCTCACGATCAACCCGCGCGACGCCGACACGATGCACAACCGCGGCTGGTTCCTGTGCCAGCGCAACCGCTTCGACGAGGCCGAGCGACTGTTCGAGCAGGCGCTGGCGCAGCCGACCTATCGCGATGGACCGCGCACGCTGATGACCCAGGGCGTGTGCCTGGCCCGCGCGGGCAAGCTGCCGGAGGCCGAGCAGAAGCTGCAGCGGGCCTACGACATCGACGCCTCCAACCCGACCGCGGCGCTGAACCTGTCCGAGGTGCTGTACCGGCGCGGCGAGTTCGAGCGGGCGCGCTTCTACATCCGGCGCGTCAACACGCGCGAGGACATGAGCAACGCGCAGACCCTGTGGCTCGCGCTGCGCATCGAGCACCGCATCGGCAATCGGGGCGGCGTCGAAGAGTACGGGCGCCAGCTGCGCAGCCGTTTTCCGCAGTCGCCAGAGGCCCAGTCCTATGAACGGGGACGCTTCGATGAGTGAGCAGGGTCCGCTGGACGACGCGGCGGCAGCCGCCTCGGCGCCGAGCGCCGGTGCGATGCTGCGCACCGCGCGCGAGCGACGCGGCATGCACATCGCCGCGCTGGCGGCCGCGATCAAGGTGCCGCAGCGCAAGCTCGAGGCTCTCGAGGCCGACCGCTACGACGAACTGCCCGACATGACCTTCACGCGCGCACTGGCCCAGTCGGTGTGCCGCACGCTGAAGGTCGACATGCAGCCGGTGCTCGACCGCCTGCCGCAGACGACGGTCGCGAGCCCCAAGCTCGAACATGTGGGCACGGGCCTGAACGCGCCGTTCCGCGAGCGCCCGGGCCGCGCCGAGCCGACCGACTGGGGCTGGCTGCGCAAGCCCGTCGTCTGGGGCACCTTGCTGGTGCTGGCCGCGGCGGTCGCGCTGGCCCTTCTACCCGAGCGCTGGCTGGGCGGCGTGCTTCGTGGCAAGGTACCGGTCGGTGCCAAGCCGGCGGCTGTCGTCAGCGACGTGGTCACGCTGCCGACCTCCTCCGCCGCAGCGCCGGCAGCGTCGGCGGTCGTCTTTGCGCCGCCAGAAGCGGCGAGTGCACCAGCCTTGGTGCCGACCTCGTCCGACGCGCCGGCCGTGGTGCCGTCGCTGCTGGCCGTGAGCGCGGGCGCCGAGAGCTGGGTCGAGGTGCAGGATGCGCGCGGCCAGATGCTGCTGTCGCGCAGCCTTGCCGCCGGCGAGTCGGTGGCGGTCGACGGCAACCTGCCGCTGCGCGTGACGATCGGCAATTCCGCCGCGACGCAGCTCAGTTTTCGCGGCAACCCGGTCGACCTGGCCCGCCACACGCGCGACAACGTCGCGCGACTGCAGTTGAACTGAGGTTTTGTCGATGACCGACCCGATTGCCGACTTCGGCTCGATCGCGCTGGCAGCGCCGGCGGCGCGGCGTTCGCGCCAGGCGCGCGTGGCCTGGGGCTCGAACATCGTCACCATCGGCGGCGACGCGCCGGTGCGTGTGCAATCGATGACCAACACCGACACCGTCGACGCGGTCGGCACCGCGATCCAGGTCAAGGAGCTGGCGCAGGCCGGCAGCGAGCTGGTGCGCATCACGGTCAACACGCCAGAAGCCGCCGAGGCGGTGCCCTACATCCGCGAGCAGCTCGACCGCATGGGCATCGACGTGCCGCTGGTCGGTGACTTCCACTACAACGGCCACCGCCTGCTCACCGAGCACCCGGCGATGGCGCAGGCCCTCAGCAAGTACCGCATCAACCCCGGCAACGTCGGCAAGGGCGACAAGAAGGACAAGCAGTTCGCCATGATGGTCGAGGCCGCCGCGAAGTGGAACAAGGCGGTGCGCATCGGCGTCAACTGGGGCAGCCTCGACCAGGATCTGCTGGCGTCGTTGATGGACAACAACGCGAAGCGCGCCGAGCCCTGGGACGCCAAGCAGGTGATGGTGCAAGCCCTCGTCACCTCGGCGATCGATTCGGCTTCGTACGCGCGCGAACTGGGCCTGGACCCGAACCAGATCATCATCAGCTGCAAGGTCAGCGGTGTGCAGGACCTGATCACGGTCTACCGCGCGCTGGCGGCGCGCTGCGACTACGCTCTGCACCTTGGGCTCACCGAGGCCGGCATGGCCACCAAGGGCACGGTGGCGTCGGCGACGGCGCTGGCCGTGCTGCTGCAGGAAGGCATCGGCGACACGATCCGCGTCAGCCTGACGCCGCAACCCGGCGAGGCGCGCACGCAGGAGGTGCTGATCGCGCTCGAACTGCTGCAGGCGCTCGGGCTGCGCAGCTTCAACCCGAGTGTCACCGCCTGCCCGGGCTGCGGTCGCACCACCAGCACCACCTTCCAGGAACTGGCCAAGCAGATCGATGACTTCCTGCGGGCGCAGATGCCGGTGTGGAAGGCCAAGTACCCGGGTGTCGAAGGCCTGAAGGTCGCGGTGATGGGCTGCATCGTCAACGGCCCGGGCGAGAGCAAGCATGCCGACATCGGCATCAGCCTGCCCGGCACCGGCGAGGCACCGGCCGCGCCGGTGTTCATCGACGGGCAGAAGGCGCTGACCTTGCGCGGCGAGGGCATCGCCGCCGAGTTTCATCAGATCGTCGAGAACTACATCGAGAAGCGCTTCGGCGCGCATTGAGTCCGCGATGGCCGAGAAGCTGCTTGCCGTCAAAGGCATGAACGACCTGCTGCCCGACGAGGCCGCCACCTGGGAATGGGTCGAGTCGCGCATCCGCGACCTGCTCGCGCGCTGGGGCTACCGCAACATGCGCACGCCGATCGTCGAGCCCACGCCACTGTTCGTGCGCGGCATCGGCGAGGTCACCGACATCGTCGAGAAGGAGATGTTCTCCTGGCAGGACGCGATGAACGGTGACCGGCTGACGCTGCGACCCGAGGCCACGGCCGGCATGGTGCGCGCGGTGATCGAGCACAACGCGCTCTACAACGGCCCGCTGCGGGTCTGGCAGATGGGGCCGATGTACCGCCACGAGCGTCCGCAGAAGGGGCGCCAGCGCGAGTTCCACCAGCTCGACGTCGAGGCCTTCGGCTGGCCCGGGCCCGATGTCGACGCCGAGCTGATCCTCATGGTGCGCGCGCTGTGGCGTGAACTGGGCCTCGTCGAAGGCCAGCATGTGGCGCTGGAGATCAACTGTCTCGGCCAGCCCGAGGAGCGCCGCGCGCACCGGGCGGCGCTGGTGGCGCACTTCGAAGCCCACGCCGAGCTGCTCGACGCCGAGGCGAAGCGCCGCCTGCACAGCAACCCCTTGCGCATCCTCGACACTAAGAACCCGTCGATGGCGGTCGTGGTGGACACCGCGCCGAAGCTGATGGACTTCCTCGGCGCGGCATCGCTCGCGCACTTCAACGGCCTGCGCGCGCTGCTCGACGCCGCGGGCCTGGCCTACACCGTCAACCCGCGCCTGGTACGCGGGCTCGACTACTACGGCCTGACTGTCTTCGAGTGGACGAGCACGCTGCTCGGCGCGCAGGCCACGGTGTGCGGCGGCGGACGTTACGACCGCCTGGTCGAAACGCTCGGCGGCAAACCAGCACCGGGCATCGGCTTCGGCATGGGGCTGGAGCGGCTGATGCTGATGCTCGACGCCGCCGGCGTGAAGGCGCCCGATGCGGCGCCGCAGGCCTACGCGATCGTGCCCGACGTGGTGGCGTTGCCGGCGGCAATGCAGGTGCTCGACGCGCTTCGCAGCCAGGGTGTGGCCGTCGTGATGCATGCGGGCGGTGGCTCGATGAAGTCGCAGTTCAAGCGCGCCGACGCGAGCGGCGCGGCGTTTGCGCTGATCTTCGGTGGCGACGAACTCGCGGCCGGCCAGGTGGCCGTCAAGCCGCTGCGCGGCGAGGCCGCGCAGTTCACGCGCGCACTGGCTGATGCAGCCGTCTGGGCGCACGAGTTGCGCAGGACATAATCCAGCCCTTCCTTCGCGACCCCCTCATGGCAAGCCCTCTCGACCTGCAAGAGCAGGAACAACTCGATCAGCTCAAGGCGTTCTGGAACCAGTACGGCAACCTGATCACCTGGACCCTGACGCTGGCGCTGGCGGGCTTCGCGGCCTGGAACGGCTGGAACTGGTGGCAACGCGGCCAGGCCACCAAGGCGGCGGCGCTGTACGACGAACTCGACCGCGTGGCGCAAGCTGGCGATGCCGAGCGCACGGGCCGCGCCTTCGGCGACCTCAAAGAGCGCTTCCCGCGCACGCTGCAGGCGCAGCAGGGCGCGTTGCTGGCCGCCAAGGTGCAGGCCGACAGTGGCCAGCCCGATGCCGCGCTGGCCACGCTGGCCTGGGTGGCGGACAACGCCGGCGAGGACGAGTACCGCACCGTGGCCCGCCTGCGCGCGGCCGGCCTGCTGATGGACAAGAAGCAGTACGACGAGGCGCTCAAGCAGCTCGACGCGGCGCAGCAGAGCAAGCCGCGCGAGTTCGACGCCTTGATCGCCGACCGCCGCGGCGACGTGCTCGCGGCGCAGGGCAAGAAGGCCGAGGCGCTCGCCGCCTACCAGGCCGCTTCCAAGTTGATGGACAGCAAGGCCGAGTACCGGCGCCTGCTCGATGCCAAGCTGACGGCGCTGGGCGCAGCCCCCGAGCTCGCGGCCAGTGCGCCTGCGCCGGTAGCGTCCGGGAGCAGCAAGTGAAGCGCGCCTTGAGGGCGGCTCTGATGGCGACGGTGGCGGCACTGCTCGCGGCTTGCTCGAGCGACAAGCCCAAGCCCGCGCCGCTGGAGAGCATCACGCCGCAGATCGCGGGACAGCAGGTGTGGCGCGCGGACCTGGGCGGCGGCCTGCCCTTCGTGCTGATGCCCAGCATCGCCAAGGGCCAGGCCGACGCGTTCATCGTCGCCGGTGGTGATGGCACCGTGCTCGCCTTGTCGGCGCAGGACGGCCGCGAACTCTGGCGCGCCAGCGCCGGCGCGCGGCTGACGGCCGGCGTGGGCAGCGACGGCCGCTTTGCCGCGGTGGTCACGCGCGACAACGAGCTCGTGGTGTTCGACAACGGCGCGGTCAAGTGGCGCGCCCGGCTCGGCTCGCTGGTCGCGACCGCGCCGCTGGTGGCCGGTGAGCGCGTGTTCGTGATGGGCGTGGACCGTGTGGTGCAGGCCTACGACGCGCTGGACGGCCGCTACCTCTGGGCCTTGAAGCGCGGCGGCGAGCCGTTGACGCTGTCGCAACCCGGCGTCGTGGCCCCGTTCAAGGATACGCTGCTCGTGGGTCAAGGCCAGCGCCTGACCGGCGTGGACCCGCTGCGCGGCACCGTGCGCTGGGAGGTGGCCCTGGCCAACCCGCGCGGCACCAACGAGGTCGAGCGTGTGGCCGACCTGGTGGGACCGCTGGTGCGTGCCGGTGACGTGGTGTGCGCGCGCTCGTTCCAGTCGGCGATCGGCTGTGCCGACGCGCAGCGCGGTGCGCTGCTGTGGACCAAGTCGGTCGGCGGCGCGCAGGCGGCCGGCGGAGACGCCGATCTGGTCGCCGGTGCCGATGGCAGTGGCCGCATCACGGCTTGGCGCACCGCCAGTGGTGACCTGGCCTGGAGCGCCGAGCAGTTGCTCAACCGCGGCCTGTCGGGCCTGCTGGTGATCGGCCGCACGGTGGTGGTGGGCGACTTCGAAGGCCAGGTGCACTTCCTCGACCGCACGAGCGGCAAGACGCTGCTGCGCCTGCCGACCGACGGCTCGCAAGTGGTCGGCACGCCGGTCGTTGCAGGAAACACGATCCTCGTGGCCACCGCCAAGGGCGGCCTCTACGCCTTCCGTCCGCAATAGCCCTTCATGAAGCCGGTCGTCGCCCTCGTCGGCCGGCCCAACGTCGGCAAGTCGACCCTGTTCAACCGGCTCACCAAGGGCCGGGACGCGATCGTGGCCGACTTCGCCGGCCTGACGCGCGACCGCCACTACGGCGACGGGCATCTGGGCGCGCGCGAGTTCATCGTCATCGACACCGGCGGCTTCGAGCCCGAGAAGCCCACGGGCGTGGTGGCCGAAATGGCCAAGCAGACCAAGCAGGCGGTGGCCGAGGCCGACGCGGTGGTCTTCGTCACCGACGTGCGCTCGGGTGTGTCGGGGCAGGACCACGACATCGCGCGCTACCTGCGCAGCGTCAACAAGCGCGTCTTCCTCGCGGTCAACAAGGCCGAGGGCATGAGCGAGTCGCCGCTGCTGGCCGAATTCCACGAACTCGGCATCGGCGAGCCGCATCCGGTGTCGGCGGCGCACGGCCAGGGCATCCGCAGCCTGATGGAGGCGGTGCTCGACGGCCTGGACGTGCCCGAGCCCGAAGACGAGCGCGCGATCGACGGCAGCAAGCCGATCCGGCTGGCGGTGGCGGGCCGCCCGAACGTCGGCAAGAGCACCCTGATCAACACCTGGCTCGGCGAGGAGCGCCTGATTGCCTTCGACCTGCCGGGCACCACGCGCGACGCGATTCATGTGCCTTTCGAGCGCAACGGCCAGCGCTTCACGCTGATCGACACCGCGGGCTTGCGCCGCAAGGGCAAGGTGTTCGAGGCGATCGAGAAGTTCTCGGTCGTCAAGACGCTGCAGGCGATCTCGGATGCCAACGTGGTCGTGCTGATGCTCGACGCGACGCAGGGCGTGGCCGACCAGGACGCGCACATCGCCGGCTACATCGTCGACGCCGGCCGCGCGGTGGTGGTGGCGTTGAACAAGTGGGACGCGGTCGACAGCTACCAGCGCCAGATGCTCGAGCGCCAGATCGCGCAGCGCCTGGCCTTCCTGCGCTTTGCCGAGGTGGTGCCGATCTCGGCGCAGAAGCGTCAGGGCCTGGGCCCGCTGTGGAAGGCGATCGCGGCGGCCCATGCGTCGGCCACGGCCAAGCTGCCGACGCCGCTGCTCACCCGCCTGGTGCACGACGCCGTGCAGCACCAGCAACCCAAACGGGCAGGCACCTTCCGCCCCAAGCTGCGCTACGCGCACCAGGGTGGGCAGAACCCGCCTGTGATCGTGGTGCACGGCAACTCGCTCGAGCACGTGACCGACAGCTACAAGCGCTACCTCGAAGGCCGCATCCGCGAGCACTTCAAGCTCGTCGGCACGCCGCTGCGGGTGGAGATGAAGAGCTCGCGGAACCCTTTCGACGACAAGGGCTCGTAGGCATTGGGGGGGTCCCGACCGTCGGGCAAACCCTGTGATAACGTGCATCACATACGCACGAACAACACGGAGTGAATATCGTGAGCAACAAAGGGCAACTCCTACAAGACCCGTTCCTGAACCTGCTGCGCAAGGAGCATGTGCCGGTGTCGATCTACCTGGTCAACGGCATCAAGCTGCAGGGGCAGATCGAATCCTTCGACCAGTACGTGGTCCTGCTGCGCAACACCGTCACCCAGATGGTCTACAAGCACGCGATCTCCACCGTCGTGCCGGGCCGGGCGGTGAACTTCCACGCCGGCGAGCAGGGCGACGCACCGGCCCAAGGCTGACGCCGGACCGGTTTCGGGCGCTTCGCCACCCCTTGGGTTCTCCTCAGCACCACGCCTTCGACGCCGCGAGCGCCGTGCCCACCCGCGCGGTGCTGGTCGGCGTCGACCTCGGTCCGGGCTCGTCCTTCGATCCGACGCTCGACGAACTCGCCTTGCTGGCGCAGTCGGCCGGCGACGACCCCGTCGTGCGCATCACCGCCAAGCGCAAGGCGCC
This sequence comes from Aquincola sp., assembly GCA_022841885.1. GTDB lineage: Bacteria > Pseudomonadota > Gammaproteobacteria > Burkholderiales > Burkholderiaceae_C > CADEEN01. Next base: position 9,070 of record JALHQP010000060.1, on the reverse strand, counting down.
GGACGCGGCGCTGTTCGTCGGCTCGGGCAAGGCCGACGAGATCAAGGCAGCGGTGCAGACGCACCAGGCCCAGGGCGTGATCTTCGACCAGTCGCTGTCACCGGTGCAGCAGCGCAACCTCGAACAGCACCTGGGTGTGGCGGTGGCGGACCGCACGGCGCTGATCCTGGACATCTTCGCGGCGCGCGCGCAAAGCCACGAAGGCAAGCTGCAGGTCGAGTTGGCGCGGTTGCAGTACCAGGCCACGCGCCTGGTGCGGCGCTGGTCCCACCTCGAACGCCAGACCGGCGGCATCGGCCTGCGCGGCGGCCCGGGCGAGACGCAGATCGAGCTCGACCGCCGCATGATCGGCGAGCGCATCAAGTCGGTGAAGGCGCGTCTGGAGAAGGTGAAAAAGCAGCACGACACCCAGCGCCGCGCACGCGCGAAGAGCGGCGCGCTGCGCGTCTCGCTCGTGGGCTACACCAACGCCGGCAAGTCGACGTTGTTCAACGCGCTGACCAAGTCGCGCAGCTACGCGGCCGACCAGCTGTTCGCGACCCTGGACACCACGACACGCCAGCTCTGGCTGGCCGAAGCGGGGCGGTCGGTGGTGCTGTCCGACACCGTGGGCTTCATCCGCGACCTGCCGCACAAGCTCGTCGAGGCTTTCCGCGCCACGCTGCAGGAGGCGGCCGACGCCGACCTGCTGCTGCACGTGGTCGATGCTGCCAGCCCGCAGGCCGACGAGCAGATCGCCGAGGTCGAGCGCGTGCTCGAGGAGATCGGTGCCGAACGCATCCCGCAGATCCTGGTCTTCAACAAGCTCGACCTGGTCGAGTCGTCGGCGCGGCCGCGCGTGGCTGCGGACCGGGTCGAACGCGCCCCGGGCGTGGCCACGCCGCGCGTCTTCGTCAGTGCCCGCGACGGGTCGGGCCTCGATACGCTGCGGCAATTCATTGTTGAGCGTCTGCCCGAGGTCTTGAACGGCGGCGCATTGCCTACACTTGCGCCCGAAGCGCTTTCCATCTCCCCCCACGCATGACATCTCGAATCGCCAACGCGGCGCGCAACCTGCTGGGCCGTGCCCTGCCCATGTTCAACAAGGGCGACGGGCCACCGGACCTTGACGAGCTGTGGCGCGACTTCAACCGCAAGCTGTCCGGCCTGTTCGGCGGCAAGGGCGGCGGCCCGCGTCCGCCGCGCGAAAACAACGGCAGCGGTGGTGGTGGCGGCTTCCAGCCCGACATGAAGAGCGCCGGCATGGGCGTGGGCCTGATCGCCGGCGTGGCTGCACTGGTCTGGCTCGGCAGCGGGGTGTTCATCGTGCAGGAAGGCCAGCAGGCCGTCGTGACGACCTTCGGGCGCTTCACCAACACGCGTGACGCCGGTATCCAGTTGCGCTGGCCGTACCCCTTCCAGGCCCACGAGACCGTGTCGGTGACGCAACTGCGCTCCCAGAGCGTCGGCCGCAACACCGTGGGGCAGGCCACGGGCCTGCGCGATTCATCGATGCTGACGCAGGATCAGAACATCGTCGACATCCGTTTCACGGTGCAGTACCGGCTGAAGGACGCCAAGGCGTTCCTGTTCGAGAACCGTGACCCCGACGAAGCGGTGACGCAGGCCAGCGAGTCGGCCGTGCGCGAGATCGTCGGCCGCAGCAAGGTCGATGCCGTGCTCTACGAGGAGCGGCCGGCCGTGGCAGCCGACCTGGTCAAGCTGATCCAGTCGCAACTCGACCGGCTCAACGCCGGCATCCTGGTCGACAACGTCAACCTGGAGAACGTGCAGGTGCCCGAGCAGGTGCAGGCCGCGTTCAACGACGCGGTCAAGGCGCGCGCCGACCGCGACCGCTTCCGGAACGAGGGCCAGGCCTACGCGGCCGACGTGATCCCGAAGGCCCAGGGCACCGCCGCGCGGCTGCGCCAGGAAGCCGAAGGGCACCGTGCCACCGTGGTGTCGCAGGCCGAAGGCGATGCCCAGCGTTTCCGCTCGGTGCTGACCGAGTACCAGAAGGCGCCGGTGGTCACCCGTGACCGCCTCTACCTCGAGACCATGCAGTCCGTGTACAGCAACGTGAGCAAGGTGCTCGTCGACAGCCGCAGCGGCTCGAACCTGCTCTACCTGCCGCTGGATCGGCTGCTGCAGCAGGCGGGCGCCCCGCCGGCGACGCCGGCCCCTGCCGCCGCCGCGCCCGCCATCGACGTGCCCACCGGCACCGACCCACGCACCCGCGAGGGCGTGCGCTCGCGCGACCGCGACAGCCGCTGAGGGGACGCACACCATGAACCGCATCGGACTCATTGCCGTCAGCACGCTGCTTGCGCTGATGCTCGCGGCCTCCACGCTCTTCATCGTCGACCAGCGCCAGGTGGCGGTGGTCTACGCGCTGGGCGAGATCAAGGAAGTCATCGCCGAACCCGGCCTGAAGTTCAAGCTGCCGCCGCCGTTCCAGAACGTCGTCTTCCTCGACAAGCGCATCCAGTCGCTCGACAGCCCCGAGACACGGCCCATCTTCACCGCCGAGAAGCAGAGCCTGGTAGTGGACTGGCTGGTCAAGTGGCGCATTGCCGACTCGCGCCAGTTCATCCGCAACAACACGGCCGACATCCGCGTGCTCGAGAGCCGCCTGTCGCCGGTGGTGCAGGCCGCCTTCAACGAGGCGGTGACCAAGCGTACGGTGGCCGGCGTGCTGGCCACCGACCGCGAACGTGTGATGCAGGACGTGCGCGACCGCCTGGCCGAGGACGCCAAGTCCTTCGGCATCGAGATCGTCGACGTGCGCATCAAGCGCGTGGATTTCGTGGCCGACATCACCGACGCGGTGTACCGGCGCATGCAGTCCGAGCGGCAGCAGGTGGCCAACGAACTGCGCTCGACCGGCAGCGCCGAGGCCGAACAGATCCGCGCAGACGCCGATCGCCAGCGCCAGGTGATCGTCGCCGAGGCCTACCGCGACGCGCAGAAGATCAAGGGCGAGGGCGATGCGAAGGCCTCGGCCCTGTACGCAGACGCCTTCGGCCGCGACCCGCAATTCGCCCAGTTCTACCGCAGTCTTGAGGCCTATCGCGCGAGCTTCCGCAACAAGAACGACGTGATGGTGCTCGACCAGGGCAGCGACTTCTTCAAGGCGATGCGGGGCAGCGGCGCAGCCGGCGCCAAGTGACGGGCGAGGCGTTGGTCACCGGGCTGGCGATCTTCCTGATCGCCGAGGGCCTGCTGCCGCTGGTGGCGCCGCGCACCTGGCGCGAGGTGTTCGCGCGCGTGCTGCAGTTCAACGACGGCCAGGTCCGCTTCTTCGGCCTGGTGTTCGTCGCGCTCGGGCTCCTAATGCTCTGGTGGTAGGTCGTTGCGCCGGCACGCGCCGGTACAATGCCGTTTTCAACCAGGTGTGAAGTTTCTTAGCCCATGTCGCGTGCCTGGCTGCTGCCCGAGCAGATCGCCGATGTGCTGCCGAGCCAGGCGCGGCGCGTCGAGGAGCTTCGGCGCACGCTGATCGATCGCGCCCGTGGTTACGGCTTCGAGCTGGTGATGCCGCCGCTGGTGGAGCACCTGGAGTCGCTGCTGTCGGGCACCGGCCAGGAACTCGACCTCAAGACCTTCAAGCTTGTCGACCAGCTGTCGGGCCGCACGATCGGCCTGCGCGCCGACACCACGCCGCAGGTCGCGCGCATCGATGCCCACCTGCTGAACCGCGAAGGCGTCGCACGCCTGGCCTACTGCGGGCCGGTGCTGCATGCGCGGGCCGACAGCGCGCTCGCGTCGCGCGAACTGTTGCAGTTCGGCGCCGAGGTCTACGGCCATGCCGGGCTGGAGGCGGATCTCGAGGTGATCGACCTGGCGCTCGACGCCCTGGGCAGCGCGGGTGTGCGCGAGGTGCTGCTCGACCTGGGCGACGCGCGCGTGTTGCGCGCCTTGCTGGCCGGTGCGCCGCTGGGCGCGGAACACCTGACCGACCTGGCTCAGGCCTTGGCGCGCAAGGATGCCGCCGCGCTGGCCGGCCTCAGCGGCCCGCTGGCCACCGAGTCGCGCGAGGGCCTGGCGGCCTTGTTGCGCCTGCACGGCGGTGCCGAGGTGATCGGCGCGGCGCGCAAGCAGCTGCCCGCGCGTGCGTCGATCTCGCGCGCGCTCGACGACCTCGGCTGGCTGGCCGAGCATGTACAGCGGGCACACCCGGACGTGCGCATCGGCTTCGATCTGGCCGACCTGTCAGGCTATGCCTACTACAGTGGCCCGCGCTTCGCCCTCTACGCCGCCGGCAACCCGGCGGCATTGGCGCGCGGCGGTCGCTACGACGAGGTCGGCGCCGTGTTCGGGCGCAACCGGCCGGCGGTCGGGTTCAGCCTCGACGTCAGGGAACTCGCCGCGGTGGCGCCCGCGCAGCCCGCTCACGCCGCCGTGCGCGCGCCCTGGGGCGAGTCGGCCGCGCTGCGCTCTGCGGTGCGCGTGCTGCGCGAGCAGGGGCATACGGTGGTCTGCACGCTGCCGGGCCATGAACACGAGGCCCAGGAGTACGACTGCGACCGCGAGCTGGTCGAGGTCGACGGGCGCTGGGTGCTGCGCGCCCTCTGAAGCATCAAGACGGAGAGTCACAGGACATGGAAGCATCCTCCACCGTGCGCGGCCGCAATGTCGTGGTCGTGGGCACGCAATGGGGCGACGAAGGCAAGGGCAAGGTTGTCGACTGGCTGACCGATCACGCCCAGGGCGTGGTGCGCTTCCAGGGCGGCCACAACGCCGGCCACACGCTGGTGATCAAGGGCGTGAAGACTGCGCTGCAGCTGATCCCCAGCGGCATCATGCGCGAGGGTGTGGCCTGCTACATCGGCAACGGTGTGGTGGTCGACCCGGCACACCTGCTGTCGGAGATCGAGCGCCTGGAGAAGATCGGCGTGGACGTGCGCTCGCGCCTGCATCTCAGCGAGGCCTGCCCGCTGATCCTGCCGTTTCACGTCGAGGTCGATCGGGCCCGCGAGGCCCTGCGCGAGACCAGCGGTGCCGGAAAGATCGGCACCACCGGCAAGGGCATCGGCCCCGCCTACGAGGACAAGGTGGCGCGGCGCGCGTTGCGCGTACAGGACCTCAAGCACCCGCAACGGTTCGCCGAGAAGCTGGGTCTCTTGGTCGCATTGCACAACGAGGCGCTCGGCGGCCACCTGGCCGCCAAGCCGCTGGACGCAAAGCCGATGCTCGACCAGGCGCTGGCGTTGGGCGAGCAGCTGGCGCCGATGTTCGCCGACGTGGGCTATCGCCTGCACCAGCAGCACCAGGCCGGTGCGAACCTGCTGTTCGAAGGTGCGCAGGGCACGCTGCTCGACATCGACCACGGCACCTATCCGTACGTGACCTCGAGCAATTGCGTCGCCGGCAACGCGGCGGCCGGCGCCGGCATCGGGCCGCAGATGCTGCACTACATCCTCGGCATCACGAAGGCCTACACGACGCGTGTGGGCAGCGGGCCGTTCCCGACCGAGCTGGGCATCGACCAGCCGGGCAGCGTCGGTCACCACTTCTCGACCGTCGGTCAGGAGCGCGGCACCGTCACCGGGCGCGCGCGGCGCTGCGGCTGGCTCGACGCGGCTGCGCTGAAGCGCTCGATGATCATCAACGGCGTGTCAGGCATGTGCATCACCAAGCTCGATGTGCTCGACGGGCTGCCGGAAATCAAGATCGCCGTCGGCTACAAGCTCGGCGGCCGCTTGCTCGATATTCTCCCGCTCGATGCCGACGAGGTCGCGGCTTGCGACCCGGTCTACGAGACATTGCCAGGCTGGAGCGATACCACGGCGGGCCTGACCAACTGGGAGCAGCTGCCGGTTCACGCGAGACGCTATCTCGAGCGGATCGAGGCGCTGACCGGCACGCCGGTCGACATGGTCTCCACCGGCCCCGACCGCGTCCACACGATCCTGTTGCGCCACCCCTTCCGCCGCTGACGACACCGACACGGCACCGACCCGTCCACGAGGAGAGCACCAGACATGTTGACCGACGACGGCAAGCACCTCTATGTGTCCTGGGACGAATACCACATGCTGACCGAGCGGCTCGCGCTCAAGGTCCATGCATCGGGCTGGGAGTTCGACCAGATCCTGTGCCTGGCGCGCGGCGGCATGCGCCCGGGCGACGTGCTTTCGCGCGTGTTCGACAAGCCGCTGGCGATCATGAGCACCTCGAGCTACCGCGCTGAGGCCGGCACGATCCAGGGCCGCCTGGACATGGCCAAGTACATCACGCTGCCGAAGGGCGAACTGGCGGGCCGGGTGCTGCTGGTCGACGACCTGGCCGACTCGGGCATCACGCTGCGCGCCGTGGTCGATCGCCTGCGCGGCACGCCCGCGATCAGCGAGCTGCGCTCGGCCGTGCTGTGGGTCAAGGGCGTGTCGAGCTACACGCCCGACTACTTCGTCGAGAAGCTGCCGACCAGTCCCTGGATCCACCAGCCGTTCGAGGAGTACGACGGCCTGCGTCCCGACGGGCTCGCGAAGAAGTTCGCGGTCTGAAAGGGACAAAAGGAAAAGGCCTGCAAAGCAGGCCCGCTCTTCGTCCAACATTGGTGCCCAGGAGAGGACTCGAACCTCCACGCCGTTAAGCGCTAGTACCTGAAACTAGTGCGTCTACCAATTCCGCCACCTGGGCATCTCAGGCAACCGAAAGTTTAGCATCAAGAACAACAACCCCCAGTCCACGCCCCCCCTCGGCGCCGCCCTGATGAGCGAAGTCGAAGGCACGGTGCAAGGCCACCGCGACGGCCACGGCTTCGTGCTGCGCGACCGTAGCGAGGGCGCCGACACGCCCGACGTCTACCTGTCGCCGCAGGAGATGCGCGCGGTGCTGCACCGTGACCGCGTGCGTGTGCGCATCGTGCGCTACGACCGCAAGGGCCGCCCTGAAGGCCACGTGATCGACATCCTCGAACGCCGCAAGTCGCCGATCATCGGCCGCCTGCTGCACGAGGGCGGCATCTGGCTGCTGGCGCCGGAGGACAAGCGCTACCAGCAGGACATCATCATTCCGAAGAACGCCACCGCCAGCGCGCAGGCCGGGCAGGTGGTCGCGATCGAACTGACCGAGCCGCCGTCGATGTTCTCGCAGCCCGTGGGCCGCGTGACCGAGGTGCTCGGCGAGATCGACGACCCGGGCATGGAGATCGAGATCGCGGTGCGCAAGTACGAAGTACCGCATCGCTTCCTGCCCGAGACGATCGCGCAGGCCGCGGCGCTGCCCGACAAGCTGCGGCCGGCCGATCGGCGGCACCGCATCGACCTGACCGACGTGGCGCTGGTCACGATCGACGGCGAGGACGCGCGCGACTTCGATGACGCGGTGTATTGCGAGCCCATGTTCACGGGCAAGGGCAAGGCAAGGAAGCCGGCCGGCTGGCGCCTGCTGGTGGCCATTGCCGATGTCAGCCACTACGTGAAGCCGGGCGAACCGCTGGACGCCGACGCCTACGAGCGCGCGACCTCGGTCTACTTTCCGCGCCGCGTGATCCCGATGCTGCCGGAGAAACTGTCCAACGGCCTGTGCTCGTTGAACCCGGACGTCGACCGCCTGTGCATGGTGTGCGACATGGTGGTCGCGCCCGGCGGCGAGGTCGAGGCCTACCAGTTCTATCCGGCGGTGATGCACTCGCACGCGCGCTTCACCTACACCGAGGTGGCGGCGATCCTGGCCAACACGCGCGGTCCGGAGGCGGCCCGGCACGCCGACCTGGTGCCGCACCTGGTGCATCTGCACGAGGTGTTCCGTGCGCTGCTCAAGCAGCGCGCCAAGCGCGGCGCGGTCGAGTTCGAGACCAGCGAGACGCAGATCGTCTGCGACGACAACGGCCGCATCGAGAAGATCGTGCCGCGCACGCGCAACGACGCGCACCGCCTGATCGAGGAGGCGATGCTGGCGGCCAACGTCTGCTCGGCCGACTTCATCGCCGGCCACAAGCATCCGGCGCTGTACCGCGTGCACGAAGGACCGACGCCGGAGAAGCGCACCACGCTGCAGAACTACCTCCGGGCGCTGGGCCTGAACCTGAGTGTCAGCGAGGACCCGACGCCGTCCGAGTTCCAGGCCATCGCCGACGCGACGAAGGACCGGCCCGACGCGCAGCAGATCCACACCATGCTGCTGCGCTCGATGCAGCAGGCGATCTACACCGCCACCAACAGCGGCCACTTCGGCCTCGCCTACGAGGCCTATACGCACTTCACGAGCCCGATCCGGCGCTACCCGGACCTGCTGGTCCACCGCGTGATCAAGGCTCTGCTGCACGGCAAGCGCTACCGCATCGACAGCGGCGTGATCGAGGAGATGCCCACCGTGCGCAAGGGCGGCAAACCGCCCAAGCCGCACGCCCAGGAGGCCGAACAGTGGGAGGCCGCGGGCGCGCACTGTTCGGCCAACGAGCGCCGCGCCGACGAGGCCTCGCGCGACGTCGAGGCATGGCTCAAGTGCCGCTACATGCGCGATCGCCTGGGCGAGGAGTTCGCCGGTACGGTGACCGCAGCCACCACCTTCGGCCTGTTCGTGCAGCTCGACGAACTGTTCGTCGAAGGCCTGCTCCACATCACCGAGCTGGGTGGCGAGTACTACCGCTTCGACGAGGCGCGCCAGGAACTGCGTGGCGAGCGCACGGGCGTGCGCTACGGCGCCGGCGCCCGCCTGCGGGTGCAGGTCAGCCGGGTCGACCTCGACTCGCGCAAGATCGATTTCCGCCTTGTGCGCGAGGGCGGCTCCGAGCGCCTGCTGTCGCGCGGCCGGCGCGACAAGCCGGGCCAGGCTCCCGCCAAGCCCACAGACGCCAGCGAGGAACTGGCCCAGGTGAAGAAGCAGGACCGCGAGCTGCTGAAGGCGACGCGAGAGCGCAAGAAGGCCGCACCGGGCAGCAAGCGGGCGACGGGCAAGGCCAGCGCCAGCCGCAAGACCAGCGACCGGGGACGCGCGCGGCAGCGCTGAACGAGACCTCTGGTCAGCCTGCCGCCAAGCGGTCCAGCAGTCGCGACGCAGCCAGCGGCGCTGCCGGATCGCCGCCCTGCGCGGCGGCGCCGTGCAGCCAGGCCGCGGCCTGCGCCACTTCGAACGCGCCGGGTGC
>JALHQP010000059.1 GCA_022841885.1 Aquincola sp. | reverse complement strand
AGATCGGCTATTCCGACGGTGTGACCCTTCGCAACCTGTTGCGACGCAAGCTGGGCCGCGGCGTGAGGGAGTTGCGTGCACGTGCCTGATCGGCGCCGCGTGGTGCAGCTCAATGAAGCGCCCGAATGCTGCCGGTACTGAACGTCTGCAGATGGCCGACCTGAGCCTGTGGACCAGCAGAGCCGAGCGGCGGCAGTCCAGCGCATCAGCGACGTTCGGGTCTCGGCGGTCGGCTTCCTGTGAGGACCTGACGCTCGTGCCGCGGAGGGCAGCGGTCGCGGCCGACCCGTTGCTGCCTCTCGCCAAGCAGAGACCTGACGTCCAGCTGCAGCAGAGGGCGGCAATGGGCGGACGTTCCGGTAGGAACCGCAGAGCGGCCTTCTGCCAGTTCAAATCCCCTAGCTGATCGACCGCCGCCCGCTGTGCGCGACCAGAAGGGATGCCACAAACGTGCTCACGATTGGTCAGGCTGCTGCGGCTCGTCGACTTTGTCGTTCCGTTCCGTCGACCGACCCGCCTCTTCCCGCCGACCCGCCTGATGCGCGCGCTCCAGCATGAACTCGATGAAGGTCGATGCGGCGCGCGTGTGATGTCGGTTCGGCATGTACAGCATGTACATCCGGGTGCCGAAGATGCTCAGCCGCCAGTCGTGCAGCGCGGTCACCACGTCACCGCGCTCGACGTCCTGCTGCACCACGTAGTCGGGCACCATGCCGATGCCCAGCCCGGCGAGCACGGCCTGGCGCAGGAACAGGTAGTTCTCGGAAATCAGCGTCGGCTCGACGATGACCTCGTGCCGCTCGATGCCCTGGTAGGCCGTCACGCGGAGCTGGCGGCTCACCACCGCGGACGCGATCAGCGGCACGTTGCTCAGCGCGTCCAGATCGGCCGGCATGCCATGGGCTTCGGCCCAGGCGCGTGAGGCGCAGACCACGTAGTGCATCGCGCCCAGGTCGCGCGCCACCAGGTGCTGTGGCGGCTCCGACATGACGCGCACTGCGATGTCCACCTCGTCGCGGATCAGGTCCTCCACCCGGTTCTCGAACACCACGTCGAGCACGATGCCGGGGTACAGGCGCTTGAACTCAAGCAGCCATTGCGACATCACAAGCTGGCCGTAGCCGCTGGGCACGCTCAGCCGGACCCGGCCTTGCAGGCTCTGTCCGAGGCTGGCAATCGACTCTTGCGCGGCCATCATCTCGTTGCGGATGGTCTGGCCGTGCTCGTACAGGCGCAGGCCGATCTCGGTGGCCTCGACCCGTCGCGTGGTGCGCCGCACGAGCTGCTGGCCGATCGATCGCTCAAGCGAGTTCAGGTGGTAGCTGACGTTGGCGCGCGTCATCTTCAGCCGCCGGGCGGCCTCGCTCAGGTTGCCGGCATCGAGGATCTCGACCAGCAGGGTGAGTGCATTGACGTCCATGGGCATCGCACAACTGTCAAAGCGGACTTGACACTCTGTCAATCGATTCTGGAATTGTCAAGGAAGGCTATGCACCGAACAATGCCTCCTCCTCAGAACCAGAGCCCCGGAGACCACCGCATGCCGACGGACACCCCTCCCACTCCCGTCACCTCCCGCCGCTCCGGCAAGGTGCTCATCGTCAGCGTCGACAACCCGCCCGTCAACGCACTGGGCGTGGACGTGCGCCTCGGTCTGGTGGCAGCCATCGACGCCGCGCAGGCGGACGACACGGTCGCGGCGGTGCTGATCGTTGGCGCGGGCCGCAACTTCATCGCCGGCGCGGACATTCGCGAATTCGGCCAGCCGCCGCAGCCGCCGGCGCTGCCCGACGTCTGCAACCGCATCGAGGCCTGCAGCAAGCCGGTGATCGCCGCGCTGCACGGCGCCGCGCTGGGTGGCGGTCTGGAAGTCGCCCTGGCGGCGCACTACCGGCTGGCCGTGAACGGCGCCAAGCTCGGCCTGCCCGAAGTGCAGCTCGGCCTGATGCCCGGCGCCGGCGGCACGCAACGCGCGCCGCGCCTGATCGGCGCCGGCCCGGCGCTCGAGCTGATGCTCAGCGGCCGCCACGTCGGCGCCGAAGAAGCCCTCGCGCTCGGCCTGGTCGACCGGCTCGGCCGCAGCGACGACACGCTCGCCGAAGGCCTGGCCTATGCGCAGGAGCTGCTCGCTGCCGGCGCGCCGGTGCGCCGCACGCGCGACGCGCAGGGCCTGGCCGATCAGAAGGCCAGCCGCAGCGCGCTCGACGCGGCGCGCGCCGACGTGGCCGCCAAGAGCCGCGGCCTGTTTTCGCCGCAGAAGATCGTGGAGGCGGTCGAGGCCGCGCTGGACCACCCGTTCGACGAGGGCCTGCGCCTGGAGCGCACGCTGTTCCTGCAGTGCATCGACAGCCCGCAGCGCGCCGGCCTGATCCACGCGTTTTTCGCCGAGCGCGAGGTGGTCAAGGCGCCGGAGACGCGAGGCGCGCAGCCGCGGCCGCTGGCCTCGGCCGGCGTCGTCGGCGGCGGCACCATGGGTGCCGGCATCGCGGTGGCGATGCTCGACGCCGGCATGACGGTGACGATGATCGAGCGCGACGCTGAGAGCCTCGCCCGAGGCCGCGCCAACGTCGAGAAGGTCTACGACGGCCTGGTCGCCAAGGGCCGCCTGAGCGCCGACGCCAAGGCCGCCGTGATGGCGCGCTTTGCCGGTGCCACCGCCTACGACGCGCTCGCCGACGCTGACCTCGTGGTCGAGGCCGTGTTTGAGGACATGGCGGTGAAGCAGGCGGTCTTCGCCGAGCTCGACCGCGTCTGCAAACCCGGCGCCGTGCTCGCCACCAACACCTCCTACCTCGACATCAACGAGATCGCAGCCAGCATCTCGCGGCCGCAGGACGTGCTGGGTCTGCACTTCTTCTCGCCGGCCAACATCATGAAGCTGCTCGAGATCGTGGTGCCGACCCAGGTGAGCGCTGACGTGGTGGCCACCGGCTTCGCGCTGGCGAAGAAATTGCGCAAGGTGGCGGTGCGTGCGGGCGTCTGCGACGGCTTCATCGGCAACCGCATCCTCGCGGTCTATCGCCAGGCCGCCGACACCATGCTGGAAGACGGCGCCTCGCCCTACCAGATCGACGAGGCGCTGCGCGAGTTCGGCTACCCGATGGGCCCCTACCAGGTGGCCGACCTGGCCGGCGGCGACATCGGCTGGGCCACGCGCAAGCGCCGCGCGGCCACGCGCGACACGCGTGCGCGCTACGTGCAGATCGCCGACCGCCTCTGCGAGCGCGGCTGGTTCGGCCAGAAGACCGGGCGCGGCTGGTACCTCTACGCCAAGGGCTCGCGCAGCGGCACGCCGGATCCGGAAGTGCTGGCCATCGTCGAGGCCGAGCGCCAGCGCGCGGGCATCACGCCGCGGAGCTTCAGCAACGACGAGATCGTGCGCCGCTACCTCGCCGCGATGATCAACGAAGGCGCCAACGTCGTGCACGAGGCCATTGCGCTGCGGCCGCTCGACGTCGACGTGGTCTTCGTCGCCGGCTACGGCTTCCCGCGCCAGGGCGGCGGCCCGATGAAATACGCCGACACGGTCGGCCTGCCCCAGGTGCTGGCCGACATCCGCGAGTTCGCGCAGGAAGACCCGCTGTTCTGGCAGCCGTCGCCGCTGCTGGTCGACCTGGTCATGCGCGACAAAAATTTCGACAGCCTGAACAAGATCGCCTAGAACTTAGCAAAAAAGGAGACCCGCCATGCGCGAAGCCGTGATCGTCTCGACCGCCCGCACCCCGCTCACCAAAGCCCACCGCGGCGAATTCAACATCACCCCGGGCCCGACGCTGGCCGCGTTCGCGGTCAAGGCCGCCGTGGAGCGCTCGGGCGTGGACCCGGCGCTGATCGAGGACATGATTCTCGGCTGCGGCTACCCCGAGGGCACCACCGGGCGCAACATCGCGCGCCAGACCGTCGTGCGCGCCGGGCTGCCGATCACCATCGCCGGCACCACGGTGAGCCGCTTCTGCGCCTCAGGGCTGCAGGCGATCGCGATGGCCGCCGGCCGCATCGTCGCCGAGGGCGTGCCGGCGATGATCGCCGGCGGCGTCGAGAGCATTTCGCAGATCCGCGGCCGCAGCCCGGCCGACGGCGGCGACAGCACGCTCGACCCCTGGATCGTCGAACACAAGCCCGAGCTCTACCTGTCGATGATCGAGACCGCCGACAACGTCGCCGCGCGCTACGGCATCGGCCGCGAGGCGCAGGACCGCTTCTCGGCCGAGAGCCAGCGCAAGACCGAGGCGGCGCAGGTGGCGGGCCGCTACCGCGACGAGATCGTGTCGGTGACGACGACGATGGCGGTGACCGACAAGGAAACCAAGGCGGTGACGCAGCGCACGGCCACGGTCGACGTCGACACCTGCAACCGGCGCGGCACCACCTATGAAGCGCTGGCCAAGCTGGAGCCGGTGATGGGCGCCGGCAAGTTCGTCACCGCCGGCAACGCATCACAACTGTCCGACGGCGCGTCGGCCTGCGTGATGGTCGAGGCGCGCGAAGCCGAGCGCCTGGGCCTCGCGCCGCTCGGCGCCTTCCGCGGCCTGGCGCTGGCCGGCTGCGAGCCCGACGAGATGGGCATCGGCCCGGTGTTCGCGGTGCCCCGCCTGCTGGCGCGCCACGGCCTGAAGGTGGACGACATCGGCCTGTGGGAACTGAACGAGGCCTTTGCCTCGCAGGCGATCTACTGCCAGCAGCGCCTGGGCATCCCCGACGAGCGGCTCAACGTCAACGGCGGCGCGATCTCGATCGGCCATCCGTTCGGCATGACGGGCGCGCGGCTGGCCGGCCATGTGCTGATCGAAGGCCGGCGCCGCGGCGTCAAGTACGCCGTGGTGACGATGTGCATCGCCGGCGGCATGGGCGCCGCGGGCCTGTTCGAAATCTACTGAGGAGCCCGAGCATGGACCTGAACTTCAGCCCCGAAGAAGAAGCCTTCCGCACCGAGGTGCGTGCCTTCCTCGCCGACAAGCTGCCGCCGACGCTGGCCGAGAAGGTGCGCAGCGGCTGGCACCTGAGCAAGGCCGACCACGAGCAGTGGCACGCCATCCTCAACGAGCGCGGCTGGCTCGCCAACCACTGGCCCGAGCAATACGGCGGCCCGGGCTGGAACGCGGTGCAGAAGTTCATCTTCGAGAACGAGTGCGCGCTCGCGCATGCGCCGCGCATCGTGCCCTTCGGCGTCAACATGCTCGGGCCGGTGCTCATCAAGTACGGCAGCGAGGCGCAGAAGCAGCGCTGGCTGCCGCGCATCCTCGACGGCTCCGACTGGTGGTGCCAGGGCTACTCGGAGCCCGGCGCGGGTTCCGACCTCGCGTCGGTGAAGACCAGCGCGGTGCGCGGCCGTGACGCCGAGGGCGAGCACTACATCGTCAACGGCCAGAAGACCTGGACCACGCTCGGCCAGCACGCCAACATGATCTTCTGCCTGGTGCGCACGAACCGCGAGGCGAAGAAGCAGGAGGGCATCAGCTTCCTGCTGGTCGACATGAACTCGCCGGGGGTCGAGCTGCGGCCGATCATCACGCTGGACGGCGAGCACGAGGTCAACGAGGTGTTCTTCACCGACGTGCGCGTGCCGGCCGAGAACCTGGTCGGCGAGGAGAACAAGGGCTGGACCTGCGCCAAGTACCTGCTGACCTACGAGCGCACCAACATCGCCGGCGTCGGCTATTCGGTCGCCGCGCTCGAGCGGCTGAAGAAAGCGGCCGCGAAGCTGAAGAAGAACGGCCGCCCGCTGGCCGAGGACCCGGCCTTCGCGGCGCGCCTGGCGCGGGTGGAGATCGAGCTGGAGAACATGAAGACGACCAACTTGCGCGTCATCGCCGCGGTGGCCGGCGGCGGCGTGCCCGGCGCCGAGAGTTCGATGCTGAAGATCCGCGGCACGGAGATCCGGCAGGAGATCTCGTCGCTGATGCGCCGGGCGATGGGGCCGTATGCGCAGCCGTTCGTCGCCGAGGCGCTCGAGGAAGGTTTCGACGGTGCGCCGGTCGGCCCGGCCGAGGCGGCGAGCGCCGCGGTGCAGTACTTCAACAACCGCAAGCTGTCGATCTTCGGCGGCTCCAACGAGATCCAGCGCAACATCATCGCCAAGATGATGCTCGGGCTGTGAAGGAGAACGCAGCATGAACTTCCAGCACACCGACGATCGCCGCATGCTGGCCGACAGCCTGAACCGCTTCGTCGCCGAGCAGTACGGCTTCGAGACGCGAGACCGCATCGCCAAGTCGCCCCAGGGCTGCAGCCCCGAGCTGTGGCGCCAGTTCGCCGACCTGGGTGTGATCGGCGCGCTGTTCGGCGAGGACGACGGCGGCTTCGCCGGCGGCGGCTTCGACATCGCCGTCGTCTTCGAGGCGCTGGGCCGGGGCCTCGTGGTCGAGCCCTTCCTGCCCACCGTGCTCGCCGGCAGCGCGATCGCGCACGCCGGCAACCCGGCGCAGAAGGCGCTGCTGGCCGAGATCATCGGTGGCACGCGCATCGCCGCCTTCGCGCATGGCGAGCCCGACGCGCAGCACGAGTTCAATCAGGTGCAGACGCGTGCAAAGCGCGTCGGCGCGCAATGGCAACTCGACGGCGTGAAGGCCGTGGTCCAGCACGGCGAGCAGGCCGATGTCTTCGTGCTGTCGGCCCGCAGCGCCGGCGCGGTGGACGACGAAGCGGGCATCTCGCTGTTCCTGGTGCCCGCCGGCACGCCCGGCCTCACGCTGCGCGGCTATCCGACCATCGACGGCGGCCGCGCGGCCGAACTGACGCTCGCCGGCGTCACGCTCGGCGCCGACGCGCTGCTCGGCGCCGAGGGCGCGGGCGCCGCGACGATCGAGCACAGCGTGGGCAAGGGCGTGCTCGCGCTGTGCGCGGAAAGCGTGGGCGCGATGGACGTCGCCAAGGACGCGACGCTCGACTACCTGCGCACGCGCAAGCAGTTCGGTGTGCCGATCGGCAGCTTCCAGGCGCTGCAGCACCGCATGGCCGACCTGCTGGTGGAGATCGAGCAGGCGCGCTCGGCGGTGATCAACGCGGCAGCGGCGATCGACGCCGAGCGCGTGATCCGCGAGCGCGCGCTGTCAGCGGCCAAGGTCACGATCGGCCGCGTCGGCCCGCTCGTGGCCGAGGAATGCATCCAGCTGCACGGCGGCATCGGCATGACCTGGGAACTGCCGCTGCCGCACTACGCCAAGCGGCTGGTGATGATCGACCACCAGCTCGGCGACGAAGACCACCACCTGGCGCGCTTCATCGCGCTCGGCCGGGCGAACTGAAAGGAACACCATGAAGATCCTGGTCCCCGTCAAACGGGTCGTCGACTACAACGTCAAGGTGCGCGTCAAGGCCGATGGCACGGGCGTCGACACCGCCAACGTCAAGATGAGCATGAACCCCTTCGACGAGATCGCCGTCGAGGAGGCCGTGCGACTCAAGCAGAAGGGCGCCGTCAGCGAAGTGGTGGTCGTCTCGTGCGGCGTCGCCCAATGCCAGGAAACGCTGCGCACCGCGATGGCGATCGGCGCCGACCGCGCCATCTTGGTCGAGTGTGCCGACGAACTGCAGCCGCTGGCCGTGGCCAAGCTGCTCAAGGCCTTGGCCGACAAGGAACAACCGCAGCTCGTGATCCTGGGCAAGCAGGCGATCGACGACGACTGCAACCAGACCGGCCAGATGCTCGCCGCGCTGACCGGCTGGCCGCAGGCCACCTTCGCCAGCAAGGTCGAAGTCGCCGACGGGTCGGCCACCGTCACCCGCGAAGTCGACGGCGGCCTGGAGACGCTCAAGGTCAAGCTGCCCGCGGTGATCACCACCGACCTGCGCCTGAACGAGCCGCGCTACGTGACGCTGCCCAACATCATGAAGGCGAAGAAGAAGCCGCTGGAAGTGATCAAGCCCGCCGACCTTGGCGTTGATGTGATCCCGCGCCTGAAGACGCTCAAGGTGAGCGAGCCGCCCAAGCGCGGCGCCGGCATCAAGGTGCCCGACGTGGCCACGCTGGTCGACAAACTCAAGAACGAAGCGAAGGTGATCTGACATGAGCGTTCTCGTTATTGCCGAACACGATCACGGCACCTTGAAGGGTGCGACCCTCAACACCGTCACCGCGGCAGTGCAATGTGGTGGTGACGTTCACGTGCTCATCGCCGGCCACAACGCGGCCGGCGCCGCGCAGGCCGCAGCCGCCATCGCCGGCGTCGCCAAGGTGCTGCACGCCGACGGCGCCAGCCTCGCCGAGCGGCTCGGCGAGAACGTCGCCGCGCAGGTACTCGCCGTCGCGAAGGACTACACGCACCTGCTGTTCCCCGCCACCGCGCACGGCAAGAACGTCGCCCCGCGTGTGGCTGCGCTGCTCGACATGGCGCAGATCAGCGACGCGATGAAGGTCCTCAGCGCCGACACGTTCGAGCGCCCGATCTACGCCGGCAACGCGATCGCCACGGTGCAGAGCACCGACCCGATCAAGGTCATCACCGTGCGCACGACCGGCTTCGACCCCGCAGCGGCCGAAGGCGGCAGCGGCGCGATCGAGAAGATCGTCGCGGTGGCCGACAGCGGCCTCTCATCGTTCGTCGGCGCCGAGATCGCCAAGCTCGACCGGCCCGAACTCACCGCCGCCAAGATCATCGTCAGCGGCGGCCGCGCACTCGGCAGCAGCGACAAGTTCAACGAAGTGCTGACGCCGCTGGCCGACAAGCTCGGCGCCGCGCTGGGCGCGAGCCGCGCCGCGGTCGATGCCGGCTATGCGCCCAACGACTGGCAGGTCGGGCAGACCGGCAAGATCGTCGCGCCGGCTCTGTACATCGCCGCTGGCATCAGCGGCGCGATCCAGCACCTCGCAGGCATGAAGGACAGCAAGGTCATCGTCGCGATCAACAAGGACGCCGAAGCGCCGATCTTCAGCGTCGCCGACTACGGCCTCGAGGCCGACCTGTTCACCGCGGTTCCGGAACTGGTGCAGGCGCTCTGACGGCGCGCTTGCCGCACCCCAACAACCATCCGACAGGAGACAACCATGACTTCCTCACCCGCCTCGAAAGCCCGCTTCCACTGGGACGACCCTTTTCTGCTCGACGCGCAGCTCACCGATGACGAGCGCATGGTGCGCGAGGCCGCGAGTGCCTACTGCCAGGAGCGACTCGCGCCGCGTGTGCTCGATGCGTTTCGCAACCACACGACCGACCCGGCGATCTTTCGCGAGATGGGCGAGCTGGGGCTGCTGGGGCCCACCATCCCCGAGCAGTACGGCGGCCCGGGCCTCAACTACGTCAGCTACGGCCTGATCGCGCGCGAGGTCGAGCGCGTCGACTCGGGCTTCCGCTCGATGATGAGCGTGCAGTCCTCGCTCGTCATGGTGCCGATCTTCGAGTTCGGCAACGAGGCGACGAAGCAGAAGTACCTGCCCAGGCTGGCCAGCGGCGAGTGGATCGGCTGCTTCGGCCTGACCGAGCCCGATCACGGCTCCGACCCCGGCAGCATGGTGACGCGCGCGCGCAAGGTGGCCGGCGGCTACAGCCTGACCGGCAACAAGATGTGGATCAGCAACTCGCCGATCGCCGACGTCTTCGTCATCTGGGCCAAGGACGACGAAGGCCAGATCCGCGGCTTCGTGCTCGACAAGGGCGCCAAGGGCCTGACGGCGCCGGTGATCGAGGGCAAGGTCGGCCTGTGCGCCAGCATCACCGGCGAGGTGGTGATGGACAACGTGTTCTGCCCCGAGGAGAACGCCTTCCCCGAGGTGCGCGGCCTGAAGGGCCCGTTCACCTGCCTCAACAGCGCGCGCTACGGCATCTCCTGGGGCGCGCTCGGCGCGGCCGAGGATTGCTACCAGCGCGCGCGCCAGTACGTGCTCGACCGCAAGCAGTTCGGCCGGCCGCTGGCGGCCAACCAGCTGATCCAGAAAAAGCTGGCCGACATGCTGACCGAGATCACGCTCGGCCTGCAGGGCTGCCTGCGCTTGGGGCGCATGCGCGAGGAAGGCATCGCCGCGGTCGAGCTCACCTCGATCGTCAAGCGCAACTCCTGCGGCAAGTCGCTCGACATCGCGCGCCTGGCGCGCGACATGATGGGCGGCAACGGCATCAGCGACGAGTTCGGCGTGGCGCGCCATCTCGTGAACCTGGAAGTGGTGAACACCTACGAGGGCACGCACGACGTGCATGCGCTGATCCTCGGCCGCGCGATCACCGGCATCGCGGCGTTCTCGAACTGATCGGGCGATGAACGTCCCGGACCTCTTCCGGCTCGACGGCCAGGTGGCGCTGATCACCGGCGGCTCGCGCGGCCTGGGCCTGCAGATGGCCAAGGCGCTCGGCGCGATGGGCTGCCGCGTCGCGATCACCGCGCGCAAGGCCGACGAGCTGGCGCAGGCGCGCAGCGAACTCGAGGCCCGCGGCATCGAAGTGCTGACCCTGGTGGGCGACCTGCAGCAGCTCGACACCATCCCGGCGCTGGTGGACGAAGCGGCGAGCGGGCTCGGCGCGATCGACATCCTAGTCAACAACGCGGGCACCACCTGGGGCGCGCCGGCCGAGGACCACCCCGACGAGGCCTGGCACAAGGTGATGAACCTCAACGTCAATGCGCCGTTCTTCATGGCGCGCGCGGTCGGCCGGCGCTGCATGATCCCGCGCCGCAGCGGCAAGATCATCAACGTCGCCTCGGTCGCGGGCCTGAAGGGCATGGCGCCCGGCGTGCACACCATCGCCTACAACACCTCGAAGGCGGCAGCGATCAACTTCACGCGCGCACTGGCCAGCGAATGGGGGCGCTTCAACATCAACGTCAACGCGCTGTGCCCCGGCTTCTTCCCGTCGAAGATGTCGGCCGGCCTGCTGGAGACGATCGGCGAGCAGGTGATCGCGCGCGCGCCGCTGCGGCGCCTGGGCGGCGACGAGGACCTGATGGGCCCTGTCGTGTTCCTCGCCAGCCAGGCCTCGCGCCACATCACCGGCCAGGTGCTGGCGGTGGACGGCGGCACGTCCGCGCTGTGACCGGACCACGCGACATGGCCGACGACGCGCAATCGCAATTCACCGGCACGCGCCCGGTGGCGCCGCAGCATGCGTTCGATGTCGCGAAGCTCGCGGCCTTCATGCGCGAGCACGTGCGCGGATTCGAAGGCGAGCTCGCGGTCGAGCAGTTCAAGGGCGGCCAGAGCAACCCGACCTTCCTGCTGACGGCCGGCGGCCAGCGCTACGTGCTGCGGCGCAAGCCGCCCGGCACGCTGCTGCCGTCGGCGCACGCGGTCGAGCGCGAGTACCGCGTCATCGCCGCGCTTGCCGCCACCGAGGTGCCGGTCGCGCGCGCCCTCGCGCTGTGCGAGGACCCGGCGGTGATCGGCAGCGCCTTCTACGTGATGGACTGCGTCGACGGCCGCATCCTCTGGGACCCGACGCTGCCCGGCATGGGTGCGGCCGAGCGCGCCGCGCACTACGACGAGATGAACCGCGTGATCGCGGCACTGCACCGCGTCGAGCCGGCGGCGATCGGCCTGGCCGACTACGGCAAGCCGGGCCACTACATCGAGCGCCAGGTGGCGCGCTGGACGCGCCAGTACCGTGCCGCGGAAACCGAGCGCATCGAGGCCGCCGACGCCCTGATCGACTGGCTGCCGCGCCACGTGCCGCCGGCCGCGCCCGCGCGCATCGTGCACGGCGACTACCGGCTCGACAACGTGATCTTCCATCCGACCGAGCCGCGCATCCTCGCCGTGCTCGACTGGGAGCTGTCCACGCTCGGCGATCCGCTCGCGGACTTCGCCTACCACTGCATGCGCTGGCACCTGCCGCCGCCGCAAGGCCTGGCCGGCGCCGACATCGCGGCACTCGGCATCCCGAGCGAAGCGCCGTACCTGCGCCGCTACCTCGACCGCGTCGGCGCGTCGCGCGAGCCGAGCGCCGACGAGTGGACCTACCACCTCGTCTTCAACATGTTCCGGCTCGTCGGCATCCTGCAAGGCGTAGCAGCGCGTGCGCTGCAGGGCAATGCCTCGAGCGCACAGGCGATCGAGACCGGAAAACGCGCGCGTCCGCTGGCCGAGCAGGCCTGGGCGCTGGCGCAAGACATCGGCAAAGGCTGAACCATGGACTTCGAACATTCCCCCAAGGTCAAGGCCTTGCAGCAGCGGCTCACCGCATTCATGGACGAGCACGTGCTGCCGGCCGAGCAGCGCTTCGAGGCCGAGATGGACGCGCACCGCGCGGCCGGCAATGCCTGGCAGCCGGCGCCGGCGATGGAGCAGCTCAAGGCCAAGGCGCGCGAGGCCGGGCTGTGGAACCTGTTCCTGCCCGAGTCGAGCCACGGCGCGGGCCTGACCAACGTCGAATACGCGCCGCTGTGCGAGATCATGGGCCGCTCGCCGATCGGCGCCGAGCCCTTCAACTGCTCGGCCCCCGACACCGGCAACATGGAAACGCTGGTGCGCTACGCAACGCCCGAGCAGCAGAAGCAATGGCTGCTGCCGCTGCTCGACGGCACGATCCGCTCGGCCTTCGCGATGACCGAGCCCGACGTGGCCTCGTCGGACGCCACCAACATTCAGTCGCGCATCGAGCGCGACGGCGAGCACTACGTCATCAACGGCCGCAAGTGGTGGACCTCCGGCGCCAACGACCCGCGCTGCCGCATCCTCATCTTCATGGGCCAGTCGTCACCCGACCATGCCGACGCGCACAAGCGCCAGTCGATGATCCTGGTGCCGATGGACACGCCAGGCGTGAAGGTGCTGCGCCACCTGCCGGTGTTCGGCTACGACGACGCGCCGCACGGCCACGCCGAAGTGCTGTTCGAGAACGTGCGCGTCCCGGCATCCAACATGCTGCTCGGCGAGGGCCGCGGCTTCGAGATCGCGCAGGGCCGGCTCGGGCCGGGCCGCATCCACCATTGCATGCGCGTGATCGGCCGCGCCGAGCGTGCGCTCGAGATGATGTGCCGGCGCTCGTTGAAGCGCGTGGCCTTCGGCCGCAAGCTGTCGGACCAGGGCGTCACGCGCGAGCGCATCGCGCAGTCGCGCATCCTGATCGACCAGGCGCGCTGGCTGGTGCTGCACGCGGCCTGGAAGATGGACACCGTCGGCAACAAGGCGGCGCGCCGGGAGATCGCGATGATCAAGGTGGCCGCGCCGAGCATGGCCGGCCAGGTGATCGACTGGGCGATGCAGTTGCACGGCGGCGGCTCGGTCAGCGACGACTTCGGTCTGGCGCGCGCCTACGCCAGCACGCGCACGCTGCGCTTTGCCGACGGCCCCGACGAAGTGCACCGCAACGCGATCGCCAAGGTGGAGCTCGCACGCTACGCCGACACACCCTGAGGCCGATCATGTCGTCCGCCCGCCCACCGCATTTCCAGCACTGGCCGCCGCTCGTGCCGCGCCACCTGACGCTGCCGCAGACCAACGTCTTCCACAACGCCGAGGTGTCGGCGGCGCGCTATCCACACAAGCCGTTCATCGTCTTCTACGACACGGCGGTGACCTTCGCCGAGTTCAAGGACGAGGCCGAGCGCCTGGCCGGCTATCTGCAGCACGAATGCGGCGTCAAGGCCGGCGACCGCGTGCTGCTGTACATGCAGAACAGCCCGCAATGGGTGCTCGCCTTCTACGCCATCCTGCGCGCCAACGCGGTCGTGGTGCCGGTCAACCCGATGAACCGCACCGACGAGCTGCGCCACTACGTCGACGACTGCCAGGCCGGCACGGCCTTCGTCGCACAGGAACTGCTGGCGCAGATGCAGCCGCTGCTGCGTGAGTCCGACCGGGGCCTGCAACACCTTGTCGTGGCCACCTACAGCGACTACCTGAATCAGCCGACCGACCTGCGCGTACCCGACTTCGTCGCGGCCGCCCGCGACGTGCCGCGCGCACCCGGCGTGATGCCGTGGACCGACGCGCTGGCGCGCGGCCTGCAACCCGGCCCGCTGACGGCCGGGCCTGACGACCCCTGCGTCATGCCCTACACCTCGGGCACCACCGGCACGCCCAAGGGCTGCGTGCACACCCACCGCAGCGTAATGAGCACGCTGGTCGGCGGCACGGTCTGGTTCTCGCGCACCCAGGACGCGGTGTTCCTGTCGGCGCTGCCGTTCTTCCATGTCACGGGCCTGTCGGGCAGCATGAACGGGCCAATGTACGCCGGCGCCACGATCGTGGTGCTGCCGCGCTGGGACCGCGAGGCCGCGGCCGTCTGCATCCAGCGCTACGGCGTCACCACTTGGCAGACCATCACCGCGATGCTGGTCGACTTCCTGGCCCAGCCCACGCTCGCGGACCACGACCTGTCGAGCCTGCAGGTCATCCGCGGCGGCGGCGCGGCGATGCCCGAAGCGGTGGCGCGGCGGCTCGAGGAACTCGTCGGGCTGCCCTACGTCGAAGGCTACGGCATGTCGGAAACGATGGCCGCGACCCACATCAACCCGCCGCAGCGGCCCAAGCCGCAGTGCCTGGGCATCCCCGTGTTCGACGTCGACGCGCGCGTCGTCGACCCCGACACGCTGCGCGAGCTGCCACCCGGCGAGAGCGGCGAGGTCGTGGTCCACGGGCCGCAGGTGATGCAGGGCTACTGGAACAACCCCGAGGCCACGGCGGCCAGCTTCGTCGAGCTCGACGGCAAGCGCTTCCTGCGCACCGGCGACCTCGCCTTCGTCGACGCCGACGGCTACTTCTTCATGACCGACCGGCTCAAGCGCATGATCAATGCGTCGGGCTACAAGGTCTGGCCGGCGGAAGTCGAGGCGCTGATGTACCGCCACCCCGCGATCCAGGAGGCCTGCGTGATCGCGGCGGCCGATGCGCGGCGCGGCGAGACGGTCAAGGCGCTGGTGGTGCTCAAGCCCGGGCACGAGCTCACCGAGCAGCAGATCATCGATTGGGCCCACCAGCACATGGCGGCCTACAAGAGCCCGCGCATCGTTCAGATCGTGCCCTCCCTGCCCAAGTCCGGTTCGGGCAAGGTGATGTGGCGCGAGCTGCAGGAGCGCGAGAACCAAGCGGCGAAAGTTTCATCCCACCCACCCCAAGGAGACACTCCATGAACACCCCCCTATCACGCCGCATGCTGCTGGCGAGTGCCTGCGCCACGGCGCTGCTGGCGCCGCTGGGCGCGAGCGCCCAGAGCTACCCGAGCAAGGCGATCACGCTGATCGTGCCCTGGCCCGCCGGCGGCTCGACGGACCGCCACATGCGCTTGCTGGCCGAGCTTGCGGGCAAGCAGCTGGGCCAGAACATCATCATCGAGAACAAGCCCGGCGGCGGCGGCACGCTCGGCCCGGGCACGATGGCGATGACGGCCAAGCCCGACGGCTACACCATCGCGCAGTTCCCGCTGGGCATGCTGCGCATCCCGCACATGCAGAAGATGCAGTGGGACCCGCTCAAGGACTTCACGTACATCGTCGGCGTCTCGGGCTACACCTTCGGCTTCACCGTGCGCGCCGACTCGCCGTACAAGACCTTCAAGGACTACATCGAGGCAGCACGCAAGGAGCCCGGCAAGATCGACTACGGCTCGACCGGCGCCGGCAGCTCGCCGCACCTGCTGATGGAAGAGCTGGCGTTGAACGCCAAGGTCCAGCTCAACCACGTCCCGTTCAAGGGCAACGCCGATCTGCAGCAGGCCCTGCTCGGCGGCCACGTGATGGCGCAGAGCGACGCGACCGGCTGGGACAAGTTCGTCGACGGCGGCCAGATGCGTCTGCTCGTGACCTTCGGCGAGAAGCGCACCAAGCGCTGGCCGAACGTGCCGACCGCCAAGGAGCTGGGCTACGGCGTGGTCTCGCAGTCACCGTACGGCATCGTCGGGCCCAAGGGCATGGACCCGGCCGTCGTCAAGACGCTGCACGACGCGTTCAGGAAGGCGATGGACGACCCGAAGCACCTGGCGTTGCTCGAAGAGTTGAACCAGGACCTCTGGTACCGCAGCGGCGAGGACTACGCGAAGTGGGCGGGCGAGACCTTCGTCAAGGACAAGGTGCTGATCGAGCGCCTCGGGCTGGCCGCGAAATGAGTCTGCGCGACGCGGTCCCGGCGCCCGAGTGGCAGGCACGGGTGGAGCTCGCGGCCTGCTACCGGCTGGTCGCGCTGTTCGGCTGGGACGACCTCGTCTTCACCCACATCTCGGCGCGCGTGCCGGAGGCGGACGACCAGTTCCTGATCAATCCCTATGGCCTGTTCTTCGAGGAGATCACCGCCTCGAGCCTGGTCAAGGTCGATCACGCCGGACGGCCGCTGATGGACACGCCGTTCGCGATCAACCCCGCCGGCTTCGTCATCCACAGCGCCGTGCACGAGGCACGGCCCGACGTGCACTGCGTGCTGCACACCCACACGCTGCACGGCGTGGCCGTGGCGGCACAGGCCGCCGGCTTGCTGCCGATCTCGCAGCAGGCCGCGCTGGTGCTCGGTCGCCTGGCGTACCACGACTACGAGGGCCTGGCACTGCGCGACGCCGAGCGCGCGCGGCTGGTGGCCGACCTGGGCACGCGCAGCCTGATGATCCTGCGCAACCACGGGCTGCTGGCCTGCGGGCGCAGCGTCGCCGAGGCGTTCCAGGGCATGTACATCCTCGACGCGGCCTGCCGCATCCAGCTGCTGGCGCAGGCCGGCGGCGGCGCGCTGCTCGAAGTGCCGCAGGCAATCGTCGACGGCATGCCGCAGCAAAGCCGCGAAGTGACGCGCGGCCAGGGCGCGAACCTGCTCTGGCCCGCGCTGCTGCGCCGCCTCGACCGCCGGCTGCCCGGCTACGACGCCTGACGCGCGATGGCGATCCTGGTGCTGTCGTCGCCGCTGCCGGCGCAACCCTTCGTCGACGCGCTGCGCGCGCTGGCGCCCGGCATCCCGGTGTGGAGCGAGGCCGATGACCCGCCCGCCGAGAAGGTGGAGGCGCTGCTGGCCTGGCGCCTGAAACCGGGCACGGTGCCGCGCTACCCGAAACTGCGGGTGCTGTGCTCGGTCGGCGCGGGCGCCGAGAAGCTGCTCGTCGAGGATGTTCCCGACCACGTGAGCGTGACGCGCGTGGTCGATCCGCTGCAAGCGCAGGAGATCGCCCAGTACGTGCTGGCCTGCACGCTGCGCTTCACGCGCGAGCTGCCGCTCTACGAGCAGCAGCAGTCGCGCGCCGAGTGGCGGCGGCACCCGGTGCGGCCCGCGTCGCGCTGCCGCGTCGGCCTGCTCGGGCTCGGTGCGGTGGGGCAGGCGGTGGCGCGTGCCTTCGCGCCGCTGGGCTACGAAGTGTCGGCCTGGGTACGGCGCGGACGCGAGTGGCCCGGCGTGCAGGTGTTCAGCGGCACCGATGGCTTGCACCGGCTGCTCGCGCGCAGCGATATCCTCGTCTGCACGCTGCCGCTCACCGCCGACACGCGCGGCCTGCTCGATGCCGCGACGCTGCGCCGGCTGCCGCGCGGCGCGGTCCTGGTGAACGTGGGGCGCGGCGAGCACCTGGTGGAAGCCGACCTGCGCCTGCTGCTCGACGAGGGCCATCTGGCCGGCGCGGCGCTCGACGTCTTCGAGCGCGAGCCGCCCAAGCCGGAGCACTGGATCTGGCGCCACCCGCGCGTGCTGGCCACGCCGCACATCGCCGCGCAGGCGAGCACCGAGACGGTGGCGCAGCAATGCCTGGACGCGCTGCAGCGGGCGCGCGACGGCCTGCCGCAGCCGCACGCGGTCGACCGCCGCGCCGGTTATTGAGGACCCCCGCATGACGACCACCGAGCCGGCAGCGCTGCCGGCCTTTTCCGACATCGCAAGCCGCATCCGGCTGCATGCGCAGCAATCACCGGCGGCGCGCGCGCTCGTCGAAGGCGAGCGCAGCGTGGACTACGCCACGCTCGACCGGCATATGGACCGCATCGCGGCCGCGCTGCAGCGCGATGGCCTCGCGCCCGGCGCTGCCATCGCCCTCTGCGCGGCCAGTTCGATCGAGTACGCCTGCGTCTTCCTCGGCGCCCTGCGCGCCGGCGTGGTGGTGGCGCCGCTGGCGCCGGGCGCCACGCCCGCGAGCCTGCAACGCATGCTGGCCGACGCCGAGGCCAAGCTGCTGTTCACCACGGGAGAGATCGACGTCGGCGACGGCGGCCCGCCGCGCGTCGCGCTCGACGGCTCGGCGGCCGGCCGGCCGTTTGACGACTGGCTGGCCGGCTGCGAAGCGCCGCGCCCGGTGGCGATCGAGCCCGGCGCCGCCTTCAACATCATCTACTCGTCGGGCACGACCGGCGAGCCCAAGGGCATCGTGCAGTCGCATGCGATGCGCTGGGCCTACGCGTCGCGCGCGGCGCGCTACGGCTACGGCGCCGACACGGTGACGCTGCTGGCGACGCCGCTGTACTCGAACACGACGCTGGTGGTGTTCTTCCCGACGCTCACCTTCGGCGGCACCGTGCTGCTGATGCCCAAGTTCGACGCGAAGGCGTGGCTGGCGCTGGCGCAGGCGCATCGCGTCACGCACGCGATGCTGGTGCCGGTGCAATACGAGCGCCTGCTCGCGCGGCCCGAGTTCGACCACCACGACCTGTCGAGCCTTCGCTACAAGTTCTCCACCAGCGCGCCCTTCGCACCGGCGCTGAAGGCCGAGGTGCTGCGACGCTGGCCGGGCGCGCTGGTCGAGTTCTACGGCATGACCGAGGGCGGCGGCAGCTGCATCCTCGAAGCGCACCTTCATCCCGACAAGCTGCACACCGTCGGCCGCCCGGCGCCCGGCCACGAGATCCGGCTGATCGACGAGGCCGGGCGCGAGGTCGCACCCGGCGAAGCGGGCGAGGTGGTCGGCCATTCGCCGGGCATGATGAGCGGCTACCACAAGCGCGCCGAGGCGACGCGCGAAGCCGAGTGGTTCGACCCCAGCGGCAAGCGCTTCATCCGAACCGGCGACATCGGCCGCTTCGACGCCGACGGCTTCCTGACGCTGCTCGACCGGCGCAAGGACGTGATCATCTCGGGCGGCTTCAACATCTACCCGAGCGACCTGGAGGCGGTGCTGCGCGAGCACCCAGCACTGGCGGAGGCGGCCGTCGTCGGCGTGCCCTCGCGCCAGTGGGGCGAGACCCCGGTGGCCTTCGTCGTGCGTCGCGCGGGCGCCGAGACAACCGACGATGCGGCGCTGCTGCAGTGGGCCAACGCCCGGCTCGGCAAGACGCAGCGCCTGCACAGCCTGCGCTCGATCGATGCGCTGCCGCGCAGCCCCATCGGCAAGGTGCTCAAGCGCGACCTGCGCGAGATGCACGGGCCCGTCTGAATCTGATCTCCACCCGACCGAGAGGACAACACCACCATGACCCACCATCCGACCCGCCGCGTCTTCAACCTCGGCCTCGCCGCGACGTTGGCAACGCCCACCGCCTTCGCACAGGCCTGGCCCGCCAAGCCGATCCGCATCGTCGTCCCCTACCCGCCCGGCGGCTTCACCGACGTGACGGCGCGCCTGATCGGCCAGAAGCTGCAGGAGCGGCTCGGCCAGACCATCGTGGTGGACAACAAGGCCGGCGCCAACGGCACCATCGGCGTCGCCGACCTGGCCCGGTCCGCGCCCGACGGCTACAGCTTCGTCATCGTCATCGCCGCCCACGCGGCCAACCCCTCGCTCTACGCCAAGCTGCCGTACGACAACCGCAACGACCTGGCCGCGGTGTCGCTGATCGGCGTCTCGCCGCTGGTGGCCGCAGTCAACAACGACGCGCCGTTCAAGAACGCGAAGGAGCTTGTCGCCTACGCCAAGCAGAACCCGGGCAAGGTGAGCTTCGGCTCGAGCGGCAACGGCGCGGCGGCGCACCTGACGACCGAGCTGCTGAAGTCGCTGACGCAGACCGACATGGTCCACATCCCCTACAAGGGCGCGGCCGCGGCGCTGCAGGACCTGATGGGCGGGCAGATCCACCTGCTGTTCGACGCCGCCTCGGGCCTGATCAACCCCGGCAAGACCGGCCAGGTGCGCCTGATCGGCGTCGCCGCCGAGCGCCGGCTGCCGATGCTGCCCGACGTGCCGACCTTCATCGAGCAGGGCATCGCCGGCTTCACCGGCAGCACCTGGGCCGGCCTGCTGGCGCCGGCACGCACGCCACCGGCGATCATCAAGCGCGTGTCCGACGAGGTGGCCAAGATCGTCCGCCTCGACGACGTGAAGACCCGGCTCGAAGGCATGGGGACGCTGCCGGCCGGCAGCACCCCCGAGGAGTTCGCGGCGTTCATCGACGCGGAAACCGCCAAGTGGGGGAAGGTCATCAGGGAGGCGAAGGTGAAGCTGGACTGAGGCAGCCGGGGTGCCGAGTCTTCGCCCCCGGCGCCAGGGCATTTTGGGTCATCACCCGCTTCGAAGTCCGTTGATAGGCACAGGGGCGAACGACGCGTAATGGCGGGGCACTGACGTACGGCCTTCGCATCCGAGCGTTCGCTTTACGCGCATCGTGTACGTTCGGAGCGCAGCGTGAGGAGTGCCTGTGTGGTGCGCGTCGAAGTTCGAGGTGCGTCGACTGAACCCACCTACCTACGAGCTTCTTCAGCAACCAGGTCAACATCTGAATGCGCATCGGCCTGCATGGCGTCGAAGTCGATGATTGCATCGGCCATCGTTGCGAGGTGCGGGGTCTGGGTGATGAAGAACTCCTGCTGGTAGCCGCCGAGCCGAAGGACTTCGCGCTTCATGGCCATGAACATGCGCTTGTGTT
>JALHQP010000058.1 GCA_022841885.1 Aquincola sp. | reverse complement strand
GCTTCGTGCGCATGGTGTGCTCGCTCGGCGGCCCGCGCGACGTGCTGGCGGCGCGCTTCGCGGGGCTGACCAGGGCGCGCGTCGTGGTCGAGCTGGCGGCGCCGCGCGGCGGCGTGATCGCGGCAATGGACACGCGTGCCATCGGGCTGGCGGTGGTCGACCTCGGTGGCGGCCGGCGCCGTGCCAGCGACGAGGTGGACGTGTCGGTCGGCCTGTCGGACGTGCGACCACTCGGCTCGCTCGTGGCCGCGGGCGAGCCCTTGCTGAAGGTGCATGCCGCAAGCCGGGACGCGGCCGCCGCCGCCGGCGAGCGCCTCGGTCGTGCGATCACGATCGCCGCGCGCGCGCCGCGCCGCGTCTCACCGTTGATCGAGCGCGTGGCGGGCGGGTAAACCCCGCCACGCCCGCCGCTAGGGTCCACGGGCCGCCTCCTAGAATGAGTCGC
The DNA here is from genome assembly GCA_022841885.1 of Aquincola sp. Lineage (GTDB taxonomy): Bacteria > Pseudomonadota > Gammaproteobacteria > Burkholderiales > Burkholderiaceae_C > CADEEN01. Next base: position 20,392 of record JALHQP010000058.1, on the reverse strand, counting down.
ACCCTTGTTCGATGGACCGCTCCGACACCATGCCCACCGCCCGCCGTGCCCGAGCCTCCGCCCACGCAGCTGATGCGCCGGCGCCCGCCGCGCCCGGCGTGCGCGTGCTCAAGAAGTACCCGAACCGGCGCCTGTACGACACGCAGTCGAGTTCGTACATCACGCTGGCCGATGTCAAGCAGATGGTGCTCGACGGCCAGGCCTTCGAGGTGCGCGAGGCCAAGGACGGCAGCGACCTGACGCGCAGCATCCTGTTGCAGATCATCCTGGAGGAGGAGAGCGGCGGCGTACCGATGTTCTCCACCGAGACGCTGTCGCAGATGATCCGCTTCTACGGCCATGCGATGCAGGGTGCGATGGGCAGCTGGTTCGAGCAGAACATGAAGGCCTTCGCCGACATGCAGGGGCGGGTGCTCGGCGGCACCGGCGCGCCGGTGCCCAACCTGATGGGCAACTACCTCGAGCAGTCGCAGCAGCTGTTCAAGCAGATGCAGGAGCAGGCGGGCACGCTGTTCCCGGGCTTTGGGGCGCCAAAGAAGTAGTGTCTCGCCCCAAGGCGACAATGGCGGCATGTCCGATGTCGCCGCCCCTCCCAAAGTCGGTTTCGTCTCGCTCGGCTGCCCGAAGGCGCTGACCGATTCCGAACTGATCCTGACCCAGCTCTCGGCCGAGGGCTACGCCACGAGCAAGAGCTACGCGGGCGCCGACCTGGTGATCGTCAACACCTGCGGCTTCATCGACGACGCGGTCAAGGAAAGCCTGGACGCGATCGGCGAGGCGCTGGCCGAGAACGGCAAGGTGATTGTCACCGGCTGCCTGGGCGCGAAGGCGGCCGACGACGGCGGCAACCTGGTGCGCCAGGTTCACCCGAAGGTGCTCGCCGTGACCGGGCCTCACGCGACGGCCGAGGTGATGGACGCGGTGCACACGCACCTGCCCAAGCCGCACGATCCGTTCACCGACCTGGTGCCGCCCCAGGGGATCAAGCTGACGCCGAAGCACTACGCGTATCTCAAGATCAGCGAAGGCTGCAACCACCGCTGCACCTTCTGCATCATCCCGTCGATGCGCGGCGACCTGGTGTCGCGGCCGATCGGCGACGTGCTGAACGAAGCGCGCGCGCTGTTCGAGGCCGGCGTCAAGGAGCTGCTCGTCGTCAGCCAAGACACCAGTGCCTACGGTGTGGACCAGAAGTACCGCACCGGCTTCTGGAACGGGGCACCGGTCAAGACGCGCATGCTCGAGTTGTGCGAGAAGCTCGGCGACCTGGCCGAGGCGCACGGTGCCTGGGTGCGCCTGCACTATGTCTACCCGTACCCGCATGTCGACGACGTGCTGCCGCTGATGGCCGCCGGCCGCGTGCTGCCCTACCTGGACGTGCCTTTCCAGCATTCGCACCCGGACGTGCTCAGGCGCATGAAGCGCCCGGCCAGCGGTGAGAAAAACCTCGAGCGCCTGGCGCGCTGGCGCGAGATCTGTCCCGAGCTGGTCGTGCGCAGCACCTTCATCGCCGGCTTTCCGGGCGAGACCGAGGCCGAGTTCGCGCATCTGCTGCAGTTCGTCGACGAGGCCGGCATCGACCGCGCGGGCTGTTTCGCCTACTCGCCGGTCAAGGGCGCGGCGGCAAACGAGCTGCCGGGCATGCTGCCCACCGAACTGCGCGAGGAGCGCCGCGCCCGCTTCATGGCCGCGGCCGAAGCCGCGTCGGCCACACGATTGCAGCGGCGCATCGGCGCGACGATGCAGGTGCTGGTCGACAGCGCGCCGGCCCTGGGCCGCAGGGGTGGGGTGGGGCGCAGCTATGCCGACGCGCCCGAGATCGACGGCACGGTGCGCCTGTTGCCGCCCGAGAAGGCGAGCAAGGTGCTCAAGGTTGGCGAGTTTGCGCGCGCGCGCATCGTGGCCACCGAGGGGCACGACCTGGTCGGCGTGCCAGTCTGAACTTGCGATGACCGACGATCACGACAAGCGCACGCCGCTGATCCACCACCCTTACCGGGCGCCAGAAGGCTTTGAGTCGCCCGCCGTGCCGGTGGTCAAGGGCTCGACCGTCTTCTTCCCGAACGTCGCCGCGCTGCGTTCGCGCACCTGGCTCGACCGCAGCGCCTACACCTACGGCCTGCACGGCACGCCCACCACCTTCACGCTCGAGGAACGCCTGGCCACGCTCGAAGGCGGCACCCATGCGATGCTGGTGCCCAGCGGCCTGGCGGCGATCAGCCTGGTGGACATGGCGCTGCTGGCCATCGGCGACCAGGTGCTGCTGCCGGACAACGTGTACGGCCCGAACAAGGCCTTCACGCGCCACGAGCTCGCCGCCTGGGGCATCGGCCACGCAGTGTACGACCCGCTGCAGCCTGACACGCTGGCGGCGGCGCTGACGCCGGCGACCAAGCTGGTCTGGCTCGAAGCGCCGGGCTCGGTGACACTCGAATTTCCCGACCTGCGCACGCTCGTGGCCACCGTGCGCGAACACGCGCCGCAGGCCGCGATCGCGTTGGACAACACCTGGGGCGCGGGGCTGGCCTTCGACGCGTTCGAGCTCGGCATCGACATCACCGTGCACGCGCTGACCAAGTACCCCTCGGGCGGCGGCGACGTGCTGATGGGCTCGGTGGTCTGCCGCGACGACGCGCTGTACCGGCGCCTGGCGCTGTGCCGCAGCCGCATCGGCCACGGCGTCGGCGTCGACGACGCGGCAGCCATCCTGCGCGCCTTGCCAAGCCTGCCGCTGCGCTATGCCGCGCAGGACGCGGCCGGGCGCGCCTTCGCGGCCTGGTGCACCACGCGCCCCGAGTTCGCCCAGGTGCTGCACCCGGCCTTGCCCGGCTCCCCGGGCCACGTACATTGGCGCAGCCACTGCCGCGCCGCGGCCGGGCTGGTCAGCGTGGTGTTCGATCGGCGCTTTAGCGCGCAGCAGGTCGACGCCTTCGTCGATGCGCTGCGGCTGTTTCGCATCGGCTGGAGCTGGGGCGGGCCGGTCAGCCTGGCCGTGCCCTACGACACCAAGGCGATCCGCGATGGCAGGACGCCGTACGAGGGAACGCTCGTGCGTTTCTGCCTCGGGCTCGAGTCGGTCGACGACCTGGTGGCCGACGCGACCCAGGCGCTAGGACTGCTTGCCGGCTGAGACCTTGTGCCGCATCAGGCGGCCCTTCTCGCGCTCCCAGTCGCGTTGCTTCTCGGTCTCGCGCTTGTCGTGCTGCGCCTTGCCCTTGGCCAAGGCGATCTGCGCCTTGACGCGCCCACCCTTGAAGTGCAGGTCCAGCGGCACCAGCGTGAAGCCGCGCTGCTCGACCTTGCCGATCAGGCGCCGGATCTCTTCCTTGCGCATCAGCAGCTTCTTCGTGCGGTCGGGCTCGGGCGACACATGCGTGGACGCCGAACGCAGCGCGTTGATGCGGCAGCCGATCAGGTAGAGCTCGCCGTCTCGGATGACCACGTAACCGTCGGTCAACTGCACCTGGCCGGCGCGGATCGCCTTGATCTCCCAGCCGGACAGCACCATGCCAGCCTCGAACGTCTCTTCGATGTGGTACTCGTGGCGGGCGCGGCGGTTCTCGGCGATGGACATGGGGTTCCTACAATTTGGGCATTCTATGAAGCACGTCAAGCGCTCGGTTCTGCTCTGGTACTCGCCGCGCGAGATGTTCGAGCTGGTGACGGCGGTGCAGGACTACCCGCAGTTCCTGCCCTGGTGCGAGCGCGCCGAGGTGGTCGAGCAGCACGACGACGGGATGACCGCGCGCCTGACCCTGGCCAAGGGCGGCGTGCGGCATGCGTTCACGACGCGCAACGTGCACCGCGGGGCACAGGAGGTGCGGGTGCAACTGGTCGACGGGCCGTTCTCCGAACTCGAGGGCACCTGGGCCTTCGCGCCGGTGGGACGCGCTGGCCAGACGCTGGACGTGGACGCCGCGGCCTGCCGCATCGGCTTCGACCTGCGTTATGCCTTCGCCAATGCGGCGCTGGAGGCGCTGGTCAGCCCGGTGTTCGATCGCATTGCCGACACCCTGGTCGACTCGTTCGTGCAGCGCGCGGAGCAGGTGCATGGGCCACGCTGAGGGCCTGCTGCAGGTCGAGGTCGTCTTCAGTGCCGCGGCGCGGACGGTCGAGATCCGCCAGCTGACACTGAGCGCGGGCAGCACGCTGGCGGACGCCGTGCGGGCCAGCGGCCTGCTCGGGGACGCATCGCCCGAGGGCCTGGCGTTCGGCATCTGGGGACGGCGCCAACCGCCGTCGACCGTGCTGCGCGATCGCGACCGCGTCGAGATCTACCGCGCGCTGACGGTGGACCCGAAGGAAGCGAGGCGCCTGCGCTACAAGGGCCAGCCCAAAAAGAAACGCCCGGCGCAGGCCGGGCGTTCGTGATTCCGAAGACGGACTCGATTACTTCTTCTTTTCTTCGGCCTTGGCAGCGGGCTTGGCTTCAGCGGCCTTCGCGGCAGGCTTGGCTTCTTCCTTCTTGGCAACCGGAGCGGCCGAGGCGGCAGCAGCGGCCGGCTTGGCTTCAGCCTTCTTCTCTTCCTTCTTGGCATCGGCAGCGAAGCCGGTGGTGGCGAAGGCGGCAGCGATCAGGGCGGCCAGGAGCTTGTTCATGTCAGTACCTTTCGAAAGTTTTTTGATGACGCCTCCCTCCCAGCGGGTGCAGAGGAGGCGAGCCGGCAACGCCAGCCCGGGCCGATCGGTTGACATGCAACTAGAATCGCAAGCCTCAGTACTGTCCCTAACGCCAGGAACGCCAGCCCACCATGTACCAGCACATCAAGGTCCCCCAAGGCGGCCAGAAGATCACCGTCAACAAGGACTTTTCGCTCAACGTCCCCGACAACCCGATCATTCCCTTCATCGAGGGCGACGGCACGGGCTTGGACATCACTCCGGTGATGATCAAGGTGGTGGACGCGGCGGTGGCCAAGGCCTACGGCGGCCAGAAGAAGATCCACTGGATGGAGGTCTACGCCGGCGAGAAGTCGACCAAGGTCTACGGCCCCGATGTCTGGCTGCCCGAGGAAACGTTGGCCGTGGTCAAGGAGTACGTGGTCTCGATCAAGGGCCCGCTGACCACGCCGGTGGGCGGCGGCATCCGCTCGCTGAACGTGGCGCTGCGCCAGGAACTGGACCTGTACGTCTGCCTGCGACCGATCCAGTACTTCAAGGGCGTGCCCAGCCCGCTGAAGGAGCCGGAGAAGACCAACATGGTGATCTTCCGCGAGAACTCGGAGGACATCTACGCCGGCATCGAGTACCAGGCCGAGAGCGACAAGGCCAAGAAGGTGATCGATTTCCTGATCAAGGAGATGGGGGTCACGAAGATCCGCTTCCCCAGCACCTCGGGCATCGGCATCAAGCCGGTCAGCCGCGAAGGCACCGAGCGCCTGGTGCGCAAGGCCATCCAGTACGCGATCGACAACGACAAGCCCAGCGTGACCATCGTGCACAAGGGCAACATCATGAAGTTCACCGAGGGTGGCTTCCGTGACTGGGCCTACGCGCTGGCGCAGAAGGAGTTCGGCGCCCAGCCGATCGACGGCGGCCCGTGGTGCAAGTTCAAGAACCCGCGCACCGGCAAGGACATCGTGGTCAAGGACTCGATCGCCGACGCCTTCCTGCAGCAGATCCTGCTGCGCCCGGCCGAGTACTCGGTGGTGGCGACGCTGAATCTGAACGGCGACTACATCAGCGACGCGCTGGCCGCGCAGGTCGGTGGCATTGGCATCGCGCCGGGCGCCAACCTGTCGGACTCGGTGGCCATGTTCGAGGCCACCCACGGCACGGCCCCCAAGTACGCCGGCAAGGACTATGTCAACCCCGGTTCCGAGATCCTGTCGGCCGAGATGATGCTGCGCCACATGGGCTGGACCGAGGCGGCCGACCTGGTCATCAGCTCGCTCGAGAAGTCGATCCTGAGCAAGAAGGTCACCTACGACTTCGCGCGCCTGATGGACGGCGCCACCCAGGTGTCGTGCTCGGGCTTCGGCCAGGTGATGATCGACCACATGTGACCAGACCCCGGCCCGCAAAGAGAAAGCCCGCCGAACTGGCGGGCTTTTTGCTGGGCGTTGCGTGCCCTTCAGGTGCTGGCGGCGGTCGTCGTGGGCACGGCCTGGTCTTCGGCGGCGGCCTGGATGTTCTGCGCCTGCTCGCCCTTGGGGCCTTGGACCAGCTCGTACGACACCCGCGCGCCTTGCTTGAGCGTGCGAAAGCCGTCCATCTGGATCGCCGAGAAATGGGCAAACACGTCGCCGCCGCCGCCTTCGGGCTCGATGAACCCGAATCCCTTGGCGTCGTTGAACCACTTGACGCGGCCGAAAGGCATGGTCTTGTCTCCTCGCAGGGTGGTCCGTCGAACGCGGCCGACCAACTGGCATTGTCCGGATCGCGGCTCCGGCTTGTCAAGGCGGCATGCCCTTTGCGACGGCCCGCCGTGTGACCCTTGAACGCCGTCGCCGCGCCTGCACATCCCTGCACAGCGCTGACGAAAGCAGCGTCATAGAATGATTCGCATGGCCACGTCCCCGCCGCCGATGCCTCCCGTCAACCCGGGTCTGCCCGGGCGTGACGAGGGCGAAGGCTCGGTCGTGGCGGAGAAGAAGGAGCAGCGCGTCGAGCCGCCCAAGCTGTATCAGGTGGTGATGCTCAACGACGACTACACGCCCATGGAGTTCGTGGTGCTGGTGCTCCAGGAGTACTTTCTGCACGACTTCGAAACCGCCACCCAGATCATGCTGAAGATCCACCATGAGGGGCGGGCCGTCTGCGGCGTCTACAGCAAGGACATCGCCGCAACCAAAGTTGAACTGGTGCAGGCTGCGGCCAAGCGGGCAGGACACCCGCTGCAATGCACCCTGGAGGCCGCATGATCGCGCAAGAACTGGAAGTCAGCCTGCACATGGCGTTCGTCGAAGCTCGCCAGCAGCGCCACGAGTTCATCACCGTCGAGCACCTGCTGCTCGCGCTGCTGGACAATCCCTCCGCGGCCGAGGTGCTGCGCGCCTGTGCCGCCAACATCGAGGACCTGCGCAAGAGCCTGGTGGGCTTCATCAAGGAGAACACCCCCACCGTCGGCGGCGACGAGGAGGTGGACACGCAGCCGACGCTCGGCTTCCAGCGCGTGATCCAGCGCGCGATCATGCACGTGCAGTCCACCGGCAGCGGCAAGAAGGAAGTGACCGGCGCCAACGTGCTGGTGGCGATCTTCGGCGAGAAGGACTCGCATGCCGTCTACTACCTGCACCAGCAGGGCGTGACGCGGCTGGACGTGGTGAACTTCATCGCCCACGGCATCAAGAAGAGCGATCCGCCCGAGCCGGCCAAGGGCAACGAGTCCAGCGGCAGCGAAGGCGAGAAGGAAGAGGCGGGCGAGACCAAGGGGTCGCCGCTCGACCAGTTCACGCAGAACCTGAACCAGCTCGCCCGCGACGGCAAGATCGACCCCTTGATCGGGCGCGAGAACGAGGTCGAGCGCGTGATCCAGGTGCTGTGCCGCCGGCGCAAGAACAACCCGCTGCTGGTCGGCGAGGCGGGCGTCGGCAAGACCGCGATCGCCGAAGGGCTGGCCTGGCGCATCACCCAGGCCGACGTGCCCGAGGTGCTGGGCGATGCCACGGTGTACGCGCTGGACATGGGAGCGCTGCTGGCCGGCACCAAGTACCGCGGCGACTTCGAGCAGCGCCTGAAGGGCGTGCTCAAGGCGCTGAAGGATCAACCGGGCTCGATCCTGTTCATCGACGAAATCCACACCCTGATCGGCGCTGGCGCCGCCTCGGGCGGCACGCTGGACGCGAGCAACCTGCTCAAGCCCGCGCTGTCGTCGGGCCAGATCAAGTGCATCGGCGCGACCACCTTCACCGAGTACCGCGGCATCTTCGAGAAGGACGCCGCGCTGTCGCGGCGCTTCCAGAAGGTGGACGTGGTGGAGCCCACGGTCGAGCAGACGATCGAGATCCTCAAGGGTCTGAAGACGCGCTTCGAGGAACACCACCAGGTCAAGTACGCGCTGACGGCGCTGCAGGCAGCCGCGGAACTGTCGGCCAAGTTCATCAACGATCGCCACCTGCCGGACAAGGCCATCGACGTGATCGACGAGGCCGGCGCCGCGCAACGCATCCTGCCCAAGGCCAAGCAGAAGAAGACGATCACGCGCCTCGAGGTCGAGGAGATCGTCTCCAAGATCGCGCGCATCCCGCCGGCGTCGGTGTCCTCCGACGACCGCGGCAAGCTCAAGACCCTGGATCGCGACCTCAAGAGCGTCGTGTTCGGGCAGGACGCCGCGATCGACGCGCTGGCCGCCTCCATCAAGATGGCGCGCTCGGGCCTGGGCAAGCCCGAGAAGCCGATCGGCTCGTTCCTCTTCTCCGGCCCTACCGGCGTCGGCAAGACGGAGGTGGCCAAGCAGCTCGCCTTCATCATGGGCATCGAGCTGATCCGCTTCGACATGAGCGAGTACATGGAGCGCCATGCGGTCAGCCGCCTGATCGGCGCGCCGCCGGGTTACGTCGGATTCGACCAGGGCGGCCTGCTCACGGAAGCCATCAGCAAGAAGCCGCATGCGGTGCTGCTGCTCGACGAGATCGAGAAGGCACACCCGGACGTCTTCAACGTCCTGCTGCAGGTGATGGACCACGGCACGCTGACCGACAACAACGGGCGCAAGGCCGACTTCCGCAACGTGGTGATCATCATGACCACCAACGCGGGCGCGGAAACGATCAACAAGGCGACCATCGGCTTCACCACCAAGCGCGAGCAGGGCGACGAGATGGCCGACCTCAAGCGCCTGTTCACGCCGGAGTTCCGCAACCGGCTCGACGCGATCATCAGCTTCCGCTCGCTGGACGAGGAGATCATCCTGCGCGTGGTCGACAAGTTCCTGCTCGAGCTCGAAGGCCAACTTGCCGAGAAGAAGGTCGAAGTCACCTTCACCGACAAGCTGCGCGCGCACCTGGCAAAGAAGGGCTTCGATCCGCTGATGGGCGCGCGGCCGATGCAGCGCCTGATCCAGGACACGATCCGGCGTGCGCTGGCCGACGAACTGCTGTTCGGCCGCCTGGTCGACGGTGGTCGTCTGACCGTCGACATCGACGATGCGGGCAACGCGCTGCTGGACATCCAGCCGCCGAAGAAGGACAAGCCCAAGGCCGAGCCCGCCACGACGCCCCAGTAAGGCGTCAGTAGCGCGCCGGGTCCTGCCGATAGTAGGACCAGAGCAGCCGGTACAACGCCGGCTGTTCTTCTTTCAGTGCCTGCGGCGTGACGAAGAAGGCCTCGGACGCCACGGCGAAGAACTCGCCCGGCGCCTCGGCCGCGTAGGGGTCGAGCACAGTCTCGTGGCCGCAGACGACGCGCTCGCAGAAGCGGTCGAACTCGGGCACCAGCACGTCAAGCCAGGCGCGGCGCTCGGCGGCGCTGGGCAACAGCGGCACACCGTCGGCCTCGCCATCGCGCATGTCGAGCACATGCGCGAACTCGTGGATCACCACGTTGTAGGCTCCCGTCGCGGGGGTCTCGTCTTCGTGGGTGGGCTCACCGGACGGCGGCAGCACGTCAGCCCAGGACAGCATCAACGGCCCGCCGGCCATCGCTTCGCCCGACAGCTCCTCGTCGTAGGCATGCACGACACCGTGCTCGTCGGTCACCTCGCGTGCTGCGACCACCGCATCGGGATGCAGCACGATGCCGACGAAAGCGTCGTACTGGTCGATGCCCAGCTCGAGCACCGGCAGGCAGGCCTGTACCGCGACCGCGAGCGCGATCGCATCGGTCACTTCCAGCCCGCCGCCGCCGCTGAACTCCTTGCGGTCGAGGAACAGACTGGCCAGGCGTCGCAGGCGCTCGCGCTGCTCGGCTGGGCGCGCGGCCACGAAGGGCAGGGCGTCGAGCGTGCGGTCCCACAGCGCGTCGGGAATCGCGCGCCGCTGCAGGGCGCGGGCTTCGCGCCGACGGCGCAGCGCGGACCACCAGCCCGTGCCGATCACCATCAGGCGGCGTCGAGCTCGATGCGCGTGAAGCCGTCGCGCGTCAGGCGCAGCACCTGAGCGCGCCGCGACGACGGCGTGTCGCAGTCCCAGTCGCTCAGCACATGGCGGGTGTAGCCCGGTGCCAGTACCTCGCTGCCGGGGCGATGGGTGTGCCCATGCACCATCGACCGCGCGCCCGCCGCATGCATCCACGCCACCGCAGCCACCGCATCGACGTCGGCCCAGGCTTCGATCGGCTTGGCCCGCTTGGCAGCCTCGCTTGCGTCGCGCATGCCGCGCGCGATGCGCTCGCGCTCGGCGAGCGGCTGCGCCAAGAAGGCCTGGCGCCACGCACCGGTGCGCACCTGGGCGCGGAAGGCCTGGTAGGCCTCGTCGTCTAGGCAGAGCGCGTCGCCGTGGGTCAGCAGCACCGGCTGGCCCCAGGCGTCGAGCACGGTCGGGTCGGCCAGCGCTTCGACGCCGCAGTCGCGCAGCATCGCGGCGCCGACGAGGAAGTCGCGGTTGCCGGCCATGAAGGCAACATGCCGGCGCGCCGCCGCGCCGGCCAGGACGTCGGCGGCGCGCTGCGCGAAGTTGCCGGGCGCGCGTGCGTCGTCGCCGATCCAGACCTCGAACAGGTCGCCGAGGATGTACACGGCGTCGGCCTTCGTGTCGCGCAGGTAGCGCGCCCAGGCCTCGAAGGTGCGCGGCTGCGACCCCGACAGGTGCAGGTCGGAAATGAACTCCAGCGCGCGCCACTGCGGCCGTGCCGCCAGCTGGTAGAGCTTGTGCAGCGGCGGCGGGGGGCGCGCTGTCATCGGGCGATCAATCCACCAGGGTCACGCTGTGGATCACCACGTCCTCGAGCGGCACGTCGTCGTGGCCGCCGCGGTTGCCGGTGCGCACGCCTTCGATGGCGTCGACCACCTCGGTGCCCGCGACCACCTTGCCGAATACGGCATAGCCCCAGCCCTGTGGCGACTCGCTCTTGAAGTCGAGGAAGCCGTTGTCCTTGGTATTGATGAAGAACTGCGCGGTGGCCGAGTGCGGCGCGCTGGTGCGCGCCATCGCCAGCGTGTACTTGGCGTTCTTCAGGCCGTTGCTCGCCTCGTTGGCGATCGGCGCGTCGGTGGGCTTCTGCTTCATGCCGACGGCGAAGCCGCCGCCCTGCACCATGAAGCCCTTGATGACGCGGTGGAACACGGTATCCGCATAGTGGCCCTTGGCAGCGTAGGCCAGGAAGTTGGCGACGCTGGCGGGCGCCTTGGCGTCGTCCAGTTCGATGCGCAGGGTGCCTGCGCTGGTCACCATCTCGACAGTCTTGCTCATGTCACTTCTCCAGGGAGGCTTTCTTGATGATCACGGGGGCCTTGGGCACATTCTGGTGGCCACCCTTGTCGGCGACGGGCACGGCCTTGATCTTGTCGACCACGTCCATGCCGGCCACCACCTTGCCGAACACCGCGTAGCCGTTGCCGTCGCGCGCGTTGGCTTGGTCGAGGAAGGGGTTGTCCTTGACGTTGATGAAGAACTGCGCGGTCGCGGAATCCGGCACCATCGTGCGCGCCATCGCGAGGGTGCCGCGCACGTTGGTCAGGCCGCTGCGGCTCTCGAGCGGGATCGGCGCACGCGTGGCCTTCTCGCTCATGTCGGGCATCATGCCGCCGCCCTGGATCATGAAGTTCTCGATGACGCGGTGGAAGATCGTGCCGTCGTAGTGACCGGCCTTGACGTACTGCAGGAAGTTGTCGACGGTCTTCGGCGCTTTCTCTCGATCGAGCTCGACGACGATGTCGCCCAGGCTGGTCGAGAGTTTGACCTTCTGCGCCCACGCGGGCAGGGCCATCAGCAGTGATACCGCGAGCGCAGCGGCAAGGCGGGTTTTCATGGGTTCGGCTCTCCTGGGCGCAGAAGTTGCGACCGCTATACTGGATTGCGGATTCTATCGAGCGGCCCCTTGCACCCTGTGGCAGAGCGGCCGCTTCGCATTTTCACAAGATGACACTGCGACTGCACAACACCCTGACCCGTCGAGTGGAGGAGTTCCGGCCCCTGCGGCCGGGCAAGGTCGGGATGTATGTCTGCGGCATCACGGTCTACGACCTGTGCCACATGGGCCATCTGCGCATGATGATGGCCTTCGACGTCGTGCAACGGTGGCTGCGCACGCTGGGCTACGACGTGACCTACGTGCGCAACATCACCGACATCGACGACAAGATCATCCGACGCGCACTCGAGCGCGGCATGACGATCCGCGCGCTGACCGACGAGATGATCGCGGGCATGCACAGCGACCTCGACGCGGTGGGCGTGCAGAAACCCACGCACGAGCCGCGCGCCACCGAGTACGTGCCGCAGATGCTGGGCCTGATCGACAAGCTGCGTGACCGGGGGCTGGCCTACCAGGCCCCGAACGGTGATGTGAACTTCGCGGTGCGCAAGCTCCCGGGCTACGGCAAGCTGTCGGGCAAGAGCATCGACGAGCTGCGTGCCGGCGAGCGCGTGGCGGTGCTCGACGGCAAGGAAGACCCGCTCGACTTCGTGATGTGGAAGTCGGCCAAGCCGACCGAGCCCGAGGATGCCAAGTATCCGAGCCATTACGGCCCCGGCCGCCCGGGCTGGCACATCGAATGCTCGGCGATGAGCGAGGCGCTGCTGGGCGAGCCCTTCGACATCCACGGCGGCGGCATGGACCTGATCTTTCCGCACCACGAGAACGAGATCGCGCAGAGCGAAGGCGCGAGCGGCAAGACCTTCGTCAACGTCTGGCTGCACAACGGCTTTCTCAACGTCGACAACGAGAAGATGTCCAAGTCGCTGGGCAACTTCTTCACCATCCGCGACGTGCTCGAACGCTACGACGGCGAGTCGCTGCGCTTCTTCATGCTGCGCACCCACTACCGCAGCCCGTTCAATTTCAGCGACGCGCACCTGGACGATGCACGCACGGCCTTGCGCCGCCTGTACACGGCGCTCGACGGTGTGACGCCGGCCGACACTGCCCTGGACTGGTCGCAGCCGCAGGCCGCCGCCTTCCGCGCGGCGATGAACGAAGACTTCAATACGCCGCTGGCGCTCGCGGTGCTGTTCGAGCTGGCCAACGAGCTGAACCGCACACGCTCGCCCGAAACGGCCGCGCTGCTGCGCGCGCTGGGTGGCACGCTGGGCGTGCTGCAGCGGGCGCCGCGTGCCTACCTGCAGGGCGCCGGCGGGCAAGGCATCGATGCCACGGCGATCGAGGCCGCGATCGTCGCGCGCCAGACGGCCAAGGCGGCGAAAAACTTCGCCGAGGCCGACCGCATCCGCAAGGAGCTCGCCGCGCAGGGCGTCGAGCTGAAGGACACGCCGCAAGGCACCACCTGGGTCAAGGCCTGATGGCGCCGAAGGCCGCCGCGGTGACGCCCCCCTACTGGGACGATGCCTGCAAGCATCTGGCCAAGCGCGACCGGGTGATGAAGAAGCTGATCCCGCAGTTCGGCGAGGCACGCCTGCAAAGCCGCGGCGACGCGTTCACGACCCTGGCGCGATCGATCGTCGGCCAGCAGATCTCGGTCAAGGCCGCGCAGTCGGTGTGGGACCGGTTCGCGGCCCTGGTGATCGCACCGTCGACCAAGCTGCCCCCGGGCGAGGTGCTCAAGCTGAAGACGGACAGCATGCGCGCAGCAGGCCTGTCGGCGCGCAAGGTCGAGTACCTGCGCGACCTTGCGCAGCACTTCGACGACGGTACCGTGCATGTGCGCCAGTGGCAGCAGATGGACGACGAGGACATCATCGAGGAGCTGGTCGCCATCCGCGGCATCGGCCGCTGGACCGCCGAGATGTTCCTGATCTTCCACCTGATGCGGCCCAACGTGCTGCCGGTTGACGACTTGGGTCTGATCAAGGGCATCAGCGTCAACTACTTCAGTGGCGAACCGGTCACGCGCGTCGAGGCACGCGAGGTCGGCGATGCCTGGGCACCGTTCCGGTCCGTCGCCACGTGGTATATCTGGCGCAGCCTCGATCCGCTCCCCGTGGAGTATTGAGACCATGAGCAAACGACATTTCCTGGAGTTCGAGCAGCCGATTGCCGAACTCGACGCCAAGATCGAAGAGCTGCGCTATGTGCAGAACGAATCGGCGGTCGACATCTCCGAAGAGATCGGCCGCCTGGACGAGAAGAGCCAGCAGCTCACGAAGGAGATCTACAGCCGCCTCACGCCCTGGCAGGTGACGCAGATCGCGCGCCACCCGCAGCGGCCCTATACGCTGGACTACGTCAATGACCTGTTCACCGACTTCCACGAACTGCACGGCGACCGCGCCTTCGCCGACGACCTGAGCATCGTCGGTGGCTTGGCGCGCTTCAACGGCCAGGCCTGCATGGTGATCGGCCACCAGAAGGGTCGCGACACCAAGGAGCGCGCGGCGCGCAACTTCGGGATGAGCCGGCCCGAGGGCTACCGCAAGGCGCTGCGTCTGATGCGCCTGGCCGAGAAGTTCAAGCTGCCGCTGTTCACCTTCGTCGACACGCCGGGGGCTTATCCGGGCATCGGCGCCGAGGAACGCGGCCAGAGCGAGGCCATCGGCCACAACATCTTCGAGATGGCGCAGCTTGAGGTGCCGATCATCGTGACGATCATCGGCGAGGGTGGCTCGGGTGGTGCGCTCGCGCTGTCGGTCGGCGACCAGGTGCTGATGCTGCAGTACTCGGTGTACTCGGTGATCTCGCCCGAAGGCTGTGCCTCGATCCTGTGGAAGACCGCCGAGCGTGCGGCCGAAGCCGCCGAAGCCCTGGGCATCACCGCGCACCGCCTGAAGGCCCTGGGCCTGGTGGACAAGATCGTCAGCGAGCCCGTGGGTGGCGCGCACCGCGACCCCAAGGCGATGAGCGCCGCGCTCAAACGTGCGCTCGGCGACGCACTGCGCCAGGTGGCCGACCTGAAGCCGAAGGAACTGCTCGACCGCCGCTACGAGCGCCTGCAGTCCTACGGCCGCTTCTCTGACACCAAGCAGCGATGAACACCGGTGTCGCGGTGGCCGTCAGCGGCGGCCGCGACTCGATGGCGCTGCTCCATTGCACGGCTCACGCGGCCCGGCGACAGGGGCTGCCCGTCTGGGCACTGCACGTGCATCACGGGCTACAGCCCCAGGCGGACGGGTGGGCTGCATTCGTGGAGCGCACGTGCAAGCGCTGGGCCGCGAGGGGCCTGGATCTGCACTTTGCGATGCGCCACCTCGAAGGGCGTCCGGCGCGCGGCCAGAGCGTCGAGGCTTGGGCCCGGGCGGGGCGTTACCAGGCGCTTGCCGAGATGGCGCGGCAGGCTGGCTGCACACTCGTGCTGCTGGCCCATCATCAGGGCGACCAGGCCGAGACCTTCGTGCTGCAGGCGCTGCGCGGCGGCGGCGCGGCCGGGCTGGCCGCGATGCCGGCGAGCGTGCAACGCGATGGCCTGACGTGGGCCCGCCCCTGGCTCGACCATCCACGCAGCGAGATCGATGCCTACGTCCGCGCTCAGCGCATCCGCCACATCGACGATGCGAGCAACCACGATCGCCGCTTCGCTCGCAACCGGCTGCGCCTGGACGTGATGCCGATCCTGCGCCGTGCCTTTGCCGATGCCGACCACACGTTGACCGCGGCGGCACGGCGTGCGGCCCGCGAAGGCGCGTTGATTGCCGAGGTGGCGCAGGCCGACATGGCCATCGTCGCCGACGGAGCTGCTCTGAGCATCTCCCGTTGGCTCGCGCTGTCGCCAGCGCGGCGCCACACGGCCCTGCGCGCATGGCTCGAACCGCAGGTGCCGCAAGGCGTGCCCGAGAGCCTGCTCGAGCGGTTGAACGACGAACTGCCGGCGCCAGGCCCGGCCAGCTGGCCTTGGGGCGCGCTGTGCTTGCGGCGCTACCGCGGGCGACTGACGGCGACGGCAGCCCACACGCCGGGCGTGCCCCCTGTTTGGCCGTGCGATGCGGCGCTGAGTCGCGCCGGCCTGTATCGCGTGCCCGGCGTGGCGGCCGCGGTGCGCCTGCGCGTCGTCGCTGACGATGGCCTGCCCAGAGCGCTGCTGCAAGGCGCCCGCTGGCAGGCACGGCAAGGCGGCGAGCGTTTTCAGGGCCAGCCCGGACGCCCACCGCGCAGCCTGAAGAAGCAGTTCCAGGCGGCCGGCATTCCGGCCTGGGCGCGCGACGCGCCGCTGCTGGTGGCGGCCGACGGCATGCTGCTCTTCGTCCCAGGCCTCGGGATCGACGCGCGTGCCCTGGCGGCACCCGGCCGAGCGCGTGTGGGCCTTGAGTGGTTGCCCGACCGATAAAATGCACGGTTTCCCGCACCCGACAAGCGCTTCTAGATGGCCCTGATCGTTCACAAGTACGGCGGCACCTCAATGGGGTCGACCGAGCGCATCCGCAACGTCGCCAAGCGCATCGCCAAATGGGTGCGCGCCGGCCACCAACTGGTGGTCGTGCCCTCGGCGATGAGCGGCGAGACCAACCGCCTGCTGGCGCTGGCCAAGGACCTGCAGCCGTCGCAAGTGACACCGGCGGTGATGCGCGAGCTCGACGCCATCGCGGCCACCGGCGAGCAGGTCTCGGTGGGGCTGCTGTCGATCGCACTGCAGGCCGAGGGTCTGCAGGCGGTCAGCTACGCCGGCTGGCAGCTGCCGATCGGCACCGATTCGTCGTTCACCAAGGCGCGCATCCAGCGCATCGACGACGTGCGCGTGCGCGCCGACCTGGCTGCGGGCAAGGTGGTGGTCATCACTGGCTTCCAGGGCGTGGACGAGGCTGGCAACGTCACCACGCTGGGCCGTGGCGGGAGCGACACCTCGGCGGTGGCGGTGGCCGCGGCGATGAAGGCCGCCGAGTGCCTGATCTACACCGACGTCGACGGCGTCTACACCACCGACCCGCGCGTCGTACCCGAGGCCCGCAAGCTCGACACCATCACCTTCGAGGAAATGCTCGAGATGGCCAGCCTGGGCAGCAAGGTGCTGCAGATCCGCTCGGTCGAGTTCGCCGGAAAGTACCGCGTGCCTCTGCGCGTGCTGTCCTCCTTCACCGACTGGGACATTCCGATCGACGAGGAAGCCAAGTCCGGCACCCTGATCACTTTCGAGGAAGACACGAAGATGGAACACGCCGTCGTTTCAGGCATCGCCTTCAACCGCGACGAAGCCAAGGTCACGATCCTGGGTGTGCCCGACAAGCCGGGCGTGGCCTTCCGCATCCTGGGGCCGGTGGCCGAGGCCAACATCGACGTCGACGTGATCATCCAGAACGTGTCGCACGACGGCAAGACCGACTTCTCGTTCACGGTGCACCGCAACGACTACCAGCGCACGCTCGACCTGCTGAAGACCCAGGTGGCACCGGCCACCGGGGCGACGCAGGTGACCGGCGACCCGCGCATCTGCAAGGTGTCGATCGTGGGCATCGGCATGAAGAGCCATGTCGGCGTGGCCGCGACGATGTTCCGCACACTGAGCGAGGAGGGCATCAACATCCAGATGATCTCCACCAGCGAGATCAAGACCAGCGTGGTCATCGACGAGAAGTACATGGAGCTCGCGGTGCGCGCGCTGCACCGGACCTTCGAGCTCGACGGCGAGCCGGCCAGCGCCTGAGTGCGGCCAAGGCACTGAGGGTAGAATCGCGCCCACTTCGAAGGGCCTGGAGACGTGACCGAGTGGCCGAAGGTGCTCCCCTGCTAAGGGAGTATGTGGGCAAAACCTGCATCGAGGGTTCGAATCCCTCCGTCTCCGCCAACAACGCATGACGCCCCTCCCGCAGGGGCGTCTTCGTTTCAGGCTCCGCCCTGCGCGTGGCGCAGGATCGCACGTGCCAGTTCGATCACCGACAGCGGCGCCGAACCCTCGGCCTTGTTGTTGATGGTGACGAAGGCGCGGTGGCCGTCGGCGAGCGCCGCGACGACCGCGCGCGCCAGGGCTTCGCGCGTGTCGGGGTCGGGGGCTTGCAGGCGGTCGAAGGGTTCCCAGCGTTCCTTGGCCTGGCGATAGCGCAGGCCCTGGTGCAGGTTCCAGCGGCAGACGAAGTCGCCAGCGCCGGCCGCGCGCGTCGACTGCGCCTGCTCGGCCATCGTCGGCATGCGGTCGTGCAGGCCGATGCAGTAGCGCACGCGATGCGCGGCCAGCAGTTCGAGCAGCGTCGGCGTCAGCACGCGCGCATCGCGCAGCTCCAGCGCAGCGAGGGCACCGGGCGGCAGCGCCGGCATCACGGCCGACCACAAGGCATCGAGCTTGTCGATCAGCAATTGCGGCTGCCTGAGCCACTGCCAGCCGAGCGGCGGCAGCTGGAAGACGAACGCACCGAGCCGGGCACCGAGTCCTGAGGCGCCGGGCCGGATCGTGGTGTCCAGGGCACGCTCGGGGTCGAGGAAGTGCGGATTCGGCGCCACCGGCGCACCCGACTCGGGTTCGCGCAGCGTGGCGTCGGTGATCTCGGACGGCACCTTGACGAGAAAGCGGAAGTCCTCAGGCACCTGGCGTGCGTGGCGCGCGTAGGTGGCCGCGTCGATGGCCCGGTAGAAGGTGCGGTCCAGGCTTACCGTGCGCAGCAGGGGATGCTGGGCATACGCGACGAGCCCATGGCGCGAGAGGTCCGTCTGTTCGTGATGGCCTGGCGCCCACACCAGCCCGGCCCAACCCGGGAAGTACCAGGACGAGGTGCCGAGGTAGAGGCGGTCACCGAAACGTTGCTTCAAAGACGAGGCGAGCGCGACCAGATCCTCGTCGGGCAGCGCAGGCGGCACGACGGACCGTCCCTTCGACGGCGAAGGCGCAGACGGCGCCGGTTGCGCGCCAGGGACATCGGTCTCCGCTGTCCCGAACAGGTCGGGCTGCAGCGCCTTGGCCGCTTGGCCAGGGGAGGGACCGCGTTGCACCATGTTTGCGTTCGTTCTCGCCCCGAGGTGAGGAAGGGCCGCAGGCTACACCACAAGGCGCGCGTCGCCTTGCGCGTGCGATGTCGCGGCCTCGGCGGCGACCATGGCGCTCACGGTCTTGATGCCAATCAAGGCCCTCCGTCCGTGACGCTCGAAGATGGGTGCACGCTTCATGCAACTTTAGTTTCCGATGATCACGGCACCGCACCATGCGCCAGATGCTGGTGAAGGTGCCGAGGACCCCATGTTGACGCTGCACCGGATTGAAGAGCCGACGGCCGCGCCGCCGCGTGGCTTTGCGCTGTGGCAACTCGGTTTCCGTCCCTTCTACTTGCTGGCCAGCGCCTTCGCGTCGATGTCGGTGCTGCTGTGGGTGCTGCAGGTCTCGGGGCTGCTGGGTGTGACCTACCTCGCCGGACCGGTGTGGCATGCGCACGAGATGCTGTTCGGCTTCGCGCTGGCGGTCATCGTCGGCTTCCTGTTCACCGCCGGCCGCAACTGGAGTGGCCAGCCCACGCCCACGGGCTCAGCGCTCGCCGCGCTCGCGGCGTGGTGGCTGTTCGGTCGGGTGCTGGTGCTGACGCCGTTCGCGTGGGCGGCCGCGCTCGTCAACGTCAGCTTTCCGCTCGCCGCGGCGGTGGGACTGGCCATCCCGTTCCTGCGCGCGCGCAACCGTCGCAACTACTTCTTCGTCGGCCTGCTGGTGCTGCTGGCCGTCGCCTCCGGCTTCGTGCACCTGCAGCAGCTCGGTATCGTCCGTGCCCCGGCCTCCGTCGGGCTGCCGTTGGGGCTCGATGTGGTGCTCTTCATCGTCTCGGTGATGGCCGGTCGCGTCGTGCCGATATTCACCAACAACGGCGTGCCAGGCGCGGCGGCGCGGCGCCATCCGGGGGTCGAGAAGGCGTCGCTGGGCCTGGTGCTGGCGCTGACGGTGGCGGACGCCGTGGGCTGGCCCGGCGCGATCGTGGCGGCTGTCGCTGCGGCCGCCGCGATCGCCCACGCCGTGCGCTGGGGCCTCTGGCACCCGTGGACGACTCGCAAGGTGCCGCTCGTCTGGGTGCTGCACCTGGCCTACCTGTGGGTTCCGATCCACCTGGCCCTGCGCGCGGCGGCAGAGTGGGGGGCTGTGGCGCCGTCGCTCGCCGTCCATGCGCTGACGGTCGGTGCGATCGGCGGACTGATCATCGGGATGATGACCCGCACAGCCCGCGGCCACACCGCCAGGCCGCTGCATGCCGACCGTTTCGATATTGCGAGCTACGTGCTCGTGCTGTTGGCCGGCGTGGTACGCGTGTTGCTGCCGCTGTCAATGCCGGCGCTGTCCATGGCTGCCGTCATGGGGTCGGCGCTGTTGTGGTCAGCCGGGTTCGGGCTCTACGCCTGTCGCTACTGGACGGTGCTCACGCGTCCGCGACTGGATGGGAGGCCGGGCTAGGGGTGCCTTCAAGAAACGGAAAATTCTGTACGTTAAGCCGCCAGCGTCTATCGAAGATTGGTTTTCAGCCAGATCGGGCATAGGGATGACATCAGGCTCGTCACCGAAGCGAGCCGG
>JALHQP010000057.1 GCA_022841885.1 Aquincola sp. | reverse complement strand
AGGCACTTCGAGAAGCCGAGCCCGAAGGCGTGCTCCGTCCGGATCGTGTCTTCGTCCCAGCCGCTCTCGTTGAAAGTCAGCAGCCGCTGGAAGTCGTCGATGCCGCAACCGTCGTCGTCGACGATCAGGCGCCTGGTCGCGGCGTCGTGTTCGATGACCACGTGTGTAGCGCCGGCGCGCCGGGCGTTCTGCAGCAGTTCCGAGACCAGCGTGAGCTTGTTCGTGAAGGCGAAGCGCCCGTTGCGCAGGGCGCCGCGCTCGTTGACTCTGACTTGCACTTTCATGAGGTACTCCTTGTGCAGGCGGGTCGGCACCCCGCGGGGCGACCCCCGCTTGGGGTGAAGAAGGACGCGGGCCCCGTGCGCATGTCTTGGATGTGCAGGGGCTCGGGGAGGCGGGTGGCGCTCAGCGGCTTGCGGAACCTGCTGCCGCGTGATTTGCCGTCGCGCGCCGGCCGTTGGCCGGCGGCACGTTGGCGGGGTCCTTGATTCGCCACACCGGCGAAACGACGTAGCCGGAAGGCACGCGTTTGCCGGTGTCCTCGAACAGACCGGTCGAGAGCATCGGCGCGACGAAGACCTCGTTCTCGCTCCACGTCTTGACGCAGAACTCGTCGCAGGCCAGTCGCGCGCCGTAGGGGACGAGGTTGGTGGAGAACGTCGTCATCGGCTCCATCGGCCCGTCGTCGCCGACAAGCTGGATGGCGATCGCGCCGCCCGCGGGATAGCGGCCGACCAGGATGGCGGCGCTTCCGTAGGGCGTGTCGATGCGGCCGATGGACTGCTGGGGTGCGCTCATGGGTGACTCTCCCGAAGTGGGTTGATTGGCCAAGGGCAATCGCGACGGCGGCAACGGGGCCCGTGACTCGTCTGGTGCGACATGGCATGGCAATCGCACCGCCGGTACGACAGGCTTCGCCGGTTCGACTGGAAGCGCCTCTACAGGCTCTTCATCGATCAGCGGTTGGTCCAGGGCACCGGCCAATCCCCAGAGGAAGAAGATGGCCACGAGTGCCCAGCCGGGGCTGACGGAGGACTCGTTCATGACGCGTACCGGCTCGACAGGCCGCCATCGCAGCTGCCGAACAGATCGGCTTGCGGCGTGGCCTCGCGCGCCTTGATCTGCTCGTTGACCCATTGCGGGTTCCTCACGAGCTGCCGGGCGACCCAGTCGGGTTGCTCGCGGATCAGGACCTGGACCCACTCGGGATACCGTGCGATGGTGGCGCGGATCCACTTGCGGGCGTTGGTGCGCAGCCAGTCCCGGATGTCGTCGACCTGGATCAGGCCGAAGTAGGGAGTGGGCGACATCGGACTGGTTCCGACGACACGCAGGCAACTCGCGAACGAGAACGGGCGTCCGTCCAGGTTCGGATCGGTGAGCGCCCAGGCCAGGGTGTCGAGCTTCTCCTCGAGCGGCGTCTCCGGGTCGGCGAGCCGGCGCAACTCGAGCAGCAGACGCCAGTGCAGATGCACGACGTCTTCCTCGGTCCACTCGGGGGCGTCGTCCGCGTCGCCCGGGTCATCCAGGGAAGCGCTGGCCGCACGCTGCGCTGGCGGTGGCAAGTCCTGGAGCCGGACCAGGTCATGAGCGCCGGCCGCGCCAGGAAATCGGGCAGGCGCGAAGAACGTCTGCAACAGCGCATCGCGCGCGAGATGGGTGTGATGAGAAACACTCGCAGCGAGCATGGCTGCCTCCTGTAGGGAAGCGAAGGCAATGCGCGGCCCTTGCGGGGCGCAATGCCCCGCGGGGTGATGTGAGTGCCGGTCGTGAACCGGCTTCCTGGGCTGGCTTGAGGGCGGCGCAAGCCGCTGGATCGGTGTGCCAGCTACCGATCAGGGAAACCTTTCGGCGCGCACCAGGACAGGGTCACGCCTCGAAAGGTCGATCGGCATCGAAGGAATGAGCCCCGAGGGGCGGCGCAGCGAGCGCTGCGCGTTGTAGAGGGCTTGCCGGTTTTGAGTGCAGGGCCAGCTGCTGCACGGACAAGACAGTATTTCGGGTGCCTTCGCTTGTCAACCGGAAATGACCGCCGGTTCAGCCGCGCGGCGCGCTGTCCCCCGGTTTCCGGGCCTGAAATGGCGGGATTTCTGCTGGCGTCCGATCGGATCGATGGGAAAGATCGAAGTCGCGTCACCACCCAGACCTGCATGGAGACCCGGCATGAGCGAGAACCAACTGGCGCTGCTGGACAGGGGCGAAGCGAACCGGCGCATCCTGTCCAAGGACGAGCACCGGGCGGACTTCCGTCGTGTCGAGGCGGCGTCGCTGAAGCGAAGGACGCGGCTGGCCAGTGCCGAGGGCAAGCGCATCTTCGCGCGCTGCTTCTACAGCTTCCAGGCAAGCATGTACTTCGTGTCGGCTCTGGGGCGGACCAAGCTGCCGCACGAGTACGTCGAGCAGATCGAGCAGGCCGTGCGCAACAAGCTGGAGGAAGGCACCAAGGAGCTCAACCAGGCCATCGACGGAGCGGAGCTGCTGTTCAAGAACCACAGCATCGAGAGCGCGGCCACCTACGACACGGTCGCACTCGAGGTCGAGGTCGGCATCACGTCGGCCTTGGGGCGGCGCTACTTCGAGCTGATCCACAAGCTGGACCAGCTGATGCCGCTCCTGCAGACCCTGGAGATCGAGGAGGTGATCACCGAGAAGCAGGTCGAGCAGCAGCGCTCGAAGTTCAAGCGCATCGTGCTGGCGATGTCATCGACCACGCGGAATTTCGCAATGGGTTGCCGCCGCCGGATGAACGAGGCGGACGCAAGGAAGGACGAACCCGTCGCGAAGAAAGCCAAAGCGGTCGACCAGGGCACTGCGAATTCGGAGAGCGACGCAGTGATCGCAGGTCCGACCGCCGAGTTGCAAGAACCCGCCGTGACGGAACAGCGAGAGGCACCTGAAGAGTCTGCGACGGCCGAGAGCGTGTCGTGATCAGGCGCTAACCTTGCGAGTAGCAACGTACCGCGCGGGACCTCAAGCGCCTTGGCCATCTCGGCCATCGGCATATCGTCGAAGCAGTTTGGCCAGTACTTCCGCACCGGGTCTCGAAGTGGACGGCCCCTGCGCAAGGGGCAATGTGGTCGAGGCCCCGGGATCCTGAACCCAGCAGCGGTTCGGGAGAACGGCTGCAGGCAAGTTGCATTGCCCGAGTCGGGGCCCCAGGCGCCGCCTACGCAGTTGCCCGGGCCTCAGGTGCGGCCACGACGCTGATATACTGTGCGGCTATCTCAAGCGCTTCGTCGCCTGGGAACTTCCCAAGGCTCAGACGACCACCGCGTTACGGGGGATTGTTCTGATCCCCTAGGGGACGCCAAGTTCGGTCGCACTTGCGCAGCAATGCGGAACGCGACCACCGCGTGGAGCGGTAGTTCAGTTGGTTAGAATACCGGCCTGTCACGCCGGGGGTCGCGGGTTCGAGCCCCGTCCGCTCCGCCAAAGTCTTCGACACGAAACGCCTGCGCAAGCAGGCGTTTTCGTTTCAGCACTCGACGATGTTGACCGCCAGGCCGCCGCGCGCGGTCTCCTTGTACTTGGTCATCATGTCGGCGCCGGTCTCGCGCATGGTCTTGATGACCTTGTCCAGGCTGACGAAGTGGGTGCCGTCACCGCGCAGGGCCATGCGCGCGGCATTGATGGCCTTGACGCTGGCGATCGCGTTGCGCTCGATGCAGGGAATCTGTACCAGCCCCCCGACCGGGTCGCAGGTCAGGCCGAGGTGGTGCTCCATGCCGATCTCGGCCGCGTTCTCCGCCTGCGCCGGGGTGCCGCCCATCACGGCACACAGCGCACCGGCGGCCATGCTGCAGGCCACGCCGACCTCGCCCTGGCAGCCGACCTCGGCGCCGCTGATCGACGCGTTCTCCTTGTAGAGGATGCCGATCGCTGCCGCGGTGAGCAGGAAGTCGACCACGCCCGCGTCGGTCGCGCCAGGCACGAAGCGGTGGTAGTAGTGCAGCACCGCCGGCACGATGCCGGCCGCGCCGTTGGTCGGCGCGGTGACCACGCGGCCGCCGGCGGCGTTCTCCTCGTTGACGGCCAGCGCGTACAGGTTCACCCAATCGAGCACCTGGAGCGGGTCGCGCAGCGCCGCTTCGGGGTTGGAGGTGAGGGCGCGATACAGATCGGGCGCGCGGCGCTTGACCTTGAAGCCGCCCGGCAGCGTGCCGTCGGTGCGACAGCCGCGAGCCACGCAGGCCTGCATCACCGACCAGATTCTCAGCAGCCCGGCGTCGATCTCGGCGTCGCTGCGCCAGTGCCGCTCGTTGGCGCGCATCAGTTGCGCGATCGACAGGCTCTCTCGCTGAGTCAGCGCGAGCAGCTCCTCGCCGCTGTGGAACGGGAAGCGCAGCACCGTCGTGTCGGGCGCGATCACCTTCTGCTTGCTGCCGTCGTGCGCCAACTCGTCGCTGACGACGAAACCGCCGCCCACCGAGTAGTAGATGCGGTTCGCCAGCTCCGTGCCCGCGGCGTCGAAGGCAACGAAGCGCATGCCGTTGGCGTGAAAGGGCAGGGTCTCGCGGCGGTGGAAGACGAGGTCCGCCTTCTCGTCGAAGGCCAGTGCGTGGCCGCCGGCCAGCGTCAGCTGCGCGTCCTGACGGATCGCTTCGAGCAGCGCCGGTATCGCCTCGACGTCCACCGTGTCGGGCTCGTGGCCGGCCAGACCGAGCAGCACCGCCTTGTCGCTGCCATGGCCCTTGCCGGTGGCGCCGAGCGAGCCGTAGAGCAGGGCCTGCACACGTGCGGTGCGCGCCAGCACGCCGTCGTGCGCGAGGCGCAGCGCGAACATGCGCGCCGCGCGCATCGGCCCCACGGTGTGCGAGCTGCTCGGCCCGATGCCGATCTTGAAGAGATCGAAGACGCTGACCGCCATGCGGCCATCATATAGGCCGCGTCGCGCGGACCGTCAGCGCTGCCGCGTGCCGTGGTGCCCCTGGCCCTTGGCGGCGATCGCCTGGGTCGTGTCGGCGGCGAGCGCCGCCTCGCCACGGTCGAACGACACCCGCCAAAGATGGACGTAGAACGACAGGATCGACACTGCGATCACCAGCAGCCACAGCATCCAGCCGCGCCATGCGGACCGTGCCAGCGTGCGCCACAAGTCGGGGAGCGAAAGGCGGCTCATCGTCGTGACCTCCTGGTACCAACCCCAGGATGCCGCCACGCAAGCGCCGTGCCTGTCGGTCGACGGTGCTTGCGCGTGTAGGACGGCGCCTACTGGATCAAGCCGTTCTTCAGCGCGTAGTAGGTCAGGTCGCTGTTGGACTGCAGCTTGAGCTTCTCGAGCACGCGGCTGCGGTAGGTGCTGACCGTCTTGACGCTGAGGAACAGGCTCTCGGCCATCTGGCCCACGGTCTCGCCCTTGGCCAGGCGCAGGAAGACCTGCAGCTCGCGCTCGGACAGGGCCTCGTGCGGCAGCTTGTCGGCGTCGCCGGCCGCGCCGTCGGCGAGCAATTCGGCCACGCCCGGCGTGATGTAGCGGCGGCCGCGCGCCACGGTGCGGATCGCCTGCACGATCTCGTCCGGATCGCACTCCTTGTTCAGGTAGCCTGCCGCGCCCTGGCGCAGCAGCGTCGTCGCGTAATGCGCTTCCGGAAAGCCGCTGAGGATCAGCACCGGCAGTTCGGGGAAGCGCGCCTTGATCGCCGCCAGCGCGTCGACGCCGCTCTCGTCGGGCATCGACAAGTCCATCAGCAGCACGTCGACGTCGCCGCCGCGCGCGAGCTCGAGCGCTTCGCGCCCGTTGCAGGCCTCGCCGGTGACGCGCAGGTCCACCTGGTCGGCGAGGTACTGCCGCAGGCCGCTGCGCACGATGGCGTGGTCGTCGGCGATGCCGACACGGATCAGCGAGGGTGGGTTCATGTGGTGGGCCCCGTCATGGGCACAGCGTAGCAGCGCTGCCATGGGCGATCGATCGGACGTGTCCTACAGGGCGGCAGGGTCCGCGCCGACCGACCGCGCCCAGGCTGCGGCCTAAGGTGTGGGCAACGGTCGAACGATCGGCCGTTCATCGATCCACTTCACAGGAGCACAACATGCCGATGCGCACCCTTCTCGCCGCCACCGTGGCCGCCGCCGCGCTGCTGACCAACGCCGGCTGCGCCGTCTATCGCGACCAACAGACGGTGGGGTCCTACATCGACGACGCTACGCTGACGACGCGCGTGAAGGCCAAGTTCGCCGACGACAAGACTGTCAGCGCGATGGCCATCAGCGTCGAGACCTTCAAGGGCGTGGTCATGCTCTCCGGCGTGGCCAAATCGGCCGACGAACGCATGAAGGCCGAGAGCCTGGCGCGCAACACCTCGGGCGTGGTCGACGTGAAGAACGAGATCATCGTCCGCGCCTGACCGGCTGCATTGCGCGCCGCGGCGGTGTAGGACGGCTCCTACACCGCCATGCGGCGCTGTCACCTTCGCGCGCCCGATGCTTCGGGCACACTCTTGCCAGCTTTCGAGCCGTCACCGATGTCACGTCCTCCCGATGCCCTTGTTGCCACGCCGAAGGTGGGGTCGGGCTCGGCATTGCGCACCTTCCTGGTCGAGGACAGTCCGGTGATCCGCGAGAACCTGATCGCGACGCTCGAGGAGATGACGCCGGTGCAGGTGGTCGGCAGCGCCGAGGACGAGGGCGCTGCCAGGCGCTGGCTCGACGACCCGGCACACGAGTGCGACCTGGTCATCGTCGATGTCGTGCTGCGCAGCGGCTCGGGCCTGGGCGTGCTGCGCGCCGCCGCCCAGCAGGGTGCGCCGCGCCGCTTCGTGGTGCTGACCAACTACGCCACCGCCGACATGCGCGAGCGCTGCCGCTCGCTCGGCGCCGACCGCGTGTTCGACAAGTCGAGCGAGCTCGACGACCTGATCGCCTTCTGCGTGGACGTGGGCGACCGCCCGGCCCGCGCATGACGTCCTGGCTCGCCCGCGTGCCGCGTGGCACCTTCGTGCTCGCGCTCGCCGCCTCGGCGCTGCTGGCGCTGGCGCTGATCAACGAGCTGGCCTATCACCGCTCGGCCGCCGCGCTGCAGTCGCTCGGCGACCGCGGCACCGCGCGATCGCAGATCAACCTGATGCTGCGCCGCGTGCTCGACGCCGAGACCGGCGTGCGCGGCTTCGTGCTGACCGGCCGCAAGGAGTACCTCGATCCCTACGAGTCGGCGACCGCCGAAGTGAACGGCGCGCTCGAGTGGCTGCGAGAGTACTACGTCGACGCGCGCTCGCGCGCGCTGGTCGACGAGATCGGCCGCGGCGTCAACGCCAAGCTGGCCGAGACCGCGCTCACGCTGAAGCTGTTCAACGAAGGCAGCCACAACGGCTGGCGCGAGCTGATGCTGACCGACATCGGACGCGAGAAGATGGAGGCCGTGCGCAGCGCCACCGAGCAACTGCTCGCGCTGGAGGCGCAGCGCGTGGCCGACGAGCGTGCACAGATCGGCCGCTCGCTGCGCATGGGGCGCCTGGGCATCGACGCGACGCTGCTGCTGGTCGTGCTGGCATTGTGGCTGTACTCGCGCCAGGCCCTGCAGCTGCAGCGCGCGCGGGCCGCACACGCCCAGTCGCTGGCCGAGGAGCGCGATCGCCTCGAGACCCAGGTGCGCCGCCGCACCGCCGAACTGACGCAGCTGGCGCGCCATCTGCAGAACGCGCGCGAGGACGAGCGCGCACGCCTGGCGCGCGAGTTGCACGACGAGCTGGGCGCGCTGCTGACGGCGGCCAAGCTCGACGCGGCGCGGCTGAAGCACGGCCTGGGCGCGATGTCGGCCGAGGTCAGTCAGCGCTTCGGGCACCTGGTGGGCGCGATCGACCAGGTGATCGCACTCAAGCGCCGCATCATCGAGGACCTGCGCCCCTCGTCGCTGAGCCACCTGGGCCTGGTGGCGGCGCTCGAGATCCAGTCGCGCGAGTTTGCGGCACGCGCCGAACTGAAGGTGAAGACGCGGCTCGAGCAGGTGCCGCTGTCGGAGTCGGCGCAGATCACCGTCTACCGCCTGGTGCAGGAGTGCTTCACCAACATTGCCAAGTACGCCGGCGCGAAGGTGGTGGAGGTGACGCTGCGTCCGCACGGCGGCCAGGCCCATGTGTGCGTCAGCGACGACGGCAAGGGCTTCGACCCCGCCGCCGTGCGCGCCAGCGCGCATGGCCTGACCGGCATGCGCTACCGCGTCGAGGCCGAGGGCGGGCGCCTGGCCGTCGACGCAGTGCCCGGCCGGGGCGCGCGCATCGAGGCCTGGCTGCCGGTGGCTGAGCCAGCGGCCTGACTCAGTCGATCGAGGCGGGGGCCACCCACTGCACGGTGCGCGCGGTGGAAGCGCGGCCCACCGAGACCGGGCGTTCGCTGACCTGCCCCTCGAAGCGGGCGCGCAGCGTGTAGTTGCCGGGCGGCAGGTTGACCAGCAGCCACGGCCCGGCCGAAGGAATCTCGGCAATGGCGGTGCCGTTGTGCAGGATCGTGAACTCGTCCGCCACCGCATAGCCGCCGCCGCGCACACTGAACACCACGCGCAACGGGTACTGCGGTGCCGCCTTCTTGAACAGCTCGGCCTCATCAAGGTCGGCGCCCCCGTTGACGACGGTGACCGCGCCATAACTCTGCGGCGGGGGCATTTGGCCGTTCGCTGCCAGCGCGGGCAGGCAGGCCAGGGCTGAAGACACGGTGAGGGCTGCCAGCTTGCAGGTGTACGAGTTCATCAGCGTCTCCTTCGGTTGGACCATGCCCACACCTTAGGCCCGATGTCGCATGCGAGCTATCGGCGCGTCGGCCGACAGCGTGTCGGACAGGTCCTGCAGGCGCGCAGGACGCGCGCGCTCAGCGCCTGAACAACAGCTCGACCATGCCCAAGCTGATCACCGGGAACATCAGCAGGAGTACGGTTCTCGCAACGTCCCAGGCCAGGAAGGGCAGCACGCCTTTGTAGGTCTCGTTCATCGGCACATCCTTGGCGATACCGTTGACGACATAGACGTTCAGGCCTACCGGCGGCGCGATGAGGCCGAAGCTCACCGTCATCAGCACCAGGATGCCGAACCAGATCGCCTTCTGTTCTGGCCCCAGGCCCAGCAGCGGCAGCTGCATGATGGCCGGGAAGATCACGGGGATCGTCAGCAGCATCATCGACAGCTCGTCCATCACGGCGCCGAGCAGCACGTACAGCAGCAGCACGGCGCCGACGATGAACAGCGGCGCCACCTGCAGCGAGCCGACCCAGCCGGCCACGGCCGCCGGCATCTGCGTCAGCGCGAGCGACGCGTTGATCATGTCGGCGCCGAGAAAGATCATGAACACCATCGCGCTCGTCTCCGCGGTGCCCAGGAAGCTGGTCTTGATGCCGCTCCAGCCCAGTTCGCGCTGCGACAGGCCGGCGACGAAGGTGGCCACGGCACCGACCGCGGCACCTTCGGTGGGCGAGAACACACCGCCGTAGATGCCACCGAAGACGATCACGAAGATCGCCACGATCGGCCAGATCGCGAGGAGCGCGCGCCAGCGCGCGGCCCAGGGCAGCGGCTCCAGCGGCGGCGCGAGTTCGGGCTTGCGCCGCGCAATGAAGCCCACCACCATGATGTAGCCGAGCATCGCGAGGATGCCCGGCACCATCGCCGCCGCGAACAGCTTGGCGATGTTCTGCTCGGTCAGGATGGCGTACACAACGAGCGGCACCGACGGCGGGATCAGGATGCCCAGCGTGCCGCCCGCGGCCAGCGCTGCGGTCGACAGCCGCCCGTGGTAACCGTGCGCCTTCATCTCCGGGTAGGCCACCTGCGTGATCGTGGCCGAGGTCGCGACCGACGAGCCGCACACCGCGCCGAAAGCGCCGGCCGCCAGCACCGAGGCCATTGCCAGCCCGCCGCGGATGTGGCCGACGAAGGCCGCCGCGGCCTGGAACAGCGCACGCGACAGACCGCCCTGGGTGGCGAACTGGCCCATCAGCAGGAAGAGCGGGATCACGCTCAGGTCATAGACCGTCAGGCGCGCGACCGAGCTGCCCTTGAGCTGGTTCAGCAGCGCGGTGTCATTGGTCATGACCCAGTAGCCGAGCGCGCCGGGGATGAACATGGCCGCGGCGATCGGCACGCGCACGACCATCAACAGCAGCATGCCGCCGAACATCGCGAGGCCGACGACGGTGGCGGTCATGTGGGCGTCCCCGTCAGCGCGTCCGTCGAGTCACCACGCAGGTACATCGCGGCCTGCACCAGCGCCACCAGTGCGGTCAGCGCCAGGCCCGGGGCCAGCGAGGCGTAGACCCACCACATCGGCAGGTCGAGGATCATCGAAGCTTCATGCGCCTCGCGCACCGACACCGCACCGACGCCGGTACGCCAGGCCAGCAGCGCACACATGATCGCAATCAGCAGGCAGCCGATGCCGTCGAGTGCACGGTTGGCCCGCGGGTGCAGCTTCTGGGTGAAGAAGTCGACGATGATGTTGGAACCGTGCAGCTGGCACCAGGGCAG
This sequence comes from Aquincola sp., assembly GCA_022841885.1. Classification (GTDB taxonomy): domain Bacteria; phylum Pseudomonadota; class Gammaproteobacteria; order Burkholderiales; family Burkholderiaceae_C; genus CADEEN01. Next base: position 10,398 of record JALHQP010000057.1, on the reverse strand, counting down.
CGCCAGCGAGAGCGCCAGCGCCACCCCGAACTGGGTGAGTTCCACGTCGCCGGGGATCGGCTTGGTGGTCAGCGCACGCAGCGTGATGCTGGTCACCACCAGCACGCCCGTGCCGAGCGCGATCGCCGAGCCCGCGAGGGCGAACACGGCGGCCACGCGCCGGAGCACAGACAACATTCAACCTCCTCCGCGAGGCCCCGGACCGGGCCGGGGCCCACGCTCGCGCGAGCTTACTTCTTGTACTTGGCCAACAGCTCGCGGGCTTCGCCGAGCAGCGCCTTGCCGTTGGCACCGCGCTTGTCCATGTCGGCGACCCACTCGTCATACAGCGGCGCCGTGGCCTTGATCCAGTTGTCCAGCTCGGAGGCCGGGATCGTGTATAGCGTGTTGCCGCGTTCCTGCGCCAGCTTGCGGCCCGGGCCGGCGCTGGCGTCCCAGGTCTTGCCGATCTGCTGCGACAGTGCGGCGCCCGAGTTGTTGTCGATCACCTTCTTCAGGTCTGCGGGCAGGCTGTCGTACTTGGCCTGGTTCATCGCGAAGATGAAGCCGGCGCTGTACAGGGCCGGGCGGCTCGGGTCGGTCTCGCTGTGGTACTTCACCAGCTCCTGAAGCTTGAGCGCCGGAATGATCTCCCAGGGCAGCAGGAAGCCATCGATCGTGCCCTTGCTGATCGCGTCGGGCACCGCCGGCACCGGCATACCCACCGGGCTCGCACCCAGCGCCGCCAGCAGCTTGTTGGTCTGGCGCGTGGGCGCGCGCATCTTCAGGCCCTTGAAGTCGGCCAGGGTCTTGACCTGCTTGTCGCGCGTGTGCACGAAGCCTTCGTCGTGCACCCAGGTCGCGAGCACCTTGGTGCCTGGGAACTCCTTCAGCGCGTTCTTCTGCAGGAAGTCCCAGGCGGCGCGGGCGCCGACCTCGGCCGAGTTGGTCATGAACGGCAGCTCGAACACTTCCATCATCGGGAAGCGCCCGGCGGTGTAGCCGGGCAGCGTGATCACGAGGTCATCGACACCGTCCTTCACGCGGTCCACCAGTTGGGGCGGCGTGCCGCCACCACTCATGGCCGGCAGGATCTGGCACTTGAGCCGGTTGTTCGACTCGGCGGCGACCTTGTTGCACCAGGGCGTGATCACCTGAACCGAGGCCATGGCCTGCGGGTTCCAGATGTGGTGGAACTTGAGTGTGACCTCCTGAGCGGTGGCGGGCAGCGCACAGGCAGCGACGATGAGCGAGGTAGCGAGCTTTTTCATCGGTTTGTCTCCGTAGGGGAATCGGACTTCTCAGCGCCAGACCTCGGCGGCCGTCTCGACCACCAATCGTAGTTTGGCGCGTTGTGCTTCAACGGCGATGTTGTTGCCGTGGACCGTACTGGAAAACCCGCACTGCGGGCTCAGGCAGAGCTGGTCGAGCGGCGCGTACTGCGCCGCCTCGGCGATGCGGCGCTTCAGCAAGTCCTTGTGCTCCATCGTGCCGAACTTGGTCGTCACGAGGCCGAGCACCACGGTCTTGCCGGGCTTGAGGAAGCGCAGCGGCCGGAAGTCGCCCGAGCGGTCGTCGTCGTACTCGAGGAAGTAGGCGTCGAGGTTCATCTCCGACAGCAGCGCCTCGGCCACCGGCTCGTAGTTGCCCGAAGCCGCGTGCGTGCTCTTGAAGTTGCCGCGGCACAGGTGCATCGCCAGCGTCATGCCGCGGGGCTTCTTCGCGACCACCTTGTTGATGAACCAGGCATAGCGGTGCGCCAACTCGTTGGGGTCGTCGCCGCGCTGGCGCGCCGCCTCGCGCATCTTCTCGTCGCACAGGTACGCCATGTTGGTGTCGTCCATCTGCACGTAGCGGCAGCCCGCGTCGTAGAGGCTCTGCAACTCGTCGGCGTAGGCCTGGGCCACGTCGTCGTAGAACGCCGGGTCGAGCTCGGGGTAGGCCTCGCGGCTGATGCCCGCGCGCCCGCCACGGAAGTGCAGCATCGTCGGCGACGGGATCGTCACCTTCGGCGTGCAGCCCGGCGCCAGCTTGTCGACCTGCGACTTCAGGTACTCGAAGTCGGCGCGCTGGATGTCCTTCACGTGACGCACCTTGCCGGTCACCTTCAGCACCGGCGGCGACAGGTGCTCGGTACCGTCGGCGTCCTTGACGATCAGGTTGGCGGGCACCTCCGCCCGCACGCCGCCCAACTGCTCGAGGAAGTCGATGTGGAAGAAGGTGCGGCGGAACTCGCCGTCGGTGATGCTCGAGAGGCCCGCGTCGCGCTGGAATGTCACGATCTCGCTGATCGCACGGTCCTCCACCTCGCGCAGCTGCGCGGCCGTGATCTCGCCGCGCGCCTTCTGCTCGCGTGCATCGAGCAGGTACTTCGGGCGCAGGAAGCTGCCGACATGGTCGGCGCGAAAGGGTGGGTTCAGGCTCATCGTGGGATCCGGTTCGAAGAAGGGCGGTGGCGCGGGCCTCAGCGCAAGCGCCGGATCAGGTTGGCGCCGGGCACGCGCTGGCGCTTGCGCTGGTCGGCCAGCGCGTCGGCGAGGTTGCGCTGCGCGCTGCGCGCATGCTCGCGCGCCAGCGCCTCGGCGCGTGCGCCTTCGCGCCGCACGATCGCCTCCAGCAGCACGCGGTGCTGGTCGTGCGCCACGAACAGGCGGTCGCGGCCGCGCGTGCCCTGCGGGTCGACCAGCACGAAGGCGTTGGGCGACGCGAAGGGCAGGGTGGCCGCTCGCTCGAGTTCGCGCCGCAGCAGCGGGCTGCCCGACATCTCGGCCAGCAGCGCGTGGAAGCGCGCGTTGAGTTCGCCGTAGGTGGCGAAGCCGGCCGGCGTCAGGCGCGGCGCGGCGAACAGCGCGTCGAGTTGCTCGAGGCACTGGCGCGCATCGGCCAGCACGGCAGGCGCCACGCCGCGCTCGGCGGCCAGGCGCGCGGCCAGGCCCTCGAGCATGCCGCGCAGCTCGATCGCATCATGGATGTCGGCCTCGCTGTAGTCGCGCACCGCATAGCCGCCGCTGGGCAGGGGCTCGAGCAGCCCCTCCTCGCGCAGCCGCTGCAGCGCCGCACGCACCGGCGTGCGCGAGACGTCCAGCCGATCGACCAGCGCCTGCTCGGTCAGGCGTTCGCCGGCGCGCAGCTCGCCGCCGACGATCAGCTCGCGCAACCGCACCAGCGCACGTGCGGTCTGCGAGGCCTGCGTGGCGTCGTCGACATCGGCGTTGCGGGCGTGGCGGGTGGGGGCGAGGCTCGGCATGGCGGGCTCGGTATACCGCCGGTATTCTGCCCGCCGCCAAGGCCCCGTCCGGCCGCCGCGCGTCGGGGTTTGCCCTCGCCGATGCCGTTCGCTCAGGCCGTGTCAGGCCGCGCGCGGCGCGCGCCCGGGCAGCCGCACCACCCCGGTGACCAAGGCCGTACCGACGAGGATGATCAAGCCACCGACCAGCATGGCCGGCGTGACCGCCTCGCCGAGGAACAGTGCGCCCCAGAGCACGCCGAACAGCGGGATCAGGTAGGTGACGCTGATCGCGCGCGCCGGGCCCACATGCGCGATCAGGCGGAAGTACAGCAGGTACGCCACGCCGGTGGCGAGCAGGGCCAGACCTGCCACTGCACTCCAGGCGGTGGCACTCGGCATCTGCGCGGGCCAGGCCCACGCGCCCGGCAGCGCGAGCACCAACGTCGCGGCGAGCTGGCTGCCGGCCGCCACCGCCAGCGGCGGCGTGCCCTGCAGCTTGCGTTGGGCGTAGTTGGCGCCGAAGCCGTAGCACAGGGTCGCGAGCAGGCAGGCCGCAATGGCCAGGCCGGCGCTCACGCCATGCTCTCCGGGCTTCAAGCTCGCCTTGTCCCAGGCGAGGAAGAGCACGCCGGCGAAGCCGATCGCCAGGCCCAGAACGCGCGATGGCGAGAGCCGGTCCTTCAGCCACAGGGCGCCGATCAGCGCGCCCCACAGCGGCGCCGTGGCATTGAAGATCGACGACAGGCCGGCGTTGAGCGCCAGTGCAGCCACGCTGAACAGAACGAAGGGGCACACCGAGTTGATGACGCCTACCACCGCAAGTTCGCGCCAGTGCGTTCGCAGCGCGCCGGTCTGCCGCTGCCAGACGAGCAAGGGCAGCAGGAACAGCGTGGCGCCGCCGACGCGCAGCATCGACAGCGCGAGCGGCCCGAACTCGGCCGCGCCCATGCGCATGAACAGGAACGAGGCGCCCCAGATCGCGGCCAGCGCGATCAGTTCGATCAGGTCTGAGGTCTTCAAGCGAGCAGGACGCCTTCGTGTTGCAGCAGCCGCTCCTTGCGTGGCAGCCCACCCGCATACCCCGTGAGCGAGCCGTTGGCACCGATCACGCGGTGGCAGGGCACGAGAATCGACACCGGGTTGCGGCCCACCGCCGTACCGGTGGCGCGCGGCACGGCGCCGTTGCCGACCTGCGCGGCGATCTCGCCATAACTCTTCGTGCGGCCGAGCGGGATCGTCAGCAGTGCGTTCCACACAGCGCGCTGGAACAGGGTGCCGTGCAGGTCCAGCGGCACGCCGTTCGGCGACGGGTCCTTGCCCGCCCAGTACGCGTCAAGCCAGCGCCGCATCGCCACGATGGGCGGGTTGTGCACGTCCACCGGTGCGTCGAGCGCGCCCGGGTGGTGCAGCTGGTTGTCGAACCACAGGCCGGCAATGCCCTTGGCCGTGGCCAGCGCGGTCAGTGGCCCGATGGGCGTGTCGAGTACCGCCTGGGCCACCAGCGGCACGCCGTCGAAGGCCTGGCGGATCGTGGTCGTCGAGCTCTTGGTCGGGGTGTAGGTGTTGCTGCTCATCGTCGACATCATCATGTTCCCGTCTCCAGCGATTGCCACAGCCGCATCACGGCATACGAGCGCCACGGCCGCCAGGCCTGGCTGCGTGCCTCGACGGCCTTCACGTTGCGCGTGCCCAGCGCGTTCATGACGCCGATGTCGGTGGCGGGGAACGCGTCGGGCCAGGCCAGCGCGCGCATGGCGATGAGTTGGGCACTCCAGTCACCGATCCCGGGCAGAGCACGCAACGCCTCGAGCGTGGGCTCGAGCGCTGCGCCGCGGTGCAGCGCGATGCGACCTTGTGCCACCTCGCGCGCCATCGCCTGCAGCGCCGCGACACGCTGGCGCACGATGCCCAGCGTGCCGATCGACTCGGCGCTCGCCGCGGCGAGCGTGGCCGCGTCCGGGAAGCAGCGCGTGAGGTCGGTGAAAGGCGTCGCCAGCGGCGTGCCGAAGCGCTCGACCAGGCGCGATGCGAGCGTGCGTGCCGCGGCCACCGTCACCTGCTGGCCGAGGACGACGCGCACCGCGGTCTCGAAGCCGTCGATGCCGTTGGGCACGCGCAGGCCCGCGGTGGCGGGGCCGGGCACACCATCCAGCGCGGTGTCGATCAACGCCGGGTCGGCATCGAGGTCGAGCCCCTGGCGCACGCGCTCGAGCACCGTGCCCAGCACCGGCAGCAGCGACGCCGAGACCTGCAGTTCGAACTCGCTGCGCACTTCGATGAAGCGGCCGGCCAGCCAGCCGTCCAGCATCGTGCCGCGGTACGCGAGCCGCAGCGTGCGGCGCAGCGCGCGCTCGCTGCGATCCACCGCCTCGACGCCGTCGACGCGCCGCGCCGCGAAGAAGCGCAGCACGCCGTCGATGTCGTACGGCGGGCGGTACGCCAGGCGCAGCACGAGCGCGCCGCGCGGCGTGAAGCCGCGCTCCTTGCGCAGCGCCGTCGGGCTCATGCGGTAGCGCGTGGCGAACGCGTCGTTGAAGCGGCGCAGGCTGGCAAAGCCGCTGGCGTGCGCGATCTGCGTCACCGCCAGCGGCGTGTCGGTCAGCAGGCGCTTGGCCAGCAGCAGGCGCTGTGTCGTCAGGTAGTCGATCGGCGCGACGCCATGCACCGCGGCGAAGATGCGGCGCAGGTGGCGGTCGGTGACACCCAGGCGCTGCGCGATGTCGGGCAGGTAAGGGTCGTCGCCTGCGCGCGCGGCTTCGTCGATCATGCGCGCCGCCTGCTGGGCCAGCACCTGTGGCGAATCGACCAGTGACAGCCCTGGCGCCAGCTCGGGCCGGCAGCGCAGGCACGGTCGGAAGCCCGCGGCTTCCGCGCTCGGCGCGTTGGCGAAGAAGCGACAGTTGCGCTGCAGCGGCGTGCGCACTCGGCACACCGGCCGGCAGTAGACGCCGGTGGATGTGACACCGACGTAGAAGCGGCCATCGAAGCGCGCATCGTGCGAGCGCATCGCACGGTAAGCGGCTTGCGGCTCGATGACGGGGGGAGAGGTTTCGGCGCTCACGGTGCGGCCATGATAGGCCGCGACGAAACGCAGACTCGCTGTTTTCGGACCTGTGGTCCGGCGCGCTGGGTCGGCGCCGCTAGAGCGCGGGGCGCGTGCCGACCGTCAAGCGCAGCAACTCGCCCTGCAGCAGCGGCTTGCCGTCGGCGCCCAGCAGCGCCGGCACCAACTCGACCTCGCCGCGTGGCAGGTCGAGCACGGATTCGGTACGGCCATCGTTCCAGACGTGGCGCGCCACGGCCTTGCCGCCCTGCGTGATCGTCAACGCGAAGTGGCCGGTGTCCTTCACGGCCTTGTCCGCCGGGGCGATGCCGTAGCCGACGGCGCCCAGGCTCAGGCGCAGCGGGGTGCTCACCTGTTCGCCGTCGCGTACGTTCTTCAGGTACACCTCCTTGGGCAAGGTGCGCGGCGTCGTCAGTGCGTCCTGGTACCAGGACGCGCAGGTGGCGTCGAAGTTGCGCTCGTCGATGCGCGGGGCGGTACTGTCGCGCTTGCCGGCGACGCTGACCGTGATCTCGGGGCTGAAGACGAAGTGCGGCCGGTGCTCGTGGTCGGCGAACAGCAGGCGCAGCGTATGGGTGCCCGGTGGCAACTCCAGCGCGGCGCTCGTCTGGCCCTTGCCGAAGTGGCGGTGCGAGTCGTCGAACGGGATCTTCTCTTGGGGGTGCTTCGGCAGTGCCTTGTTCACCAGGATGTGGTGGTGACCGGCCTTGTCGTGCGCCGTGCCGGCGGGCACGACACCCATGCCGCGGATGCCGAACTCGACCCACACCGGCGAGCGCACGGTGTAGCCGTTCTTCAGGTTGCCAAAGCTAACGGACACCGGCTCGCGCAAGTCGGCGGCGGTGCGCTCGGCCGTGTAGGTCTGCCAGCAGCGGCGTTGCAGCGCGCTGTTCGCGCCGGTCTGGGCCAACGCCACCGTGGTGTGGACGAGCGTTGCCGCGAGAACGGCCTGCGATGCGAGGGTTTGAAAGCGCATGCGGGGATCTTGCAGACCTCGGCCGATTCTGCGCAACCACGTGACCCGATAGTCGCCGTGAACTACAGCACGCGCCATTGACTACAGTGCGGGCTCGACGGACAAGGAGTGGCGATGGATCTGCGACAGCGCTTTGGCAGGCCGCTGCGGCTGGCGGTGATCGGCGGCGGACCCGAGGCGTGGATCGGGCGCATGCACCGCAGCGCGGCGGAGCTCGACGGCTGGTGGCAGGTCTGCGCTGGCGTGTTCTCGAGCGATCCTGCGCGCTCCCGGGAGGCCGGGCGCCTCCTTGGCCTGCCGGCCGAGCGCAGCTACGGCACGGTCGACGAGATGCTGGCCGCCGAGGCGCAGCGTGCCGACCGCGTGGATGCCGTGGCGATCATGACGCCCAACGACACCCACTACCGCTTTGCCGCCGCCGCCCTGGACGCCGGCTTCGACGTGGTGTGCGACAAGCCGATCAGCGAGACGCATGCGCAGGCGCTGGACCTCGTCGCGCGCACGAGCAAGCACGAGCGTCTGTTCGCGGTGGCGCATGCGTATTCGGCCTACCCGATGACGCGCCATGCGCGCGCGCTGGTGCGCGACGGGGCCCTCGGCGCCGTGCGCTTGGTGCAGGTGGAGTACATCCAGGCCGGCCTGGCCGCGCGGGTGGAGGAAGGGCCGCAGAACAACCGCCTGCGCTGGGTGCTCGACCCGCAGCGCAGTGGCCTGGCACTGGTGATGAGCGCGATCGGCTGCCACGCACAGCACCTGGCCTGCTTCGTGGCCGGCGCGCCGATCGCGCGCGTGGTCGCCGACGTGGGGGCGTTGATGCCCGGGCGCCAGGTGGTCGACCATGTGTCGGCACTGCTCGAGTTCGGCCATGGCGCGCGCGGCACTTTCACGGTGACCCAGGCCGCTGCCGGCGGCGAGAACGACATCCGTCTGCGTGTCTACGGCGAGAAGGGACACCTCGACTGGTCGCACCGCGACGCGAGCTACCTGAACCTGGCGCTGCAGGGCGAGCCCGCGCGCCGCATCGGCCGCGGCGACGCCTACCTGCCGCCCGAGATCGTGGCCTCCGGCCGCACGCCGCGTGGCCACCCGGAAGGCCTGCGCGAGGCCTTCGCGAACATCTATGCCGAGCTGGCGCAGGAACGCATCGAGCGCACGCTCGGCGAGCCCGTGACCGAGCGGCCCTATCCCCGGGTGGAGGACGGGGCGCACACCATGGCCTTCATCGAGGCGTGCCTGGCGTCACGCGAGAAGGGCACTTGGGTGGCGGTGGCCGGCGTCTAGGTCTACCGCGGCGGAGCGGCTGTGGCTAGCATCGGCCGCCGTGTCCATCGCCTTCAATCAGCCGCCGTACGGGCCTACCGACGTCATCGCCGGCATCCTGGCGATCTTGGCCGTGTTGTACGCGGCGCTCTGGCTGCGCGACCAGGAAAAGGGCATGGGCTGGTTCGCGCTCGCGATGGCCAGCTACGCGCTGTGGATCGGCACCAGCGCGCTGCACGTGCCGACTGACCCGGTGTACATGCGCCCGAGTTGGTGGTTCATTGCGCTGTACCTCGGTATCGGGGCCATGGCCCTCGGCTTGGTCGACTACCTGGACGTGCCGGCCGGCAAGCGGATGCCGGTGCTGGCCGCGCTGCTGCTGCCGCTCGTGGCCACCACCGCCATCTCCACCTGGGTGGTGCTGACCGGTGCGCTGGTCGTGCGCAACTGGCAGAACCTGCTCACCATGTCCAGCGTGGCCGGCGCGGCCGCGCTGTCGTTCTGGGCCGCGCGGCGCGAGCCGGGTGCGGGGCATGCTTATGTCGGCCTGGCGATGTCGAGCCTGCCGGTGCTGGCCATTGGCCTGGCGATCGCCGGCTCGCCCGCCACGGCATTGCGCTACTGGGGCTACCTGCCGATCATGTTTTTCGGCCTCACGCTGCTGACGGTGACGCTGCTGCGCCGCCGGCGCCGGCTCGAGGGCGAGATCGAGCGCCGCACCCAGGCCGAGGTGTCGCTGGCGGCCCTGAACGCCTCGCTCGAGCGGCAGGTCGATCAGCGCACGCGCGAGCTGCGTGGCATGGTCAGCGCGCTCGAGAGCTTCAACCGCAGCGTGTCGCACGACCTGCGCGGCCCGCTCGGCGGCATCGGTGGCCTGGCGCGCCTGGCCGAGCAGGCGCTGCAGCACGGCGACACGGCCGCCGCGCAGCGCCTGCTGGGGCCGATTGCCGAGCAGGCCGAGAGCTCGGAGCGCCTGGTCACTGCGCTGCTTGCGCTGGCGCGCGCCGGCGACGTGCCCTTGCAGCTGCAACCGGTGGACCTGCAGGCGCTGGCGCAGGAGGTGGCCCAGGGCATCGCGGCCGGCGACGCCGAGGCCGCGCCGATCGACGTGGGTGCGTTGCCCACCGTGACCGGTGACGCCGACCTGCTGCGCGCCGTGTTCAACAACCTGATCGGCAACGCCGTCAAGTTCAGCGCCGGCCGCGAAGGCGCGCGCGTGCGCGTCGACGCCGAGGCCGTGGACGACCGCGTGACCGTGCATGTGCGCGACAACGGTGTGGGCTTCGACGAGTCGGCCGCGCACCGCCTGTTCGAGCCCTTCGCGCGCCTGCACGGCCGAGCCTACGCCGGCAGCGGTGTGGGGCTGAGCATCGTGAGGCGCGCGGTGGAGCGGCACCGCGGGTCGGTGAATGCGAGCAGCAAGGCGGGGGAGGGGGCGACGTTCAGTTTCACCTTGCCGCGTGGGGCGTCGCACTAGCGAAGGCAGCTTTCGACCCATAGGGTGAGCTCGACGCCGCGTCTTCGAACGTCAGCAACGCGACACCGAACAGACCGTGGTCCGAAGTCACGCTTCGGCAAGACCCGGCCATGAGCCGCCATGCGCTATGCACCACTGCCTGTCCCGCGCGTCCGTAAGTTTTGCAGCTGACACCGGCCGCAGGTCGTTTCGTCGCATGCCAGCTTGCGTCGCCGCCCCGCTTCGAGAAACTGCGCGCTTTGCCACCCGTACACCCTATGCAAGCTCCCGCGTCTGTGCCAGCGTGTTGGCGCCGCATCGCCTTCCTGCTCTGCGCCGTGCTGATCGGCGCGCCGCTGCGCGCGGCAGAGCTGCCGCTGCTCCACTCGCATGCCGGCGATGCCAGCGTGCGCGCGCCCCTGGTCATCGTTGCG
>JALHQP010000056.1 GCA_022841885.1 Aquincola sp. | reverse complement strand
CAGCGCGAGGCCGACGAGGCGCAGGCGCTGGCGGCGTCGCTGTCCGACGATTTCGATGTGGGCACCCTGCTCGATACCGACGACGGCCTGAGTTTTCGGCGTCCGGGCATCGGGCCGGACGTGCTGGCGCGCCTGCGCCGCGGCCAGTGGAGCATCCAGCGCCAGATCGACCTGCACGGCATGACACGCGAGACCGCGCGCGAGGCGCTGGCGCAGTTCGTCCGCCAGGCCGCGCGCGACGGGCTGCGCTGCGTGCGCGTCGTGCACGGCAAGGGCAACGGCTCGCCCGGGCGCGAACCGGTGCTCAAGGCCAAGGTGCGGGCTTGGCTGGTGCAGAAGCAGGAGGTCATCGCTTTTGCCCAGGCCAGCGCCGCCGACGGCGGCCATGGTGCGCTGCTCGTGGTGTTGCGCGGTGATTGAAGACCCCCGGTTCGCGGGGTGTGAATCGACCCTTGGATACCTGAATGGGTCTCGCCGCGAAGGGTCGGCCGGCCTAAGCTCCCTTTCCCGCGTCGCTGCGCTCTCGCGACGACGCGCCGAAACCCCACCTCACCACCGAGCAGATCGTGTTCAAGTCGTTCAGCGCGTTGGCGCTGCTTGCTGCCACCGTCATCAGTGTCCAGGCCCAGACGGGCCCGGGTGAGGCTGCGCGTGCCGCCGCCGACGCCGAGCGCGTGCGCGGCGGTGCCGCCATCAGCGATCACGCTGGCGCGGCGCTCAAGGGCGCTTCGTGCGGCGCGGTCGGGCAGGCCGCCTGTGCCACGGTGGCCGATGGCCGGAGCGCGGAACGCGCCGCAGCAGCGGGCGAGCCCGACGCGCTGGCGCTGGCCTGGGCTGCGCTTGGCGTGGTGGCCTTCGTCGCGCTGCGCCGCCGCCCGCGCTGACGCGCACTCGCGCCCGGCGGCTCAGCCGCCGCGGTTGCGCATCCAGTCCGCCGTGTTGAAGAAGGCCTCGTGCAGGCGCGTCGCCAGCGCCGTGTCGATGCCACGCTCGTCCATCGCCTGCGCCATGCAGGCCAGCCATTGGTCACGCTCGGCGATGCCGATCGCATAGGGCAGGTGGCGCGCGCGCAGGCGCGGGTGGCCGAAGCGGTCGATGTAGTGGTTGGGCCCGCCCAGCCAGCCGCACAGGAACCAGAACAGCTTGTCGCGCGAGCCGTCGAGCGTGCTGGGGTGCAGGCGGCGAATGCCGGCGTACGCGCTCTCCAGGTCCATCAGGTCGTAGAAGCGGTCGACCAGCGCGCGCACGGCGGACTCGCCGCCGAGTGCGTCGAAGGCCGATGCGGACTGGGCCTGGGCCTCGCCGCTGTCGCTCACGGCGTGGGCACGATGCGCGCGGCCAGCGCGGCGATGGCCTGCGCGGCCGGCGAACCGGGGTAGGCCTCGAGCAGCAGCTGGCGCCGGCGCACCGCGTCGCGCACCGCGGCGTCGGCGGGCAGGTCGCCCAGCAGTTCGAGCGTGACCGGCGCGTCCAGGCCCGGGCTGACGTAGCGGTCGATCACCTGCTGCAATTGGGCGCGCACCGCGCGCGCGTCGCCGTTGGCGGGGCGCTGGTTCACGACCAGCCCGATCTCGCGCCGGCCCTGCGTGCTGGCGAGCACCTTGATCGTGGCGTAGGCGTCGGTCAACGAGGTGGGCTCGGGCGTGGCGACGATCAGCACCTCGTCGGCCAGCGACACGGTGTAGAGCACCACGTCGGAGATGCCGGCGCCGGTATCGAGCAGCACGCGGTCGAAGCGCGGCTTGACGGCCTCGATGGTCTCGACCAGCTTGTCGCGCACCTCGGCCGTCAGGCGCGAGTACTCCACCAGGCCCGAACCGGCGAGCAGCACCGTGAAGCCGGGCGATACCTCGGTCAGCGCTTCATCGAGCGTGTGCTTTCCCGTGAACACGTCGTGCAGCGTGATCTTGGGTGTCAGGTTCAGCACCACGTCGAGGTTGGCCAGGCCCAGGTCCGCGTCGAGCACGAGCACGCGCTCGCCGCGCGCGGCCAGCGCGGCGGCCAGGTTGGCGGCGACGAAGGTCTTGCCGACGCCGCCCTTGCCGCTGGTGATGGCGGTGATGGTGGCGGTCATTGCGAAACCTCCGTGCTTCGCACTGCGGTGCGAGCCCCTGCGGGCGGCCGTGCGGGGCTCATTCCATGTCCTCGTCGAATCGTGTGTTGCCGAACAGCAAGCCCTTCTCCTCGGCGCTGACCTGCGAGACGGCGGCGGGTTCGAACTCGGCCCGGTTGCGGCCGCTGCCCTTGGCGCGGTAGAGCTGCTTGTCGGCGCGCTCGAGCCACAGCGTCAGGTTCGAGCGCACCCATTGCGGCGCGAACGCGCCACCCAGGCTGACCGTGACCGAGATCGGCTGCGCGAGCCCCACCGCGATCTGACAGCGCTCGATGCGCGCACGCATGCGCTCGGCCACCATCGGGCCGAAGGCGGGCGGGCAGTTGGGCAAGGCGACCGCGAACTCCTCGCCGCCGATGCGCGCCACGGTGTCCATCGGCCGCACGCAATGCTGCAGCTCCTCGGCCACGGCCTTGAGCACCTGGTCACCGGTGTGGTGGCCGTGGGTGTCGTTGATCTTCTTGAAGTGATCGATGTCCAGCAGCAGCAGCAATGCCGGTTCGCCGGCGCGCGCCACGCGGTCGAGCTCGCGCGCGAGCACCGACTCGAAGTGGCGGCGATTGGCCAAGCCGGTCAGCGCGTCGCGGCTCGAGAGCTGGCACAGGCCGTCGATCAGGCCCTGCAGCCAGGCTGGGCTGCCCGGCTCGCCGGCCGGCGGTGCCTGCCCCGACTGGGCCAGCAGCGCCAGCGCCGTGTCCACCCGCAGCGCAGGCGCGGCGGGGGTCGCAGGCGGGGTGGGCACTCGCGTCAAGGTGGCGGCCAGTCTAGCAGTGGGTTCCCCGCATCCCAGGCCCGAATTGGCGCACTTTCGGCCGCTTGTTCGGCCCCTCGGCGAGCGCCTCGCGGCACGAGACTGGCACCCGCGGCTGCTTGCCGTTTCAGGCCGCCGTGCCCTCGACCCCGCCATGAGCCTTGCTCTCGCTGCCGCCCCTGCCGCCGTCGAACAGGAGTTCGGATTCTCGAACGCCGACTTCGAGCGCATACGGACGCTGATTTATCAACGTGCCGGCATCCACCTGCATCCGGGCAAGCAGGCCATGGTCTACAGCCGGCTGTCGCGCCGCCTGCGCGAGACCGGGCACCCGAACTTCGCGGTCTACCTGCAATGGCTCGAAGGCCACGGTGCGGCAGACCCGGAGTGGCAGGCCTTCGTCAACTGCCTGACCACCAACCTGACCTCGTTCTTCCGCGAGGAGCATCACTTCACGGCCCTGGCCGAGGACCTGCGCGCGCGCGCCGGTCGGCCGCTGCGCATCTGGTGCAACGCGGCCTCGACCGGCGAGGAACCGTACTCGATCCTGATGACGGTGACCGAGACGCTGGGCCTTGGCGCGTCGGCCACGCTGCTGGCCACCGACATCGACACCCATGTGCTCGACACCGCGCGGCGCGGTGTCTACGAGGCGGCCTCGCGCGGCCTGTCGCCTGAGCGCCTGAAGCGCCACTTCCTGCGTGGCACCGGCGCCAACGCCGGCTCGATCCGCATCAAGCCCGAGCTGGCGCGGATGGTCGAGTTCAGGACCTTCAACCTGATGAGCGCGAGCTGGTCCTTCGGCGAACCGTTCGACCTGGTGTTCTGCCGCAACGTGATGATCTACTTCGACGCGGCGACACAGCGCCGCGTGCTTGAACGCATCCACGCCTGCATGCGCCCGGGTGGCCTGCTCTATGTCGGCCACTCCGAGAATTTCACCGACGCGCGCGCGCTGTTCCGGCTGCGCGGCAAGACCATCTACGAGCGCTTGTGAACGCTGTCCTGTCGTCCCCCCCGAGCCGGCTGGAGCGGCTGAAGGCAGCGCCGCGCCGTCCCGGCGAGGCCAGCTTCTTCTTCTACGACGCGCACTTCAAGAACGAAGCGGTCAAGGTGCTGCCGGGCGAGTTCTTCGTGCACGACGAGGACGTGGCGATCATGACCACGCTGGGCTCGTGCATCGCCGCCTGCCTGTGGGACCGCGAACGCAAGGTCGGCGGCATGAACCACTTCATGCTGCCCGACGGCGGTGGTGCGGGCGACGGCGGCCGCTACGGCTCGTACGCGATGGAGCTGCTGATCAACGAGCTGATCAAGCGCGGTGCTTCGCGCCTGACGCTGGAAGCCAAGGTGTTCGGCGGCGGCGCGGTGATCGCGGGCATGACGACCATCAACGTCGGCGAGCGCAACACCCAGTTCGTGCTCGACTACCTGAAGACCGAGCGCATCGCGGTGGTCAGCAAGGACGTGCTCGACATCTACCCGCGCAAGGTCTGCTTCCTGCCGGCCAGCGGCAAGGCGATGGTCAAGCGCCTGGCGCCTTCCAACCCCGACGCGATCGTGGCGCAGGAACGCGCCGCGGCGCAGAACGCCGTGCCGGCTTCCACCGGCGGCGGTTCGATCGATCTGTTCTGAGGCCGGGAGCCCTTCCGATGAGCAAGACACGCGTGGTGGTGGTCGACGATTCGGCGCTGGTGCGCAGCCTGCTCAAGGAGATCATCGATCGCCAGCGCGACATGGAGTGCGTCGGCACCGCGTCCGACCCCTTCGTCGCACGCGAGATGATCCGCGACACCAACCCCGACGTGATCACGCTGGACGTCGAGATGCCGCGCATGGACGGCATCGACTTCCTCGGCAAGCTGATGCGCCTGCGGCCGATGCCGGTGGTGATGGTGTCGACGCTGACCGAGCGCGGCGCCGAGGTGACGCTGCGCGCGCTCGAACTCGGCGCGGTGGACTTCGTCGCCAAGCCCAAGATCGGCCTGGCCGACGGCATGCGCCAGCTGGCCGAGGACATCACCGACAAGATCCGCATCGCTGCGCGCTCGCAGGTCAAGCGCTCGGTGGTGCCGGCGGCGCACGGTGCCGGCGCACCGGCCCGTGGTGATGCAGCGGCTCCCGCGGCCGTGGCCTCGGTCGGGCGCCTGTCGACCGAGAAGCTGATCTTCATCGGCGCCTCCACCGGCGGCACCGAAGCGACCAAGGAGCTGTTGCTCGGCCTGCCACACGACGCGCCCGCGGTGCTGATCACGCAGCACATGCCACCCGGTTTCACGACCAGCTACGCCAAGCGCCTGGACAGCCTGGCGCGCATTCGCGTCAAGGAGGCCAGCGACGGCGAACGCGTGCTGCCTGGCCATGCCTACTTGGCGCCCGGTGGCTTTCATCTTTCGGTCGAACGCTCGGGCGCCAACTACATCGCCCGCGTGCGCGACGGCGAACCGGTGAACCGCCACAAGCCCTCGGTCGAGGTGCTGTTCGAGTCGGCAGCCCGCGTGGTCGGCCAGAACGCGTTCGGCATCATGCTGACCGGCATGGGCGCCGACGGCGCCAAGGCGATGCGCACGATGCGCGACGCCGGCGCCTACAACCTGTGCCAGGACGAGGCGAGCTGCGTCGTCTTCGGCATGCCGCGCGAGGCGATCGCGCACGGCGCGGCGCACGAGGTGCTGCCGCTGGCGCAGATCGCGCCGCACCTGATCGAGCGGCTGCGCAGCACCGCGGGCATGGCGACCCACCGCGTTTGAGACGCGGGGCGCGCCAGGCTCACCAGCCGCGCAGCTCCAGCAGGCGGTCGGTGTCGCGCGCCTGGCGCTGCTCTTCCTCCCAACGCTGCTGGCCGACCAGGCCTTCGGGCGCACCGATGTCCTGCAGGGTGCGTGGGTCCAGTTGCATCAGCTCGCGCTCGACGTCTTCGGCGACGCGGCGCGCGCGGTGCACGGCCCAGGCCGATTGCAGGCGCTGCCAGCGGTAGGCCAGCTGGTCGACGAAGGCGGCCACCGGGCCGCGGTGCAGGGACAGGGTGTGGGGCAGGGGACGGGTGTTCATCAAAGTCTCCAGGGTGGGCGGTGCGGGATGTCGTGCTGGTCAGCATAGGTGCCCAAAACCATGGATGGAAGCGACTTGTTCAGGCCACTCTGGTCAGCTATGCTTACCAGATGCCCGCTCCCATCGCCCGCCTGCCGCTGCAGACCCTGCCCGCCTTCCGCGTGGTCGCCAAGCTCGCCAACCTGCGCGCCGCAGCCGAGGAGCTGCATCTCACGCACAGCGCGGTGAGCCAGCAGATCAAGCTGCTCGAGGAACAGGTGGGCTTCGCGCTGTTCGACCGCCGCGGGCGCCGCGTTGTGCTCAACGCGGCCGGGGCCGCGCTGCTGCGCGCGGTGGACCCGGCGCTCGACCAGCTCGACGACGGCCTGCGGGCCGCGGCGGCGGCCTCGGGCAACGAGGCGCAGCGCATCCGCGTCACGCTGCTGTCGTCCTTTGCGCAGCGCTGGCTGCTGCCGCGCATGGGACGCTGGCGCGAGCGCCATCCCGACATCGGCATCGAGCTGCACACGTCGCAGAACGTGATCGACCTGCAGCGCGAGGGTTTCCATGCCGCGCTGCGCCAAGGCGCAGGTCGGTGGCGCGACCTGGAAGCGGTGTGCCTGACCGACTCGCCGATGATCGTGCTTGGCTCCCCCGACGCCGCGCACCGGCTGCGCGGCTGCGCGCCCGCCGCGCTGGCCGACGAGCCGCTGCTCGGCAATGTGGCGACCTGGCAGCGCTGGTTCGCACTCTCGAGCGTGCGCACGCGCATCAATCCGGTGGCGGCGTTCAACGACGCGGGGCTGATGCTGCAGGCGGCCGAGCAGAACCTGGGCTTGGCGCTGTCGCGCGAGATCCTGGCCGCCGACGCCTTGCGCGACGGGCGCCTGGTGCGGCTGTCGCCGATCGCCTTGCTGGACCAGGAGTACGACGCCTACTGGCTGGCCTTCCCGCCGGGTCTGCGCGCGTGGCCGCCGCTCGTTGCGTTGCGCGACTGGTTGCTCGACGAACTGGCGCGTTCGCAGCGCGAGCTCGACGCGATCAAGGAGGGTAGCGTCAAAGGAACAACGCCTGCAGGTCGCTCAGAAAGTCAAAGCCGCGCGGCGTCGGGCGCCAGCACGAGCCGTCGCGCTCGATGAGGCCGCGTTCGCGCGCGCGCTGAAGCGGGGCATCGATCGCGGTGACCGCGAGGCCGGTGCGCTCGGCAAAGCGTGCGCTGTCGAAGCCGTCGGCCAGGCGCATCGCACTCATCATGAATTCGCCGGGCAGCTGGTCCGCTGTCACAGCATGCTCGTTGGACACCGCCTTGCCGGCCAGCGCGCGCTCGATGTACATCGCCGGCTCGCGCCAGCGCACCTGACGCACGATGCGGTCCGGAAAGCTCAGCTTGCCGTGCGCGCCGGCGCCGACACCCAGGTAGTCGCCGAACTGCCAGTAGTTCAGGTTGTGCACGCAGCGGTGGCCCGGCCGGGCGAAGGCTGAGACTTCGTAGCGTTGCAGGCCCACGGCCGCGGTGCGTGCGGCGATGCGGTCGAGCATGTCGCTGGCCAGGTCGTCGTCGGGCAGCGCGGGCGGCGTGTTCGCGAACGCGGTGTTGGGCTCGATCGTCAGATGGTAGATCGACAGGTGCGGCGGCGCGAACGACAGTGCCGCGTCGAGGTCGGCGTCGAGCTGGGCCAGGGTCTGCCCCGGCAGCGCGTACATCAGGTCGATGTTGAAGGTGTCGAAGGCCTCGGAGGCTTCGGCCACCGCGGCGCGCGCTTGGGCCGCGTCGTGCACGCGGCCGACCGCGTGCAGCAGGCCGTCGTCGAAGCTCTGCACGCCGACCGACAGGCGCGTGACGCCGGCGGCGCGGAAGGCGCGGAAGCGCTCGCGCTCGAAGGTGCCAGGGTTGGCTTCGAGCGTGATCTCGCAGCCCGGCTCAAGCGGCAGGCGGGCGCGGATGTCGGCGATCAGGCGCTCGATGCCCGCGGCAGAGAACAGGCTGGGCGTGCCGCCACCGATGAAGACACTCGACACGCGCCGGCCCCAGACCTGCGGCAGCGCGGCTTCGAGGTCCGCCACCAGGGCGTCGAGGTAACGCGCCTCGGGGACCTCGCCGCGGGCCTCGTGGCTGTTGAAGTCGCAGTAGGGGCACTTCTTCAGGCACCAGGGCAGGTGCACGTACACCGTCAGCGGCGGCAGCGCCGCGAGCGACACGCTGCCGGCGCGGTGGATGCGAATCGGTGACGTGCTCACGCCGTGCCGAGGTGCCAGACCTCGCGCATCAAGCTGCGCATCTGCGCTGCGGCCAATGCACGGTGGCTGATCCGGTTCTTGGCCTCGGGTCGGAGTTCGGCCACCGACGCTCCGAGCGACTCGATCCACACCAGCGGGTCGTAGCCGAAGCCGCCGGTGCCGCGCGCCGCGTCGAGCAGCCGTGCCTCCCAGCGGCCGAAGGCGATCAGCGGCTCGGGGTCGTCGGCATGGCGCAGGGCGACCAGGGTGCTGACGAAACGGCAGCGCCGGTCCGCGCTGCCTTGCACTCGCGTGAGCAGCAGGGCGTTGTTGGCGGCGTCTTGCGCGCGGCGCTGCGTCTCGCGGTCGCCGTCGACAACCGGCTGCGGTGCGTAGACCGCCGAGTGCACGCCTGGCGCGCCCGCGAGCGCGTCGACGCACAGGCCGGAGTCGTCGGCCATCGCCGGCCACCCGGTGGCGCGCGCCGCGTGGCGCGCCTTGGCCAGCGCGTTCTCGACGAAGCTGTGGTGCGGCTCCTCTGCCTCGGCCACGCCCAGGCTGCCCTGGGTCACCAGCGTGATCGGCAGCTCGGCGAAGAGTTGCTGCAGTTCGGCGAGCTTCTTGGCGTTGTTGGACGCCAGCACCAGTTTCACGGCAGCGGTCTTGCCAGCGCAGCCTTCTGCGCAGCCACCAGGTCGGCGATGCCGCGCGAGGCCAGGCCGAGCAGCGCGTCCATCTGCGCGCGCGTGAAAGCCGCGCCTTCGGCCGTGCCCTGCACCTCGACGAAGTGGCCGGCACCGGTCATCACGACGTTCATGTCGGTGTCGCAGGCCGAGTCCTCGGTGTACTCGAGGTCGAGCAGCGGCACGCCCTGCACGATGCCGACCGAGATCGCGGCGACATGGTCCGAGATCGGGCTGGCGGCGAGCTTGCCGCCCCTGAGCAGCGTGCCCACGGCGTCGTGCGCGGCGACGAAGGCCCCCGTGATCGCCGCGGTGCGGGTGCCACCGTCGGCCTGGATCACGTCGCAGTCGAGCGTAATCGTGCGCTCGCCCAGGGCCTTGAGGTCGAACACCGCGCGCAGCGAGCGTCCGATCAGGCGCTGGATCTCCTGCGTGCGGCCGCTCTGCTTGCCGCGCGCGGCCTCGCGGTCGCCGCGGGTGTGGGTGGCGCGCGGCAGCATGCCGTACTCGGCCGTGACCCAGCCTTCGCCCGAGCCGCGCTTGTGCGGCGGCACTTTGTCCTCGACCGAAGCGGTGCACAGCACCTGGGTGTCGCCGAAGGCGATCAGCACCGAGCCTTCGGCATGCCGGGTAAAGCCGCGCTGGATCGTCAAGGGGCGAAGCGCATCGGCAGCGCGGCCCGCGCTGCGCTCGAAGGTCTTGGTCATGTCAGGACTTTTTCTCGTTGGAGCGGCGGATCGCCTCGTTGATCTCTTTGATCGAACGCTCGATCTCGGCCTCGTCCAGCTCGTCGGTCGGCAGGGTGCCGACGGCCACGCCGGCCTGGATGGTGGAGGCGAAGACCTCCTCGCCCAGGCTCTGCGTCGAGATGCCGCTCTTGCTGTCGACGTCCTCGGCGCCTTCCCATTCGGCGGCCAGCACGGTGACGTTGTCGCTCTTGGCGCCGGCGTGACGCAACGCGCGCTCCACCAGCTCGGGCACGGCGTCGGACAGCGCACGCTGCGCCAGCTCCTGGGAGATGTCGGCGTCGGGCACGCTGCCCCACAGGCCATCCGAGCACAGCAGCATGCGGTCGCCGGCATGCAGCAGCAGCGGGCCGGCGGTGTCCACCACCGGTTTTCCGGGGCTGCCCAGGCAGGTGAACAGCACGTTGCGATTGAACTTCTCGCCCATCGGCACCACGTGCGACAACGTCTCCTGCAGCTCGGAGTAGCTGTGGTCGCGTGTGCGCGCGATCAGCTTGCCGTCGCGCACCAGGTACAGGCGCGAGTCACCGCAATGCGCCCAGTACGCGGCGTCACCTTGCAGCACGCAAGCCACGATGGTGGTGCGCGGCGTGTCCATCAGCGCCTTCTCGGTGGCGTAGCGCAGCAGCTGATGATGGCCGGCGATGATGGCGTCGTGCAGGAAGCGCAGCGGGTCGTCGAGCGTGGGCTTGGCGTCGCGCTGGAACATCGCGGCCATGGTCTGCAGCGCGAGCTGCGACGCGACCTCGCCCTCGGGGTGGCCGCCCATGCCGTCAGCCAGCGCGAACAGGCCCGAGTCCCGCGTGTAGCAATAGCCCATGCGGTCTTCGTTCTTCTCGCGGCCGCCCTTGCGGCTGACCTGGTAGACGCTGAACTGCACGTCAGGCCTTGGCGCCGGTCTTCAGGTTCTCGAGCTGCAGCTTCAGCCGTTCGCTGAAGCTCAGCTTGGTGTAGCGGCGCTCGGTCTCGCGCGCCAGCTCCTTCTGCAACGCGAACACGCTCTGCGGCCGCGACAGCGGGTCGAGCGACATGCACCACTCGGTCACCTCGATCAGGTTGTCCGAGTACACGTTGCGCAAACGCGAGAGCGACAGCGCCAAGCGGTCCTTCTCGATGCGCTGCGGCGCGTCGTTGGGCGGGTAGCCCTGCATGCAGGCGTAGATGCAGGCACCGATGGCGTAGATGTCGGTCCAGGGGCCGAGGCTGCCGTCGCGGCGGTACATCTCAGGTGCCGCGAAGCCCGGCGTGTACATCGGGCGAATGAAGTTGCCTTCCTTGGAGAGCACCTCGCGCGCCGCGCCGAAATCCAGCAGCACCGCCTTGTTGTCGTTGGTGATGAAGATGTTGGCCGGCTTGATGTCCAGGTGCAGCATCTTGTGCTGGTGCACGATGCGCAAGCCGCGCAGGATCTCGTCGAACAGGCTGCGGATCGTGCTCTCGCGGAACACCTTGTCGCGCTTGAGGTCGCGCGCGGTGACGATGAAGTCCTGCAGGGTGTCGCCCTGCAGGTAGTTCATCACCATGTACACGGTCTCGTTCTCGCGGAAGAAGTTCAGCACCGAGACCACGCTCGGGTGGCTGATCTGCGCGAGCGAGCGGCCTTCTTCGAAGAAGCTCTTCAGGCCGAGGCGGTACAGCGGCAGCTTGTCGGGCTTGACGCGCGGCGTCAGCTCGCCGGGCGAGCGCTCGGCCAGCGAGGCAGGAAGGTACTCCTTCACCGCGACGAGGCGGCGGTCGTCGTCTTCGGCGAGGTACACGACCCCGAAGCCCCCGGCTGCCAGTTTCTTGACGACCTGGTAGCCGCCGACCACGGTGCCCGCGGGCAACGGGGCGGGTTTGGGCTTCGACATAATGGGCGGGTTGTATATGCGCTCGGGGTTCAATGTCAGTCTACAGCATGACCGGTTACGCCAGCGCCAGTGTTGGCGCGGGTTTGCGGGCAGACGGCACACCGGGCACGACGGCTCCCGGCCCTGCGGTGAGTGCCGAGGTGCGCTCGGTCAACGGGCGCTTTCTGGACCTGGCGCTCAAGCTGCCGGAGGAATGGCGAGGCCTCGAGCCCGCACTGCGCGAAATGGTGGCAGCGTCGATCAAGCGCGGCAAGGTGGAGTTGCGCCTGGCCAGCGCGCGCGACAGCGCAGGCGAGGTGCCACAGCCGGGTACCGAGGCGCTGTTGCGCCTGGCGCGCACCGAGGCCATGGTGCAGGGCTGGCTGCCGAAGGCGGCCTCGCTGTCCGTGCACGAGGCCCTGCAGTGGTGCCGCGGTGCGGGTGGCGAGCAGACGGCGGACGAGTCGGCACTGGCCGCCGCGCGCGAAGCGCTGCAGGGCTTGCGGGCGGCGCGCGAACGCGAGGGTGCGCGGCTGGCCGCCGTGCTGATCGAGCGCGTGGCCCATCTGCGTATGCTCGCGGCCAGGGCCGAACCGCTGGTGCCGGCGGTGGTGCAGCGCCAGCGCGAACGTTTTCTCGAACGCTGGAACGAGGCCCTGGCCGCCAGCGGTGCGGCCAACAGCGTGCCGACGCAGGCCCTGCAGGAGCGCGCGCTCAACGAGGCGGCGGCCTTCGCGATCCGCATCGACGTGGCAGAGGAACTGGCGCGGCTGGCGTCGCACCTCGACGAGATCGAGCGGCTGCTGAAGGCCGGCGGCGAACTCGGCAAGCGCCTGGACTTCCTGATCCAGGAACTGCACCGCGAGGCCAACACCCTGGGCTCCAAGTCGGCAGCGCTCGAACTCACCGCGGTGTCGGTGGACATGAAGGTGGCGATCGAGCAGATGCGCGAGCAGGTGCAGAACATCGAATAGACGGGATCCTCGAGACCATGGAAACACCCGGCAACCTCTTCGTCGTCGCAGCCCCCAGCGGGGCCGGCAAGTCGAGCCTCGTCAAGGCCCTGCTGGAACTGGACTCGCACCTGGCGCTATCGGTGTCGCACACGACCCGCGCCCCGCGCGGCCAGGAGCAGCACGGCCGCGAGTACTGGTTCGTCGACGAACCGGAGTTCCGCGCCATGGTCGCGCGCGGCGAGTTTTTCGAGTGGGCCCAGGTGCACGGCAAGCTCTATGGCACCTCGCGCAAGGCGATCGAGGAGCGCCTCAACCACGGCGAGGACGTGGTGCTGGAAATCGACTGGCAGGGGGCCCAGCAGATCCAGCGCCTGTTCCCGCAGACCGTGACGATCTTCATACTTCCGCCGTCCTGGGACGAGCTCGAGCAGCGGCTGAAGCGGCGCGGCGAGGATAAGCCCGAGGTGATCCGCACGCGCATGGCCAATGCCCGGGAGGAGGTGGCCCATGCCCGCGAGTTCGACTTCGTTATAATCAACGCTCTGTTCGAGACGGCGCTGTTCGACCTGAAGACCGTCGTCCACTCCCAGCGCTTGAAGTACGCCGCGCAGCGGCGCAACAAGTCCGCGGTCTTCGCGGCCTTGAACATCGGCTGACCCACCGCAAGGACTGCCTCATGGCCCGCATTACCGTCGAAGACTGCCTGCACAAGATCCCGAATCGCTTCCAGCTCGTGCTGGCCGCCACCTACCGTGCCCGCATGCTGAGCCAGGGGCACGCCCCGAAGATCGAGTCCAAGGGCAACAAGCCCGGCGTGACCGCGCTGCGCGAGATCGCGGCCGGTGCGGTGGGCCTGGAAATGCTGCGCAAGGTGCCGATCTGACGCACTGAGCGTCGGCTTGAGCCACAAAGGGCGCCCGTGAGGCGCCCTTTGTCGTTTGTGGGACCATTGGCGTCGTGGGCATTCGATCACTCGCCGCCGAACTGCTGCCGAGCGCGCTGCTGCAGCCCGCGCGCGACCGGTCGGCGCAAGCCGTGCCGCGGCCCGAGGCCAACGATTTCGCGGCCCTGACCGACAAACTCGGTTACCTGTCCAAGGCCGAGCTGAAGCAGGTGCGCGAGGCCTACAAGTTCGCCGACGAGGCGCACCTGGGGCAGTTTCGCGCCAGCGGCCTGCCCTACATCACGCACCCGATCGCGGTGGCCGGCCTGGTGGCCGACTGGAAGCTCGACGTGCAGGCCGTGATGGCCGCGCTGATGCACGACACCATCGAGGACCGTGGCGTCACCAAGCCGCAGCTGATCGAGCGTTTCGGCGCACCGACCGCCGAGCTGGTCGACGGCCTGACCAAGCTCGACAAGCTGCACTTCTCGACGCGCGAGGAGTCGCAGGCCGAGTCCTTCCGCAAGATGCTGCTGGCGATGGCGCGCGACGTGCGCGTGATCCTAGTCAAGCTGGCGGACCGCCTGCACAACATGCGCACCCTGTCGGCGATGGCGCCGGACAAGCGCGAGCGCATCGCCCGCGAGACGCTGGACATTTACGCGCCGATCGCACACCGCCTGGGCCTGAACCAGATCTACCGCGAGTTGCAGGAGTTGTCGTTCGCGCAGCTCTACCCGTGGCGGCATGGCGCGCTGGCCAAGGCCCTGACCAAGGCGCGCGGCACGCGGCGCGACGTCGTCGAGCGTGTGCAGAAAGAGGTCGAGCGCGCCTTCGGTGCCGCCAAGCTCAGGGTGCAGATCTACGGCCGCGAGAAGACGGTGTTCTCGATCTTCCGCAAGATGCGCGAGAAGCACCTGCCGTTCGCCAATGTGACGGACCTGTTCGGCTTTCGCATCGTCGTGCCGACGCTGCAGGACTGCTACCTCGCGCTGGGCGTGCTGCACCAGCTCTACAAGCCGGTACCGGGGCGCTTCAAGGACTACATCGCGATCCCCAAGGCCAACGGCTACCAGTCGCTGCACACCACCCTGGTCAGCCCGCTGGGCACCGCGGTCGAATTCCAGATTCGCACCGAGCCGATGCACGCGGTGGCCGAGAGCGGCATCGCGGCGCACTGGATGTACAAGGTCAAGGGCAACAGCAAGAGCGACGACGCACAACGCCTGGGCGCCACCGTGCTGAAGAGCCTGATCGACATCCAGGACGACACGCGCGACGCGGCCGAGTTTCTGGAGCACGTCAAGATCGACCTCTACCCGGACGCGGTCTACGTCTTCACGCCGAAGTCCAGGATCCTCGCGCTGCCGCGCGGCGCGACACCGGTGGACTTTGCCTACGCGATCCACTCCGACGTCGGTGACCATTGCGTCGCGGCCGCCGTCAACGGCGAGGCCGTGGCGCTGCGCACCGAGCTCAAGAGCGGCGACGTGGTCGAGATCACCACCGCGCCCGGCGCGCGGCCGAACCCGGCGTGGCTGAACTTCGTGCGTACCGGGCGCGCGCGCGCCAAGATCCGCCACCACCTGAAGACGATGGAGCAGGAGGAGTCGCGCGCGCTCGGCGAACGCCTGCTGGCGCAGAGCTTGCGCAGCGAAGGCTTGCTGATGCCCTCGGCCGACCCGAGCGACGAGGCCGCCGCGGCCTTGTGGCAGCAGCTCATACGCTGGAGCGGCAACCGGCAGCGTGGCGACCTGATGGTGGACATCGGCGTCGGCCGCAAGATCGCGTCGATCGTCGCCAAGCGCCTGGCGCACCTGATGGCCGAGCGCGGCGGCGAGCGGCCCGACGCGGTGACGCTGTCGATGCGCCACTTCGGCGCCGCGTCGGAAGGGCCGGCGCACCACGGCCACGTGGTGATCGACGGCAGCGAAGGCGCGTCGATCCAGCTCGCCGCCTGCTGCCATCCGATCCCGGGCGACGAGATCGTCGGCTACCTTGGCCGTGGCGAGGGCCTGACGGTGCACACCGCCGAATGTTCGGTCGGCAAGCGCCTGTACGAGCGCGACAGCGAGCGCTGGTTGCCGGTGGAGTGGGCTGAGCAGCCGGTGCGAGCGTTCGACGCCGAGGTCAGCGTGCTGGTGCAGAACGGCAAGGGTGTGCTGGCGCGCGTGGCGGCCGCTGTCAGCGCGACCGAGACCGACATCACGCACATCGACATGGGCGGCGAGCGCGCTTCGGAGACCACGGACCTGAAGCTCACGCTCGCGGTGCGCGACCGCCAGCATCTGGCCGACGCGCTGCGCACGCTGCGGCGCGCGCCGTCGGTGATGCGCGTGGCGCGCATCAAGGGCTGACTACTTCGGCACCGGAGGATCCGGTGGGCCGCCCTTGTCGAAGATCACCAGCCAGCGCCCGTCGGTCTGGCGCTGCCAGATGGAGTTGAAGCGCGCAGTGACCTCTCCCTTCGGGTTGCGCACCGGCCCGGTGGACAGCGCGAGCTGGCCCGAGTCCAGCACCTCCACCTGATCGGGCTCCCACGAGAAGGGCGCCGCCGGGCCGTCGAAGAAGGCCTTCCAGCCCTCGAGCACCGCGGCCTTGCCCCGCAGCACCTTGCCGCCGCCGAAGAACAGCGTGTCGTCGGCCACGAGGCGCCCAAAGGCCGCCAGGTCGCGCTCGGCCATGCTGCGCGCGAACGCGCGCTCGGCGGCGAAGACCTCCGCGCGTGCCGTCTCCAGCGCCAAGGGCGCCTGTGCGCTCACGCCCGCACTCCAGGCACAGGCCGATAGCAGCAGGAGGGCGACAAGGCGTGACAAGCGGCGCATGGGCGAACCTCCGTCATGGCTCGCAAGTGTTCCGGAATTCGATGCGCGTGGCCACGGCGCGAGTGCGGTCGGCGTCCAGCGTGCCGCGCACGCGCACGCAGCGGCCATCGGCCAGGGTGGCCTCGCTGCCGTTGTCGTACTGCGGCGGCGGCACCGTGCCATAGAACATGGTCACGCCTCGCAAGACGAAGGTGCTTGCCGCGGTGTCCAGCGCCGACAGGGCGCCGCGCAGGTCGACGCCTTCGTCGAACTCCTCGTCGTCGCTGCGCAGCTCGACCTGGCTGGCGACCAGCACACCGTTGCGCACGCGACCTTCGACCTCCACGCGCACCCCCACGCCCAGGCCGGCGCTGCCGTCCGGGAACGAGGCAGCCGAGGCATCGACTGCGATGCCGTTGACCGAAAAGCTCGTGACACTGGTGAAACTCGTGACCAGGCCTTCGACCTCGGCTTCGTCGCGGTCGTCCAGGCGGCGCGTCTCGATCGCAGCGCTCGTGACCGGCCAGCGACCGGCGACCTGGCTGGTAGCGACGACGAGGCGGACCACGCTGCCGTTGGCCAGGCCTGCGGGCACGCCACTCGTCGACAGGTCGAAGGTCTGCGTGCCCACGCGCAGGGTCGGCGGCGTGGCCGCCAGGCTGACGTCGCGCGCGATCCCGCGCACGCGGAAGTTCGCAGGCGTGGCGGGCCGCCGCTCGACGCGCGTGGCCACCATGTCCGAGAGCAGGGCATCGGGGCTCGTGAAGCCATGCACCTCCAGCACGTCGCCGACGCTCAGTCCCGCGACGCCACCTTGCACGCCGGCGAACACCGTGGCCTGGGTCAGCCGCACCACCTGGCCGAGCACGATCAGGCGCTGTTCGGCTAGGCCGATCGCCTGCAAGGGCCCGACCAGCGCGCCGCCGAGACGCAGGCGTGTGGCCGTGGCCTGGCGGCCCCCACTGCCGTCGTCGGTGGGCCGGTCGCTCTCGACGCCGACCACCATGCCCAGGCGCAGGTCGCCGCGGTTCAGCGCCTGGTCGTCGTCGCCGATGACCGTTGCGGCACGGTCGTCGAAGCGGATGCCGGCCACGATCACCGAGCCAAAGCCGGTGATCGGCCCTTCGACATAGGAGCCGGTGGCGCCGGTGCCGCCGGTCTCGACACCGCCGCCGCAGGCGACCAGCAGCAGCGACAGGGCGAGCACACGCAGCCGGGCGATCGGTGACACGAAGTTCATGGCTTGTTCTTCCTGGAAGGTTTGCGGCGGGCGGGCGCGGGCGGCGGGGCCGCCGCGTCGCGCGCGACGTTGTCGAATCCGTAGAGGCCGAAACGGACGCGGTGCGGCGCCGGCGCACCGCCGGCCGCGTCCTGCGCAATCAGGCGCTCAAGCAAGGGCACGAGGTCATCGGTCAGGCGTTGCCAATGCGCTTGCAGCAACGGGCGCACCGCGGCCACCGACTCGGCCGACAGGCCGTCGGCGGCAATCGCTTGCTCGAAGTGTGCCGGGCCGCGCCCGAGCAGGTTGGCAACGGCCGCGGCCAGGTGGTCGCCGACGTTGGCGCCCATCCACTGCGCCATGCGGTCGGCGTCGCCGCGAGGCACGAAGGCCCGCTTCGACAACGCGACCGTGTCGCGCTCGCCATCGTGGGTCGCGAGGTTCAGGCGCAGCAACTCCTCGAGGATGGCGCGCGGGTGCACGTCGCGCGTGACCTCCTGCGCCAGCGACTCGAAGCTTGGCGCCGGGCCGGTGCGCGGCAGCGTGCGTGGCGTGCCGGCCTTCGTCCGATAGGTGTCGCTGGCGCGCCAATGCGCGAACACCGTTGCCGCCGGCGAGCGAGGCGGCGCTGGCGACTGGGACACCGACGCCTGCAGGGCGAGCAGGCGGTTGACTTCGCGCCGGTTCAGCCCGGTGGCCGCGCTGACGCGGCTGGCGCGTCGGTGCTCGGGCAGGCCCGGATGCGCGCCATGGGCCTCGGTGACGACCGCGCGGCGCAGCATCTCGTCGAGCACCGCGAACGGCAGGCCACGCGCCACGACGAGCTGCGCCAGCGGCGCCAACAGCCGGGCGATCGCGGCCTGCAGGGCCGCGTCGCCGGGGTCGGCTGTGGGCGCGTCGTCGCTCATCAGACGATGTTAGGGCCTCACTCGAACTCGATGCTCGCGGCCACCAGCACGCTGCGGTCGGCCGACCACAGACCCTTGACCTCGACGGCTCGGCCGTTGGCGAGATCGGTGGGGGTGCCGTCCTCCCACTCGACGACGTTGGCGTAGTTCACCGTCACCTCGCGCAGCATGAAGGTCCGCGCCGTGGTGTCGAGTGCGCTGACGGTACCGTGCAGCTCGAAGCGCTGCCACTCGTCGGACAGGCGGTTGATCACCTTGACCCGCGAGGCGACGATGACGCCGTTGGACGCTCGGCCGCGCACCTCGACCAGCACGCCGAGGGCGACCGTGGCAGTGGGCGGGTCGATGCGCGCCGCGCCGGCATCGACGGGGATGCCGTTGACCTCGAACTGCTGCGTGGAGGTGAAGGCGGTGACGAAGCCGCGCAGGCGCGCATCCGGCAGGTCGTCGACGCGGCGCACGCCCAGGCGCACCGTCAACGCAACCCACTGGCCGTTGACCCGGGTCGTCTGCAGGCGCACGCGCACGCGCAGGCCGTTGGCCAGCGCCGGCAGGTCCGGCGTCGGCACGTTGGCGTAGTTGATCACCGCGTCGCCGATCTGGAAGGTGCGGGTGGCGGTGTCGAGGTTGCTGACCAGGCCGCGCAGGCGATAGACGTCGGCGCTGTCCTCGAGCTCGATCCGGGTCGCCAGGTAGCGCCCCGTGGCGCGGTCGAACAGGGCGTGCACCTCGAGGATCTGGCCTACCGCGATCGCGGCGAAGCCGCCCACCAGGCGCGGGTCGAACACCGTTTCGGCGCGCACCTCGACCGTCTGGTCGAGCATGCGGAAGGTCTGCGCCGCGGTATCGACCGAGGCCACCGGACCCTTCAGTTCGCTGCCGAAGCGGATCATCGCCGCGACACAGCGACCCAGGTTGTCATCGATCGCCGCGGCGTGGATCTCGACCATCATGCCCAGCTTCAGGGCGCTGCGAGAGAACGAGGCACCGTCGTCGTCCTCGATGCGGGCGCTGGTGTCGTCGAAGCGCACGCCGCCGACGATGATCGATCCGAGGCCGCTGATCGGGCCACTGCTGTAGCTCTGCGCGCCGGCCGTGGCGTCGCCGGCATCGTCCCCGCCGCCGCCGCAGGCGCTGAGCAGTGCCGCGCCGGTGGTGCCGGCCAGCCAGGCGGCGAGCGGCGCGGCCAGGGCCTGGCGGCGGCGCAGGCCGGGCAAGGGGTTCTTCGACGGGTGATTCATCTGGCTCTCCTGCGCCGCGGGCCGGGCGCCTGGGCTGCCCGCCTCGGATTGAGGGCTGGGCGATGACTCGACTATAAATGGGCGACATGCACATTTGCAAGTGAGATCCTGCGCATTCCCTGGTCGCAATGGCAACCGGCTGCAACTGCCGCCGGATCACCTGTCAGCAGGGCCACCCCAAAATGGACTTCATGAACGCCCCCGCGCCGCGGCGCTGGATCGCCCACCTGGACATGGACGCCTTCTATGCGTCGGTCGAACTGCTGCGCTACCCGGAGCTGCAGGGCCTGCCGGTGGTGATCGGCGGCGGGCGGCGGCATCAACCCGAGACCCTGGCCGACGGCACACGGCGCTTTGCCCGGTTGGCGGTCTACAAGGGCCGCGGCGTCATCACCACCGCCACCTACCCGGCGCGCGACCTGGGCGTGCACTCGGGCATGGGTTTGATGAAGGCGGCGCTGCGCGCGCCCGACGCGGTGCTGCTGCCGACCGACTTCGAGCGCTACCGCCTGTACTCGCAGCACTTCAAGGCGGCGGTGGCGGAGGTCGCGCCGCTGATCGAAGACCGCGGCATCGATGAGATCTACATCGACCTGAGCGACGTACCTGGCGCACAGGACGCGGTCGGGCACGACCCCTTCGGCGGCGTGCGCGCGGTGGCGCAGGAGATCCGCAACAACGTCCGGACGGCCACCGGCCTGAGCTGCTCGATCGGCGTGACGCCGAACAAGCTGTTGGCCAAGATCGCCAGCGAACTCGACAAGCCCGACGGCCTGACGGTGCTGACGCACGAGGACCTGCCGCGACGCGTCTGGCCACTGCCGGTGCGGCGCATCAACGGCATCGGGCCCAAGGCCGGGGCACAACTCGAGGCGCTGGGCATCCGATCGATCGGCGAGCTGGCCCGCGCCGAGCCGGTGTTCCTGGCGACGCACTTCGGCCGCGCCTACGCCCGCTGGCTCAAGGACGCCGCCAACGGGCGCGACGACCGGCCGCTCTCGACTTCGAGCGAGCCGGTGTCGATGAGCCGCGAAACTACCTTCGACCGGGACCTGTCGGCGCAGGCCGACCGGGTCGAGCTGGGCGCCATCCTCGACGAGCTGGTCGGTGAGCTGGCCCACGACCTGCAACGCAAGGGTTACCTCGGCAAGACGGTGGGCATCAAGTTGCGTTTCGAAGACTTCAAGACCGTGACCCGCGACCTGACCCTGGTCGACGCCACGGCCGAGGCCGACACCATCCGTCACGCGGCGGGACTATGTCTCAAGCGGGTCGACTTTTCGCGCCGCATCCGCCTGATGGGGGTTCGCATGGCTTCCCTGCGGCATGCCGGAAGGTGACACTTCACTCATGAACACCAAGGACCGTCAACGCCAGCGCGACCTGCAGGCACCCCAGGGTGCCGCGCCGAACTGGCTGCTGGTGGCCGTGGCCGGCGCCATCACCGCCGCGGCCTTGTTTGCCCGCAGCTTCATCTGACCGCTGACCCGGGGTCGCGGGCCGATAGACTGCCCGCGTGGCTGCCCCGCCCGACCTCCGCCTGCCCTCGATCGAGGGCCTGCGCGCCTTCGAGGCGGCCGCGCGCCTGGGCACCTTCGAGCGTGCCGCCGACGAGCTGTCGGTGACGGCCAGCGCCGTCAGCAAGCGCGTGGCGGCGCTGGAGGACCTGATCGGCAGCCCGGTGTTCGTGCGCGGCAAGACGCTGGCACTGACCGCGGCCGGCCTGGACTACCTGCAGCGTGTGCAGCCGGCGCTCGGCCTGCTGGCCGAGGTGCCCCAGCACCGGCGCGGCCGGCAGCGCCAGCAGAAGCTGCGCATCTGCGCGCCGCCGACCTTTGCGCGCCAGATCCTGGTACCGGCACTGCAGGCCTTCACCGCCGCCCACCCCGAGGTCGAACTCGAGCTGGTGCTGACCCTGCCGTCGCTCGACGTCGAGGCCACCGACGCCGACGTCGAGGTGCGTTACGGCGACGCCGCGCTTGGCCACCTGCTGCTGCGCGACCGCGTGCAGCCGATGGCGGCCCCGGCCTTGCTCGAGCGCCTGCCGCCGCTGCGCGTGCCGGCGGACCTGCGCGCGGCCCCCTTGCTGCG
>JALHQP010000055.1 GCA_022841885.1 Aquincola sp. | reverse complement strand
GCGCGCGGCGACGCGCCGGCGCACCTCGTCGACCGCTCGCGCGGCTACTGAGGAGGCTCAGGCCTGCAGCGCGAGCTGCAGGCGCGCTGCAGGTGCGGCGCGCGCGCCCTGCGGCGTGGGTGCCGAGGCCACCTGCTGCAGCGTCAACAGCATCAGGCGCTTGAGCGCCGCCCAGGGGTCGAGTGGCCACTCGGGGTGCTTCAGGCCCTTGATGACACCGTCGCACAGGCTCGCGGCCTGCACCAGGTGCGCGAGCTGGTGGTCGGCGAGCGTGGGCACCACGCGCTCGAACAGGCGCTCCTTGACGCCCCAGACGCGCGCTTCCTTCAGCGCCAGCGGCAGCGGCTTGCCGTCGGCCACCGCCTCCTTGATCCGCTTGAGTGCACGGATGTCCTCGGCCAGGGTCCAGTGCACCAGCACCGCGCCTTCGCCTTCGGCTTCCAGGCCTTCGAGCATGCGCAGCGCGCGGCCCACCTGGCCGGCGAGCACGGCTTCGCCGAGCTTGAACACGTCGTAGCGCGCCACGTTGAGTACCGCGGCCTCGACCTGTTCGAACGAGAGCACGCCCTGCGGGTGCAGCAGCGCGAGCTTCTGCAGCTCCTGGTGGGCGGCCAGCAGGTTGCCTTCGACACGGTCGGCGAAAAACGCAAGGGTGCGCTGCCCCTCCTCACCTTCGGCCACGCGCTGGCCCTGCACGGCCAGGCGGCGCGCGATCCAGGCCGGCAGCTCGCGGCGCTCCACCGCCTCCACCTTGAGCATCACGCCATGCTGGTCGAGCGCGCCGAACCAGCCGCTCTTGGCTTGTTGCCAGTCGAGCTTGGGCAGGTGCACGATCGTGACCACGTCGTCGGACAGCGTGTCGCAGTAGCGCTGCAGCGCCTCCGAGCCGCCCTTGCCCGGCTTGCCGTTGGGGATGCGCAGCTCGATCAGCTGGCGCTCGGCGAACAGGCTCATCGCCTGCGAGGCGCCGAGGAAGCCGTCCCAGTCGAAGTGCGCCGCGTTGCCGACGGTGTAGACCTTGCGCTCGCTGTAGCCGGCCGCACGCGCGGCGTTGCGGATCGCGTCGCCGGCCTCCTGCGCCAGCAGCGGCTCGTCGCCGTGCACCGTGTACAGCGGCTTGAGGCCGCGGGCCAGGTGGGCTTCGAGCTGGTCGGGCTTGACTTGCATCGTCAGCGCCCGCCCGGCCGCCCGAAGGGCGCTGAGCGCCCCCTGGGGGGGCAGCGAACGAAGCGAGCGTGGGGTCTCATGGTCATGAGAGTGTGACCGATGCGAGGCGCCGGAGCACCTGCCCGACGATGTCCTCGTCCATCGCGGCGAACAGCGTGGCTTCTTCCTGCTGCTTGGCCAGCGCGGCGGTCTCGCTGTAGCTCATGTCGCGCGTGAGCAGCAGGTCCGAGGGGGCGAGCAGCAACTTGCCGCCGGGCGTGGCGACACGAAAGCGCAGTTTCACGCGCAGCTGCAATTCGCGCACTTGGCCGACGGCGGTGGACGCGGCCACGGTGCGCTCGCGCGTGTCGGCCAGCGCGTCGAACACGGTCTGCGCCTGCGCCGGGTGGGCGCGCAGATCGACGCCGGCGCGGGTCAGCTCGCGGCGCAGCGTGGCGGCCAGCGGCGAGCCGTCGGCGAAGCCGACGAGGGCCATCGAGCGGAAGGGCAGCGGCGGTGTGCGGCGCAGCTCGAAACCGCAGCCGGCCAACGCGATGCCTGCGAGGCCCGTGGCGAGGACGGCCGTGCGCCGGTTCGGCATCAGCCGACGACCACGTTGACCAGGCGGCCCGGCACGACGATCACCTTGCGAACCGCCTTGCCTTCGCCGAAACGTGCCACCTCGGGCGCCGCGGCGGCGGCCGCCTCGATCGTCGCCTTGTCGGCACTGGCCGGCACGCGGATCGCGCCGCGCGTCTTGCCCGAGACCTGCAGCACGAGCTCGATCTCGTCGCGCACCAGGGCCGATTCGTCGACCGCGGGCATCGGCGCGTCGAGCAGCGCACCGGCGGTCTGCTCGAAGCCCAGGTCGCGCCACAGCACCTGGGTGATGTGCGGGCACGCCGGGTAGAGCACGCGCAGCAGCACCGACAGGCCTTCGCGCAGCACCGCCGCGTCGCCGGCCGAGCCGGCCTCGGACTTGAAGTCCTCGAGTGCATTGAGCAGCTTCATCGCGCCGGAGGCCACGGTGTTGTACTGCATGCGTTCGTAGTCGTAGCAGACCTGCTTGAGCACGGCATGGATCTCGCGGCGCAGGGCCTTGGCCGACTCGCCGAGGCCGGCTACGTCGTCGCGCGCGCCGCGCAGCGTGTCGGCATGGCGCG
Source organism: Aquincola sp. (assembly GCA_022841885.1). Lineage (GTDB taxonomy): Bacteria > Pseudomonadota > Gammaproteobacteria > Burkholderiales > Burkholderiaceae_C > CADEEN01. The sequence continues at coordinate 20,088 of JALHQP010000055.1, read as the reverse complement.
CCGCGAATTGCCAGACGCGGCGCAGGAAGCGCGACGACCCCTCGACGCCGGTATCGGACCAGACCGATGCGTCCTCGGGGCCACCGACGAACATCACGAACAGGCGCGCGGTGTCGGCGCCGTACTTGTCGATCAACTCCTGCGGGTCGACACCGTTGCGTTCGGTCTTGCCCATCTTGCCGACGCCGCCGTAATCGACCGCCGTGCCGTCGGCGGTGGTGCCGCCGACGATGTGGCCCTGCGCGTCGAGCGTGGGCTTCACCTCGGTGGGTGGCACGTAGTCTTTGCCGCCCTTGGCATTGCGCGTGAAGTAGATGTGATTCAGCAGCATGCCGTGATTGACCATGCGCACGAAGGGCTCGTCGTAGTGCAGCAGGCCCATGTCGCGCATCACCTTGGTCCAGAAGCGCGCGTACAGCAGGTGCAGCACCGCATGCTCGATGCCGCCGATGTACACGTCCATCGGCATCCAGTGGTCGTTGCGCGCATCGACCATCGTCGGCGCGCCGGCGCTCGCATAGCGCATGTAGTACCAGGCGCTGTCGACGAAGGTGTCCATCGTGTCGGTCTCGCGCCGCGCCTCCTTGCCGCACTTCGGGCAGCTGCACTTGAGGAAGGCTTCGCACTTGGTGAGCGGGCTGCCACTGCCGTCGGGCACCAGGTCTTCGGGCAGCACGACGGGCAGGTCTTCGTAGGGCACCGGCACGACGCCGCACGCATCGCAATGGATGACAGGGATCGGCGTGCCCCAGTAGCGCTGGCGGCTGATGCCCCAGTCGCGCAGCCGGTACTGCACCTGCTTGCGGCCGAGGTCTTTGACGGCCAGGTCGGCCGCGATCGCATCCACCGCGGCCTGGTGGCCCAGGCCGTCGTACCGGCCCGAGTTGACGCACACGCCGCGCTGCTTGTCGGCGTACCACTCGGCCCACGCGTCGGTGGAGAAGGTCTCGCCCTTGACCGCGATCACCTGCGGGATCGGCAGGCCGTACTTCTTGGCGAACGCGAAGTCGCGCTCGTCGTGCGCCGGCACGCCCATCACCGCGCCCTCGCCGTAGGCCATCAGCACGTAGTTGCCGATCCAGACCTCGACCTTGGCGCCGGTCAGCGGGTGCGTGACGTGAAAGCCGGTGGGCAGGCCCTCCTTGTCCATCGTCGCCATGTCGGCTTCCATCACCGAGCCCTGCCTGCACTTCTCGATGAAGGGCCTGAGCGCAGGCTGGTCCTGCGCCAGGCGCTTGGCCAGTGGGTGCTCGGCCGCGATGGCGACGAAGCTGACACCCATGATCGTGTCGGCGCGCGTGGTGTACACGCGCAGCAGCTGGTTCTCGCCGTCGATCGAGTACGGAAAGCCGAAGTTCACGCCCTCGCTCTTGCCAATCCAGTTCTCCTGGATCAGGCGCAGGCGCTCGCTCCAGCCCGGCAGTTTGTTCAGCGTGCAGTCGAGCAGCTCCTCGGCGTACTTCGTGATGTTGAAGTAGTAGCCCGGGATCTCGCGCTTTTCCACCGGCGCGCCGCTGCGCCAGCCATGACCGTCGATCACCTGCTCGTTGGCGAGCACGGTCTGGTCCACCGGGTCCCAGTTGACGATCTGCGTCTTGCGGTAGGCGATGCCGGACTCCAGGCACTTCAGGAAGAACCACTGGTTCCACTTGTAGTACTCGGGGTCGCAGGTGGCGAGTTCGCGCGACCAGTCGATCGCCAGGCCCAGCGACTGGCAGCGGGCCTTCATCAGCGCGATGTTGTCTCGCGTCCACTTGCCCGGCGCGACCTTGCTCTTCATGGCCGCGTTTTCCGCCGGCAGGCCGAACGCGTCCCAGCCCATCGGCATCAGCACGTTGAAGCCCTGCATGCGCTTGTAGCGCGCGAGCATGTCGTTGATGGTGTAGTTGCGCACATGTCCCATGTGCAGCGCGCCGCTCGGGTAGGGCAGCATCGAGCAGGCGTAGAACTTGGGCTTGCGCTTGTCTTCGGTGACGCGGTAGGCGTCGCTGGCCTGCCAGGCCGCCTGGGCGGCGGCTTCGACTTCGGCGGGGACGTATTTCTCGTTCATCCGCCGAATTGTAGGGAGGGCTACTTCTGAGGCGCCTGCGGCGCTTCGGTGACGAAGCCGATGCGCGTCAGCCCGGCCTGCTGCACCAGCGCAATCAGGTCGGCGACCTGGCCGTAGGGCACCTTCTGGTCGGCGCGCAGCTGCACTTCGAGCTGCGGGTTGGCCTTGGCCGCCGTTGTCACACGCTGCACCAGCTGCTCGCGTGACAGCGTCTCGTCGCCGAAGAACAGCTTGCCGCTGCCGTCGATGGCTACCGCGATGAAGCTCGGTGCGGCGGTGGGCGTGGCGGCGTCGGTCTTCGGCAGGTCGAGCTTAAGGCTCGAGGTCATCAGCGGCGCGGTGATGATGAAGATCACCAGCAGCACCAGCATCACGTCGATCAGCGGCGTCATGTTGATGTCGCTCATCGGCGACGGCCGGGCGCTGCGTTCGAGGCGGCCGAAGGCCATGGTTCAGAGGTCCTGCTTGCGCTGGTCGAGCCGCATCTCGCGCAGGTCGTGCGCGAAGCCTTCGAGCTCGGCCTCGGCCGTGCCGACCCACTTGCCGAACAGGTTGTAGGCCAGCACCGCGGGGATCGCCACCGCCAGGCCTGCGGCCGTCATGATCAGCGCCTCGCCCACCGGCCCGGCCACCTTGTCGATCGTGATCGAGCCGGCCGCCGTGATGGCCACCAGCGCGTGGTAGATGCCCCAGACCGTGCCGAACAGCCCGACGAAGGGTGCCGTGCTGCCGACCGAGGCCAGCAACACCTGGCCGAACTGCAGGTGCGCGAGGCCGCGGTGCAGCGCGTCGCGCAGGCGCCGCGTGAGTTGCGAGTCGAGGTGCGCGCCGGCCTCGAGCGTGCCCACCGGCGCGGTGGCGGTGGCGGCCTCGATCAACGGCAACAGCACCAGTTCACGGTCGAGCGCGGCCAGGCGGTCGCGCCCCTGTTCCAGCGCCGGTGCGGCCCAGAACGCCGGCACCGCGCGCTGGATGTCGAGCCGCGCGCGCTTGAGCACCCACAGTTTCCACAGGATCGTGACCCAGCTGGCCACGGACATGGCCAGCAGCAGCAGCGCCACCGCGCGTCCGATCGCGTCGCTGGCGTTCCAGAATGTGGCGAAGCCGCTCATGTCGGTCCTCAGCGCAGTCCGAGCACGTCGAACATGTCGTACAGGCCGGTCGGCTTGCCGGCCAGGAAGCGCGCGGCGCGCAGCGCGCCTTGCGCGAAGTTGGCGCGGCTGGTGGCCTGGTGGCGGATCTCGACGCGTTCTCCGGTGCCGGCGAACAGGACCGTGTGGTCGCCGACGATGTCGCCGCCGCGCACGGTGGCAAAGCCGATCGTGCTCGGATCCCGCTCGCCGGTGACGCCTTCGCGCGCGTAGACGGCGCAGGCCTTCAGGTCGCGCCCGAGCGCGGTGGCCAGCACCTCGCCCATCTTCAGCGCGGTGCCACTGGGCGCATCGATCTTGTGGCGATGGTGCGCCTCGATCACCTCGATGTCATAACCCTCGGCCAGCGCACGCGCGGCCGTGTCGAGCAGGCGCAGCACCACGTTGACGCCCACGCTCATGTTGGGCGAGAGCATCAGCGCGACCTGCTTCGCGTGGGCGGCGATCTCGACCTTCTGCGCGTCGGAGAAGCCGGTGGTGCCGATGACCACCTTGACGCCGCGCTCGCGGCACACCGCCAGGTGCGCCAGCGTGCCCTCGGGGCGGGTGAAGTCGATCAGCACCTGCGCGTCGGCCAGGCCGGCGGCGATGTCGCAGCCGATGTCCAGCGTGCCGGCGAGCGTGCAGTCCGGGGTTGCGTTCACGGCCTCGATCAGCATGCGCCCCATGCGGCCGGAGGCGCCGGCCACCGCAATGCGCAGCGCTGCCGTCATGCCGGCTCGAGTGGCGGGTAGATGCGCACGGCCCCCTGCGGCTGAACCGTGGCCGGCGACTCGGTCTTCACCGGCGGCGGCAGGGCCTTCTTCTGCTCGTCGGTCAATGCCAGCACCGGCTCGGCTCCGCCCTTGCGCTGCGGGCGCACCGAGCTTACGAAGTCGCGCTCGGACGGCAGGTCGGCGGGCGCATCGAGTTTGTCGAGCTTGCCGTCCTTGAACCAGGCCACCACGCTGCGTTTCTGCGGCTCGACGCCCTGGCGCCGGAGCGTGAACACGTAGTCCCAGCGATCGCCGTGGAAGGCGCTGGCCAGCAGCGGCGAGCCGAGCAGGTCGCGCACCTGTTCTCGGCTCATGCCCGGCTTGACCAGGGCCGCCAACTCCTTGGTGACCACATTGCCCTGCATGATGTCGATCTTGTAGGGCGTGACCACGCCGAGCACCTTGTCGGCGGTGGGCTGCATCGCCGAGCAGCCGGCCAGCGAGGCCAGGGCGAGCGCGACGAGAGTAGAGCGGGAGCGGCGCATGGAAAGGTCCGGGCCGCATGGCGGCGCTGGCTATGATGCGGGAGATTTTACCGACCGCGATGACCCGTGCCGACGACCTCAAGAGCAGCGGCCTGAAGGCCACCTTGCCGCGCCTGAAGATCCTGGAGGTCTTCCAGCGCTCGCAGCTGCGCCACATGACGGCCGAGGACGTCTACAAGCTGCTGCTGGCCGAGGACGCCGACATCGGCCTGGCCACGGTGTACCGGGTGCTGATGCAGTTCGAACAGGCCGGCCTGCTGTCGCGCAGCCACTTCGAGAGCGGCAAGTCGGTGTTCGAGCTCAACGAGGGCAAGCACCACGACCATCTGCTGTGCCTGACCTGCGGCCGCGTCGAGGAGTTCTACGACGCCGAGATCGAAGCCCGCCAGCGCCTGGTGTCCGAGCAGCGCGGCTTTGCGCTGCAGGAGCATGCGCTGTCGCTCTACGCGATCTGCACGAAGGCAGACTGCCCGCACCGCCCGAAGTGACTCAGCTGTCGGTCGGGCCTTCCATGGCCTGCTGGTGGCGGCGCACGAACTCGCCGTAGGTGTCGATGCCGCGCAGCTGCAGGATGGAGTTGCGCACCGCGGCCTCGACCAGCACCGCGAGGTTGCGGCCGGCGTCCACCGCAATCACCACCTTGCGCACCGGCACGCCGAGAATGTCCTCGCGCAGCGGCTCGTAGGGCAGGCGCTCGAACTCGCGCTCCATCGTCTCCTTGCGCACCAGGTGCACCAGCAGCTGCACGCGCATCTTTCGGCGCACTGCGGTCTCGCCGAAGATGGCCTTGATGTCGAGCAGGCCGATGCCGCGGACCTCGAGCAGGTTGGCCAGCAGCGGCGGGCAGCGGCCCTCGAGCGCGGTCTGCGAGGTGCGGTAGATGTCCACCGCGTCGTCGGCCACCAGGCCGTGGCCGCGCGAGATCAGCTCCAGGCCCAGTTCGCTCTTGCCCAGACCGGACTCGCCCGTCAGCAGCACGCCCAGGCCCAGGATGTCCATGAACACGCCATGGCGCGTGGTGCGCTCGGCGAAGCGCTGCCCGAGGTAGGCGCGCAGCACGTCGATCACATGGCCCGCGGACTCCGTCGTGACGAACAGCGGGATCTCGGCGCGGTCGCACATCGCGACCAGTCGGTCGGGTGGCACCTGCTCGTCGGCGACGATGATCAGCGGCGGCTCGAGCGTGACGATGCGCGCAATGCGGCTGTCGATCACCTCGGGCGCGGCCTGGCTCAGGTAGGCCACCTCGCGCCGGCCGACGATTTGCACCCGGTAGGGGTGGATGTAGTTCAGGTAGCCGATCAGATCGGCCGCCGAGCGGGCGTCGCGGATCGCAGCGTCGTCGAAGCGTCGCTCCGGGTGGGCATGGCCGGCCACCCACTCCCACTGCAGCGCGTCGCGGTGCGCTTCGAACAGCGCCTCGGCGCTGATCGAGGTGGGCTTCATGCGCGGCGGTGGCCGGAGCGGCGGCTCACGCCACCGACTTCAGCGGTTCCCAATCGGCGATCAGCTTGTGCAGCGCGGGGGCGTCGGGGGCGGCTTTCAGGCGCTCGCGCAATTCGCGGTCGGAGAGCATCTCGGCGATCTCAGACAGGATCTCGAGGTGGCGCTGGGTGGCCGCCTCGGGCACGAGCAGGAAGATCAGCAGCGACACCGGTTCGTCGTCCGGCGCGTCGAAGGCGATCGGCTGCTGAGCCCGTAGCACGGCGGCCAGCGGGTTCTTCAGGCCCTTGATGCGGCCATGCGGGATCGCCACGCCATGGCCCAGGCCGGTCGAGCCGAGGCGCTCGCGCGCGAACAGGTTGTCGCTCACCGTCGCACGCGCGATCGCGTGCTGGTTTTCGAACAGCACACCGGCGTGTTCGAACGCACGCTTTTTGCTCGTGGCGTCCACGGCGGTCAGCACGTTGGTGGAGGGCAGGATGGCGGCGAGTCGGTTCATTCGGAGCGGGGTCCTTCCGCGGCATTCAACGCGCCATGGCTTGCGCGGCTGACGCGGGCGGAAACATGTCAGAACGGTGAATTATGGGAGCCGCGCGATGGCACTGATAGGGGCATGCCCCGTCGAGAGGGGGTGGTGTTGCGCATTTGCTGCGGTGCGGCAAGCGCCGCCGGCTGCCGGCACGAAAAAGCGGCCCGAAGGCCGCTTGTTTGTGTGCGCTGACTGCCGTCAGGGCGTAGCCTCCAGGCGCTTTGCGGTGGCGTGATGGTGGTCCTGCACGCGGTCCTTGTGGCGGCAGACCTGGCGATCGAGTTTGTCCACCAACTGGTCGATTGCGGCGTACAGGTCCTCGTTGGCGTGCTCGACGTGGATGTCGCGCCCCTTCACATGCAGGTTCACCTCGGCCTTCTGCCTTCGCTCCTTCTCCTTCTGCTTCTCCACGCTCAGCAAGACGGTGATGTCGACCACCTGGTCGAAATGCCGCGTCACGCGGTCGAGCTTGTTGACGACGTACTCGCGCAGCGCGGGGGTGACTTCGAGGTGGTGTCCGCTGATCGTCAGATTCATCAGGATTTCCTTTCGAGAACGGCAGTGCCGGCGGACAGGCAGTGGGTGCCGATCCAGGGGCCCGGCAAGCCCATCATGGCACCGTCGCGCGCGAATGGCGGTGACATAATCTTTCGTCTTTGTCCGGAGACCCGTTTGGACCCGAGTCACCCTCGGTGACCGTCCGCTCCAGCCTGGTGGTGGGGTGTGGCGGTCGGCCGGTTCCCCCATCGTCTGCCCCTTGCGCCCCTGGGCGGCGCTGGAGCCGAGTTCCATGCTCAACGTCTTCACGCTGGTCAATGGCCGGCTGGTCCAGCAAGAGATCGACAGCGCGCAGGCCTTGGCCGGCGTGCAACCGGTCTGGGTCGACCTGGAGGCACCCAGCGCCGAAGAGAAGGGCTGGCTGCGCGGCCGCTTCGGGCTGACGCTGCCCGATGACATCGTCGACGACGACCTCGAGGAGTCGGCCCGTTTCTACGAGGAAGACAACGGCGAACTGCACATCCGCTCGGACTTCCTGATCGACGACGACCGCACGCCGCGCAACGTGCGCGTGGCCTTCATCCTGCACCAGCAGGTGCTGTTCTCGGTGCATGCCGAGGACCTGCCGGTGTTTCGCCTGTTGCGTCTGCGTGCGCGCCGCATCCCGGCGCTGATCGAGGACGCCAAGGACGTGCTGCTCAAGCTCTACGACGCCGACGCCGAGTACAGCGCCGACGCGCTGGAAGGCATTTACGACAGCCTCGAGAAGGTGAGCGCCGGCACCTTGAAGCAGGACGTGGACGACAAGGCCGCCGGCGCCGCGCTGGCCGCGATTGCGCGCGAAGAGGACCTGAACGGCCGCATCCGCCGCAACGTGATGGACACGCGCCGTGCGGTCAGCTTCATGATGCGCAGCCGCATGCTCAATGCCGAGCAGTTCGAGGAGGCGCGCCAGATCCTGCGCGACATCGACTCGCTCGACAGCCACACCGCCTTCCTGTTCGACAAGATCAACTTCCTGCTCGACGCGACGATCGGCTTCGTCAACATCAACCAGAACAAGATCATCAAGATCTTCTCGGTGGCCAGCGTCGCGCTGCTGCCGCCGACGCTGATCGCCAGCATCTACGGCATGAACTTCAAGGCCATGCCCGAGATCGACTGGTCCTACGGCTACCCATTCGCGCTGGCGCTGATGCTGGCGTCGGTGGCCGCGCCCTTCATCTACTTCCGCCGCAAGGGCTGGTTGCGCTGACGAGAACTGCGTCGCGGTAACCAATCGCAAGGCCACGGGTGGCGTGCGGAACGCACGCCACGGACGCGAACCGTGTTCCTAGACTGCGCTGCATGAACACCCTCCGCCTGCCCCTCGTCGCCACCCTGGCCCTGGCTGCGGCCCTCGCCGCCCCTGCCGCGCTGGCGCAGTCCAAACAGTTTGCCAATGCACCGGCCGTGGCCGGCGCGTTCAAGCGGCCCTCGGAGGCACAGACGCCGCTCGAGTACCGCAACGACGGCGCGCGCCACATCTACGCGGCCTACGGCAAGCACATCCACAAGGGCAAGATGCCGCCGCTGCTGTACGGCGTGGCGATCATCGAGACCGAGATCGATGCGCAGGGCAACGTGCAGAACGTGCGCGTGGTGCGCAAGCCCGCCGCGGCCGAGGTGGAGCCCTGGGCGGTGAACATGATCAAGGCCGCGAGCCCCTTCCCGGCCCCGTCCAAGATGGGCTCGGTGCGCTACACCGACATCTGGCTGGTCGACAAGAGCGGTCGTTTCCAGCTCGACACGCTGACCGAAGGCCAGCGATAACCGGCGTCAACCGTTGGCCCGGCGCTTGAGCCAGCGCATCAGCGCGCCGACGCCGGGCAGCTTCTCGTACAACTCCTCGGCTGCGTCCCAGTAGTCGCGGTGCAGTGCGACGCGGCCATCGGCCGAAAACACCAGGTGCGTGCCGCCGCGCACGACTTGCCAGACGTCGCGGTCGAAGCGCCGGAAACGGAAGCGGAACTCCCAGCTCAGGAAGGCCTGGTCGCCCTCGGCGACGATGTCGCGCACGACGAAGCGCGGCGACTCGAGCGCGCGGTACATGTGCTCGAACACCTGCTGGATCGCGGGCAGGCCCTGCACCTCGTTGAAGGGATCCTTGAAGCGCGCGTCGCCACAGTAGAACTCTCCGAGCCGCGCCACGTCCGCCGGCGTCAGCGCTTCGAACAGGGTCACCACCCGCGCCACGCGCGGATCCGCATGCCGCGTCACAGGCCGGTGGCGCGGCGGACCGCCGCGAAGTAGGGTCCGTCGCCGAGCAGGCGCAGTGCCTTCATCCAGAGTGTGAAGCGCTTCGGAAAGTGGATCTCGAAGCGCCCGGCCTCCCAGCCCGCCACGATCTGCCGCGCCGCCTCATCGGGCGTGATCAGCGCCGGCATCTCGAAGGCATTGTCGGCCGTCAGCGGCGTGGAGACGAAGCCCGGGTTGATGATCGACACGCCGATGCCCTTGGGTTGCAGGTCGAGATAGAGCACTTCCGCCAGGTGGATCAGGGCCGCCTTCGTCGGACCATAGGCCAGCGCGTTCGGCAGGCCGCGGTAGCCGGCCACGCTGGCGACCAGGCTCAGGTGCGCCGGCTGCCCGGCCGCAGCCTGGCGCAGCAGCTGCGGCAATACGGCGTCGAGCAGGTAGTACGCGCCGGTCACGTTGACCTGCTGGTGGCGCAGCATTTCGTCGAGGTCGAACGCAGTGGCGCGCAAGGCCTTGTAGTGGCCAGCGCAATACACCACCACGTCGATGCGGCCGTGACGCGCCATCACCTCGTTGGCGGCGGCGCGCACGGCGTCGCGGTCGGTGGCGTCGAGCGCGATGGCCTGCGCGTTGGGCCGCCCGGCGACGATCGCCTGCAGCCCGGCCTCGCTGCGCGCCGACACGACCACCTGCGCGCCGGCGTCGAGCAGGCGCTCGGCCGTGGCGCGGCCGATGCCGGTGGAGGCGCCGACGATCCAGACCACTTGGCTCGGCCAGTGACTGATGCGGGGGTTCAGGCTCATTGCGGTCTCAAGGCTTGTAGAAGGCGAGCGTGACCTCGCCGAGGAAGATGCCGAACTTGCTCATCGCGGCCTTGTTGAGCATCACGCGCTCGTCGACCAGGTACATCCAATCGTCGAACTGCACCTCGACGGTCCGACCATCGACGTTCAGCGCGAGCGTGTAGCGCCAGTTCAGCGCATTGCCGGCGGCAACACCCACCGCCTCGCCGATCACGTCGTCGGCTCGGCCGCGGTAGCGGCCGTCGCCAAGGTCTTCCAGGCGCCAGACGCGACGCTCCAGCTTGCCGTCGCTGTAGCGGAAGTCCTCCTCCAGCACCCCTTGGCGGCCGTCCCAAGTGCCACGCAGCTGCACCGTGAAGCGGCGCAGCACCTTGCCGCCGCGGTCGGTAAACACACCATGCGCCACCAGCGGGCCGTCGAAGTAGCGACGCAGGTCCAGGCGCGGCGTCTCGCGCGCGTAGTCGGCCGGCGTCGGCGCGCTGGCGCAACCGGTGGCAAGCAGCGCGGCGAGCAACGCCGTCGCGGCCCAAGACAGGCTTCGTGCCAAGCTCATCGGCGTTCCTCCGCATGGGGCGAGCGAATCCAAAGGCCCCACAGCAGGCACGCAGCGGCGAGCTTGAGGGCGCAGGGCAGCAGGCAGTAGGCCCAGGTCAGCGCATCGAGCGCGTCGGCATCGCGTGCGCCCGGCGTGTAGCCGAGCGCGGCGAGCAGCGGCAATGCCACGCCGGCGGCCAACGCCAGGTTGAGCTTGATGGCGAAGTTCCACCAGCCGAAGTAGCTTCCCTCGGCGCGCCCGGCCTGGCCCGAGCGGGCAATCACGCCGGCCAGCAACGCGCTCGGCAGCGCGAGGTCGGCGCCGAGCGCCATGCCGCTGGCCACGCAGACGGCCACATAACCGGCGAGCTGGCCCGTCTCCAGGGCCGCGGCGCCGACGAAGGCGGCCACCGCCAGCACCATTGCCGCCAGCCAGGGTCGTGCCAGCCCGAAGCGCGGCACGGCCCGCACCCACAGCGGCATCGACAGTGCGCCGGCGGCGAAGTAGCTGGCCAGGAAGAGCGGTTCCCAGGCTTCGAGCTGCAGGCGGTCGCGGATGAAGAACAGCACCAGCGTCGCCGGCATGGCGCTGGCGATGCCGTTGACGACGAAGACAGCGAGCAGCCGGCGGAAGGCGGCATCGCGCAACGGCCCGCTCGTCGCCAAGGGCTCGACCAGCCGGCTCGGCGATGGACGGGGCGCCTGGGCGAGACAGACGAGCCCCAGGAGCAGCGCGGCGGCGAAGGTCGCACTCGTGGCAGCGAGCCCGGCGGTCGCCGGCAGCACGCTGGCCACGAGCACGCCCAGCAGCGCGAAGCCTTCGCGCCAGGCAACGACACCGGCACGCTGCGGCGCATTGCCGCCCAGACGCGCGCCCCAGGACTGGTGCATCACGCTGAGCACGCTGTAGGCCAGATAGGTCAGCGCCAGCGCGGCGCCGCACCAGGCCAGCAGCGCGGGAGTCCCGGCCACCTGTGGAAACAGCAGGGCGTGGAAGCCGATCACCGCGCCCAACGCCGCCAAGGCGGCTACCGCCAGCGCGCGACCCGTCGAGTGGGCGAACCAGCGGTCGGTCCAGTGGCCGATCCACGGGTCGGCCACCGCGTCGAGCAGTCTTGCGACGAGCAGCAAGGCGCCGAGCGCCGCCAGCGGCACACCGAAGCGGCTGGCGTACAGGTGGGGCAGCAGCACGTACAGCGGCAGCGCGACGAAGGCCAGCGGCAGGCCGAGTGCGCCGTAGGCCACGCCGGCGTGCAGGCGGCTCGACCCCGGCGTGGTGCGCAGCGTGCCGGCGGCGTCGCTCACGACCCGCCCCCGAGCAGCAAGGCGCGCAGCTGCGGCTCCGAGGTCTGCGGCGACAGCCAGATGCCGAAGAACCGGCGCGCGAACTCAGGGTCGCGCAGCTCGCCGGCGAAGCGGCCGTTGACGTGGAAGCGCGCGGCTTCGCCCGGGCGCTGCACGCCGGTGATGCGGTCGCCGGCGTCGACGTCAGGAAAGAGCTGCACCATCGCCTCGAGCCAGCGCCGTGCCCGGGCCTCGTGGATCTCACCCTGGCGCCGCATTTCCGCCAGCGAGCGCTCGGCAATCAAGGGGCCGCGCAGGCGACGCGCGTAGCGCAACTCGAGTGCGAGCGGTGCCGAGGCGGTGCTGTCGGCGGCGAGCGGGCCGCCGACCCAGAGCAGGGCGTCGTAGACACGCAGGCCGAAGTAGCGCAGGCTGCCGCGGCCGTGCAGACGCGCGCCGGGCAACTCGAGCGCCACCTCAGGTGGGGGCGCAACCTCGGCCCAGGCAGCGGGCCAGAGCAGGCCGGCGGCGACCGCGCCGAGCAGTCGCCGGCGCTCAGGCACGCTGGAGGGTGAACTGCATGACATCGGTGTTGCCGCAGGCGAACGCGGCTTCGCAGTACGCGAGGTAGAACTCCCAGGTGCGCATGAAGCGTGTGTCGAAGCCGAGGGCGCGCACGCGCGGCTCTTCGGCCAGGAAGCGCTCGCGCCAGCGCACCAAGGTCTGCGCGTAGTCGGCGCCGAAGGCCAGTTCGTTGACCACCTCGAGCCCGGCCGCACGCGCGGCCTTGCGGAACTCGCCCGGGCTCGGCAGCAGGCCGCCGGGGAAGATGTACTGCTGGATGAAGTCGGTGCCGGTGACGTAGCGCTCGAACAGGTCGTCGCGGATCGTGATGGTCTGGATGCAGGCACGCCCGCCGGGCTTGAGCCTGTCGCGCACGGTGGCGAAGAAGCCGGCCCAATACTCGCGCCCGACGGCCTCGAACATCTCGATCGAGACGATGGCGTCGAAAGGCACATCGCCGATGTCGCGGTAGTCCTGCAGGCGCAGGTCCACCCGTTCGTCGAGGCCGTCGCGCACCACCGCTTCGCGGGCCCAGGCGAGCTGCTCGGTCGACAGCGTGACGCCGGTGACTTGCGCGCCACAGGCGCTCGCGGCGGCGCGCGCCAGCGTGCCCCAACCGCAGCCGATCTCGAGCAGGCGGTCACCCGGCCGCACGCCGCATTCGTCGAGCGCGCGCCGCAGCTTGGCCTGCTGCGCCTCGCGCAGGCTGCGCGTGCGATCGCCCTCGAACCAGGCCGACGAGTAGCTCATCGACTCGTCGAGCCAAAGACGGTAGAAGGGGTTGCCCAGGTCGTAGTGGGCATGGATGTTCTTGCGGCTGCCGTGGCGCGAATTGCGGTTGGCGAGATGGCGCAGGCGGTGCAGCAGCGAACCCCACCAGGAACCATAGACCACCGACTCGATCGCCTCGCGGTTGGCGACGAAGAGCTTGAGCAGGGCCACCAGGTCGGGGGAGTGCCAGTCGCCGGCAATGTAGCTCTCGGCAAAGCCGATGTCGCCGGACTTCAATGCGGCCGCACAGACATTCCAGTTGAGCAGCCGCATCGCCGCCTGCGGCTCGCCCGCGCTTGCGGGGCCGAAGCGGCGCGTCGAGCCGTCGGGCAGCTGCACGTCGAGCCGGCCGATGGCCAGGCGCGACAGCAGGCCGAGCACGGCGCGTGCGGCGGCGGGGACTGCGACAGAAGCGGGCGCGCCGGAGCGCAGCGTGCGGGCGAGAGGACTCATCGGGCGAGGGCGTCGGGCGTGGAAGGGTGGCCGTGCGTCATCGGTTGTGCTGGCGCAGGCGGCTTGGCGACGAAGGGCACGCGCTTGAGCCAAAGGCGCAGCGCCTGCCAGTGGATGCGTACGATGACGCCCAGCGTCATCCAGGGTGCGCCGAAGAAGGCGCGGCGCTGGCGCGCGACGGTGGCCGCGGCGAGCTCGCCGCTGACGCTGGTGACGAGCAGCGGGCCGTCGGCGTCATCGAGCTCCACGCGCGCGACGATGCGGCTGTCGGTGCGTGCAAAGCGGAAGCGGTAACTCCCCTCGACGCGGCAAAAGGGCGAAACGTGGAACACTTTGGTTGCCCGCAACTCACGGCCCCAGGCGAGGTCCGGGCCGCAGAGCAGGTAGCAGTGGCGCTCGCCAAAGGTGTTGTTGACTTCGGCCACCACGGCCGCGAGCGAACCGTCGCGACGGTGGCAATACCAGAAGCTCACCGGTTTGAACGCGTAGCCGAGCACGCGCGGGTGGGTCTGCAGCCAGACCTCGCCGTCCGCGTCGTGCACGCCTTCGGCCGCCAGGCGCTCGTCGAGCCAGGCCAGGCAGTCGGCCCGGCCGTCACCATGGTCGCGGTCGTGGAAGGCAATCAGGCCGAAGCGGTTGCGCGCCAGCGAGGCGTCGGGACGCGCGCGCAGCGTGCGCAGCGGCAGCAGCAGGAAGTAGGTCGGATAGTCGAAACCATGCACCGCCGGCTTCAGGCGCAGATGGTGCACGCGACCGATCGCGAGCTGCGGCGCCGCGCTCATGCCGCCGCTCCCGCGGGTTCGGCTGCCCAACGGGCCTTGAGCGCCTCTGCGACGGCCTGGCCGCTCATCAGCCCGTCCTCATGAAAGCCGTAGCGGGTCCAGGCGCCGCAGAACCAGACATGCGAGCGGCCCTGGATGCGCCCGAGTTGGCGCTGCGCGGCGACGGCCGCATGGTCGAACACCGGGTGGGTGTAGGTCCACTCGCCGAGCACCGCGTCGTCGCGCAGCGGCCGCGCCGGGTTCATCGACACGATCACCGGCTGCTGCCAGGGCAGGGGCTGCAGCCGGTTGATCAGATAGTGCAGGCAGACAGCGGCGTCCTCGTGCGAGCGCTCGGCGGCGCGCTCGTAGTTCCAGGCGGCCCAGGCCCGAGGCCGCTTCGGCAGCACCGACGCGTCGGTGTGCAGCAGCACGCGGTTGGGTTGGTAGCGGATGGCACCGAGCACGGCACGTTCGTCCGCATCGGCATCGGCGAGCAGGGCCAGCGACTGGTCGGTGTGCGTGGCCAGCACCACCTCGTCGAAGCGCTCGTCGCCGCGGTCGGTGCGCAGCATCACGCCCGCGCTGCCCAGGCCCGGCGGCAGGCGCCGCAGCGCGCGCACCGGGGTCGAGAGGCGCGAGTCGTCGAGGCCCTCGACGATGCGTCGGACGTAATTCGCCGAGCCGCCGCGCACCGTGTGCCACTGCGGACGGTCGGTCAGCTGGATCAGGCCGTGGTTGTGGCAGAAGCGGATCATCGTGCCGACCGGGAAGCGCAGCATCTGGTCGGTGGGGCAGGACCAGATGCAGCCGATCATCGGCAGGAAGTAGCCTTCGCGGAACGCCGTGCCGAAGCGGTGCCGGTCGAGGAAGTCGCCGATCGGCTCGTCGAGTTCGGCATCACGTCGGGCCAGGGTCGTCGCGAGCCGGTTGAAGCGCAGGATGTCGGCCAGCATGAACCAGAAGCGCGGCGAGACGAGGTTGCGACGCTGAGCGAATAGGCCATCGAGGTCGCTGCCGCACCACTCCCAGCCGGCGGCGGGCGACTGGACCGAGAACGACATGTCCGACGGCGCCGTGGCCACGCCAAGATCGTCGAACAGGCGCACCAGGCCGGGGTAGGTACGCTCATTGAAGACCAAGAAGCCGGTATCGACGCCATGACGCACGCCGTCCAGTTCGATCTCGACCGTATGGGCGTGGCCGCCGAACCAGGCCGCCGACTCGAACAGCGTGACGCGCGCGTGCTCCTTCAGTGCATGGGCGGCCGCCAAACCGGCGATGCCCGACCCGACCACGGCGACGCGGCGCACGACTCAGGCCCCCTGGCAAAGAAAAAGGGCATCGCCGACGACGATGCCCTTGGGTGTAAAGACTGCCGCGCGGCGCCCCAGAGCGAAGGAGGGAGGGAGGGAGGAGGAGGAGAAGCGCTCTGGGATTGCAGCCAGATCGACTGGCAGGCTGCGCAGCAATGAAAACTGGACATTGACATTGACCGGGTGCCCGTGGCGAAGTTCCATGCCGGACGTTGCAACCGCATGTGTCGGCTGAATCGGGCAATCGAGCTTTCTTGAACTCATCAGTTCAATCTTATACCATTCGGTATCGTTCATGCAACACCTCCTTCATCGTGCCTGTCGAAACATCAAAACAGGATGACCCCCGGCACAGCGCGGGGCCGTCGCGGACGTGGTCGCTGGCTGCGGCCGAACGCGACACGGGCCTGTCGCGCGCCACCCTGCTCGATTGGGAACGCCGTTACGGCTTTCCCTCCCCTGCCCGAAACCCGGCGGGCCACAGGCAGTATCCGGCGGACCAGATCCAGCGTCTGCGATCGATCCGGCAGGCACTCGAAGCGGGCCATGCGCCGGACGAGGTGGTGTCCGCGGGGGACGATGAGCTGGCGCGGCTCGCAAGCATGGGCCGCGCCGACCCGGTTGGCGGGTCGGGTGCCCGCGAGCAGCATGGCGCTCGCGGCCAAGCCATCGAGCGGCTGGGCGCCAATGACCCTGTCGGGCTGAATAGCCTGATGAAGCAAGCCTTGGGGCAGTGGGGCCTGGGCCGCTTCGTGCACGAGTTCGTCGCGCCCTTGAACGTCGAGGTGGGCGATGCATGGATGCAGGGCCGGCTCGAGGTGTTCCAGGAGCACCTGTACACCGAGGCACTGCAGGGTCTGCTGCGCCACGCGCTGCACGACCTGCCGCTCGCGGGTCCGGGCCGGCCGGTGGTTCTGCTCGCGACGGCGAGCGGCGAAGGGCATGGGCTGGGCCTGTTGATGGCCGAAGTCGTGCTCCGGCTCGACGGTTGCCGCTGCCACTCGCTCGGCGTCCAGACGCCGTTGTGGGACATCGTGCGTGCCGCCGCGGCGCTGCAAGTCGATGTCGTCGCCCTGAGCTACACCGGCGCAGCGGAGCCCGGCCGCGTCGCCGACGAACTCACCGAACTGCGGCGAAAGTTGCCAGCCCAGGTCGAACTCTGGGCGGGAGGCAGTTCGGCGGTGCTGCGGCGGCACACAATCAACGGCCTGCGCGTGGTGCCCGATCTCGGGCAGGCCGCCTGCGCCGTCGCGGCCTGGCGCGACCGCCCCGGGCCGGCGTCGGCGGGCGCTGGCTCCAGCCTCTAGACTTCGCGCTTCCGCGAGACCATCGACATGCTGTACCCCGAGCTCTTCAAGCAACTTGAGTCCGTGCGCTGGAACATGGCCAGTGACATCCCCTGGGATCGCTTCGACGCCAGCCTGCTCAGCGAAGAGCAGGCCCAAACGATCAAGATGAACGCGATCACCGAGTGGGCTGCGCTGCCGGCCACCGAGATGTTCCTGCGCGACAACCGCGAAGACAGCGACTTCTCGGCATTCATGAGCGTGTGGTTCTTCGAGGAACAGAAGCATTCGCTGGTGCTGATGGAGTACCTGCGCCGCTTTCGGCCTGACCTGGTGCCGAGCGAAGAGGAACTGCACGCGGTGCGCTTCGAGTTCGCCCCCGCGCCCGCGCTCGAGACGCTGATGCTGCATTTCTGCGGCGAGATTCGCCTGAACCATTGGTACCGGCGTGCCGCCGAGTGGCACACCGAGCCGGTGATCCAGTCGATCTACGAGACGCTGGCGCGCGACGAGGCGCGCCATGGTGGTGCCTACCTGCGCTACATGAAACGCGCGATGAGCAAGTTCGGCGATGAGGCCAAGGCGGCCTTTGCCAAGGTCGGCGTGCTGATGGCCAGCGCGCGCCGCACCGCCCAGGCACTGCATCCGACCAACCTGCACGTCAACGAGAAGCTGTTCCCGCGCGACACGGTGCAAAGCCGCCTGCCCAACCCCGAGTGGCTCGAGCATTGGCTGGACAAGCAGATCCAGTTCGACGCCGTGTGGGAGAACAAGGTCGTCGAGCGGATCCTGCACAACCTGTCGCTGCTGTTCGAGCGCAGCTTCGCCAGCGTGCAGGAGCTCAACCGATATCGCAAGGAGCTGCTGCGCAGCTTGGCGCCGCCGCCGGGCGCGGCGCCGGCCTGAGCGAGTTCAGGCCTTGTAGCCGCTGGCCTGGGCCGCCGCCAGCGTGCGCGCCTGGTCGGCCTTGCGGTCGGCGTCGACGCGCTGCGCCGACGGCCGCGCGGCGATCAACTTGCCGTAGGCCTTCCAGTCGATGCCGTGCGCGGCGACGAGGTCCTCGCTGTAGACGATCTTGGTCGCCATCGCGACCACCGGCAGGTGCACATAGGCCGCGCAGTCCGCGAGCGTGAACTGGTCGCCGGCCACGTAGGGCGCGAAGCGCGTCAGGCGCTTGAAGGCCGGTATGTTGCGTTCGAGCAGCCGGCGCACGCGGGCACGGTGCGAGTCACTGGTCGGCGGCGCACCGAAGAAAGCCTGGCCGAAGACCTCGCGTGCGACGAGTTCCAGGTGCAGCTCGAGGAACAGCGCGATCTCGCGCACCTTGGCCGCGGCCCAGGGGTCGGCCGGCAGCAGGCGCGGCTCGGGTGCAATCTGCTCGAGGTACTCGCAGATCACCGCGCTTTCGCACAGCGGGCCCTGCGGCGTCTTCAGGAACGGCACCTTGCCGATCGGCGAGGCGGCGCGCGCCGCTTCTCCCTGCAGCGCCTTGAAGTCCTGGTACTCCTCATCGAAGGGCACGCCCTTCTCGAGCAGCACCATCTTGGTCTTGTTGTAGTAGTTCGACAGCGAGAAGCCGCACAGCGTGATCGTCATCGTCGTCTCCAGTGGTGATGTGCCCAGCTTAGCGCCGGTTGACGAGTACCAGCCCGAGCACCACGGCCAGCAGTGCGATCACCAGGCGCGTCGTCAGCGGTTCGCCGAGCAGCAGCACGCCCGCGCCCAGGCCAGCCACCGGCGTCAACAGGGTGAAGGCGGCGATGCGCGTGGCCGGGTAGTGGCGCACGAGCCAGAACCACATCAGGTAGCTCGCGAAGGTGACGATGACAGTCTGGAACAGCAGCGAGCCGATCGACACGGCGCTCCACGTGCGGGGCCAAGCCTCGCCGGCCAGCGGTGCGGCGACGGCAAGCAGCACGCCAGACAGCGCGAGCTGGTAGAGCAGCGTCTTTTCGGCGGCGGCGCTGGACAGCTGCGTGCCGCGGATCACCAGGGTCGTGGCACCCCACAGCACAGCGGCCCCGAGGCCGAGCGCGTCGCCGAACCACTGCTGCGGCGGTGCATCGGCCGAGGGCGCAAAGCCTTCGGCAAAGGCCCAGGCCACGCCGGCGAACGCCGCCGCGAGGCCGATCCATTGCCCTGCGCGCAGCCGCTCGCCGCGCGCCACCAGCGGCATGCCCAGCGCCACCACGAAGGGCGACAGGTAGATGAAGACCACCATGCGCGACGCGCTCGTGTACTGCAGGCCAACGAAGATGCAGGCGAACTCGGCGGCGAACAGCACGCCGGCGAGCAGTCCGCCGCGCAGCGTCAGGTCGCGCCCGAACAGCGCGATGCCGCGCCAGCGCGCCCAAACCAGCACCAGCAGTGCCGCACCGAGCGAGCGCAGCGCGGCCTGGGTCAACGGCGGTACGTCGGCCAGCGCCACCTTGGCCGCCACCTGGTTCAGGCCCCAGAGCGTGCAGCACACGAGCAGCAGGCTCACGGCCAAGGTGTCGAGGCGCTCGCGGCGCTGCGCGGGTGGGACGCTCGGCGTCATGGGTGCTTGCGTGTCAGGGCGTCGCCAAGCGCGGCGCACAGCAGGCCGGCCAACGCGCCGGTGGCATGGGCCAGCGGCGCCACCGGGAAGTCCCAGCCCGGCACGGTCTGCGTCGGTGCGCGCCACGGCACTTCGAGCACGATCTTGACCGCCAGCCCGGCGAGCACGAGCGCACCGAGCGCGCGTGTCCGCCCGGGCGAATGCTGCAGCAGATGCCAAGCCGCGATCGCCACGCCGGCGTGCAGCACGCCCGACAGCCCGCCATAGCTTACGAGCGCGGCTTGCAGCGCGAGCGCCACATGCGTCAGCGGCCAAGCCACGACCCAGGCCAGCGCCGCGCGCGGCGGCACCTGCGCGGCCCAGCCGAAGGCCGCCACGACCGCGCAGCCGATCGCATTGGCCGCCAGATGCCAGGGCGTCCAGTGCACGAAGGCGGCGGTCCAGGCGCGCCAGGGCTCGGCGAGCGCGCGCGCGGGCTGCCAGTCGAGCGCATGGCGCGGCGCGAACGCCGCCAGCGCCGCCAGCAGGGCCAGCGCGACGCTCGAGGCGATCCAGGCCGCGGCGCCGCGGCTCACGCGCCCGGCCCGCCGAACACGGCGCGCCAGAGCGCGAGCACGGCGTCGCGCTG
>JALHQP010000054.1 GCA_022841885.1 Aquincola sp. | reverse complement strand
GGCGATGGCCGCGCTCGACGCCGAGGCGGTGCGCGCCGGCCTGGGCCGGCTGCGCCTGGTCGACGCTCGGGCCGGCGAGCGCTTCCGCGGCGAGGTCGAGACGCTGGACCGCGCGGCCGGGCACATCCCCGGCGCACGTCACCGCTTCTTCAAGGACAACCTGGCGTCCGATGGCCGCTTTCGCAGCGCCGCCGAGCTGAAAGCGGTGTGGGCGCCGCTCGTGAGCGAAGGCAACATCGTCCACTACTGCGGCTCGGGCGTGACCGCCTGCCACAACCTGCTGGCCGCCGCCCACGCCGGGCTCGGCGAGGGCGCGCTCTACCCCGGCTCGTGGAGCGAGTGGTCGAACGACCCGGGTCGGCCCCAGGCCAAAGGTTGACGCCGCGCAAGCAGGCCCTACGCTAGGCGCTGCACAGTGGTGTGCAGCAACCGAAAGGCCGCCATCATGACGTTCAAGCGCATCCTCGTCCCCACCGACGGGTCGGACATCACCACCAAGGCCGTCGACACCGCGCTCAGCCTGGCCAAGGCCGGCGGCGGGCAGCTCTACACGATCAGCGTCAAGGAGCCCTTCCCGTACAGTGCGATCTCCGAGATGCAGCCAGTGCCGCCGCAGGAGTTCTACGACGCGCAGGAGCGCATCGCCGCGGCGCGCGTCAAGGCGGTGGTCGACGCGTCGCAATCGGCTGGCGTGGCCTGCAACGGCCACACCGTCGAGGCCCTGCACCCGTGGGAAGCCATCCTCGACCATGCCAAGGCGCAGCAATGCGACCTGATCGTGATGGCCTCGCACGGCCGCCGCGGCGTGGCCGCACTGCTGCTGGGCAGCGAGACCCAACGCGTGCTGATCCACAGCACGCTGCCGGTGCTGATCGTCAAGTAGCGCTCAGTGCGGCGCGTGCAGGTAAAGGCGCGCCAGATACACCGCCGCCAGCCCGACCACGATCCACGCGATCTGCCCGAGCGTTTCGCGCAGGGGCAGACGGCGCTGCAGCTGCGGCAGCAGGTCGGCGACGGCCACGTAGATGAAGCTCGACGACGCGAACACGATCAGGTACGGGAACAGGGCCTCCCATGGGCCGACCGTGAAATAGCCGAGCACCCCACCGGCGACCGCGGCAGCGCCTGACAGCGCATTGAACGCCAGCGCCTTGGCACGCGAGAAGCCGGCATTGAGCAGCACGATCGTGTCACCGACCTCCTGCGGGATCTCGTGGGCCATGACCGCCAGCGAGGTCACGACGCCGAGCTTGACGTCGGTGAGGAAGGCCGCGGCGATGATCAGGCCGTCGAAGAAGTTGTGGATGCTGTCGCCCAGCAACACGCTCCAGCCGCCGCGCCCGGCCTGCTCGGCGTCGAAGCCGTGGTGGTGGTGGTGGTGCGGATCGTCGCCCTCGTGGTGATGGCCGTGCCGGTACAGCTCGGCCTTCTCGAGCAGGAAGAAGAACAACAGCCCGCCGAGCAGCGTGGCGAACAGCGCCTGCGCGCTGGCTTCGCTCTCGAAGGCCTCGGGCAGCATGTTGAGCATCGCCGCGCCCAGCAGCACGCCGACCGACAGGCTGACCAGGTTCTTGATCAGCCGCCCCAGCACACCCACCGTCAGCGTGGCCGCGATCAGCACCGACAGCACGCCGCCCACCAGCGTACCGAGCACGATGTAGGTGAGCGTCATGCGGCGCCGTGCTGCTTGAACCAGGCCAGGCAGCGTTTCCAGCCGTCCTGCGCCTCGGCGGCGCGGAAAGTCGGCCGGTAGTCGGCATGGAAGGCATGCGGCGCATCCGGATAGACGTGGAACTGGCTGCGCCGGGCGGCCGCGCTGCCCTGCGCCAGCGCCGCCTTCATCTGCTCCACCGAGTCGAGCGGAATGCCATCGTCCTTGCCGCCGTACAGGCCGAGCACCGGCGCCTGCAGGCGCGCCGCGAGTTCCACCGGACGCTGCGGCTGCAAGGGCGTGGCCGGCGACGTGAGCCGGCCGTACCAGGCCACGCCGGCCTTCACCGCGCTCTGGTGCGCTGCATACAGCCATGTGATGCGCCCGCCCCAGCAAAAGCCGGTGATGCCCAGGCGCGACGTGTCGCCGCCCTGCGTGCGCGACCAGGCCACGCAGGCGTCCAGGTCGCCCATCACCTGCGCGTCTGGTGCCTGGCTCACCACCTCGGCCATCAACTTC
Organism: Aquincola sp.; assembly: GCA_022841885.1. GTDB lineage: Bacteria > Pseudomonadota > Gammaproteobacteria > Burkholderiales > Burkholderiaceae_C > CADEEN01. Next base: position 20,514 of record JALHQP010000054.1, on the reverse strand, counting down.
GCGATCTCGCCGTAGCTCGTCGGATCGCCCTGGCGTGCGAACAGCTCGGGCGCGATCGCCAGGTAGCCCTGCTTGGCGAAGCGCCGCGCCACGTCGGCGATGTGCTCGTGCACGCCGAAGACCTCGCTGACCACCAGCACCACCGGCAGATTCGACCTGCCCGCGGGCAACGCGCGGTAGACCGGCAGCTTGAAATCGCCGACCGGGATCAACACCTCGCCCACCGTCAGGCCGCCGCTGTCGGTCCTGACCTCGGTCTGCGCGACGATCGGCAGCGTGGCGGCCGCGAACCCCACGCCGACACTGGTGCGCGCGAACTCGCGACGGTTGATCTCGCGGGTCGGTTGGTCGAGCTCGGCGTTTGACATCGGTGTGACTCCAGCGAGCCGGCGTGGCAGCAAAGCCGTTGATTCTAGGCAGCGGCAGAACCCCGTGCGCCGCACCGCACAATGCAGCCATGTCCGAATCCTTGCTGAGCCTGGACGCGCCGCTGGCGGCGATCGACATGGGCTCGAACAGCTTTCGCCTCGAGACCGGCCAGATGGTGCGCGGCCGCTACCGCCGCCTGCACTACGTGAAGGAGACCGTGCGCCTGGGTGCCGGCCTGGACGCCAACGGCCTGCTCACCGAGGACGCGGCCGAGCGCGGCCTGGCCTGCCTGCGCCGCTTCGCGCTGATGCTGACCGGCTTCGCATCGGCGCAAGTGCGCGCGGTGGCCACGCAGACGCTGCGCGAGGCGCGCAACCGCGACGCCTTCCTGCTGCGCGCGCAAGCCGTGCTCGGGCACCCGATCGAGGTCATCTCGGGCCGCGAGGAGGCCCGCCTGATCTACGCCGGCGTCGCGCACCTGCAGCCCGGCGACGGGCGGCGCCTGGTGATCGACATCGGCGGCCGCTCGACCGAGATGATCCTCGGCGAGGGCGAGCGCGCGATCAAGGCCGAGTCGTTCGCGGTCGGCAGCGTCAGCCTGTCCCTGCGGCACTTCCCCGACGGCGTGTTGAGCGCCGGGCGCTTCCGCGCCGCGCAGGTCGCTGCCGGCGCCGAACTCGAGGAGGGCCTCGCGCCCTTCGCCCCCAATTGCTGGGAGAAGGCGCTGGGCTCCTCGGGCACGGTCGGCGCGGTGTCGCAGCTGCTCGTCGCCGCCGGCCGCGACGACGGCGTGATCACGCCGAAGAACCTGCAATGGCTGATCCAGCGCTGCCTGGACGCGGGCCACATCGACAAGCTCGACCTGCCCGGCCTGAAGGCCGACCGCCGGCCGGTGATCGCCGGCGGCCTGGCCCTGCTGTACACGCTGGCCGCGCAGTTCGGCATCGAACGCCTGGCGCCGACGCGCGGCGCGCTGCGCCAGGGGGTCATCATCGAGCTGCACCAGCGTCTGGCCGCACAGCGCCTGGGCGGCGCGCCGAGTGCGCCGGCCCTTGTCGGCGACCGGCGCGACGCCAGCGTGGCCGAGCTGCAGCGCCGCTTCGAGGTCGACCTCGCGCAGGCCACACGCGTGCGCGAGGTGGCGCTGGCGCTGTACCGCGGCGCCGCGCCCGACGATGTCGAAGGCGCGCGCGAACTCGGCTGGGCCGCCGCGCTGCACGAGATGGGCCTGATGGTCTCGCACCACGACCACCACCGCCACAGTGCCTATCTGCTGGCGCATGTGGACGCGCCAGCCTTCTCGCAGACGCAGCAGCGCCAGCTCGCCAACATCGTGCTCGGCCAGCGCGGCGGCTTGCGCAAGGTCGAGCAGGCGCTGGTCGACCGCCGCTTCGCGCTGCAGGTGCTCACGCTGCGCCTGGCCGCCATCAAATGCCACGCGCGCAACGAGGCCGACCCCGATGCGTTGTCGCTGCAGACCGACGGCACGACCGCGCGCCTGCGCTTCGCGCCCGCCTGGGCCGAGGCGCGGCCGCGCACGCTGTACCTGCTGCAGGAAGAAGTGACTGCCTGGGAGCGCAGCGGCCCGCTGCGCCTCGTGCTCGACGGCAACGGCTGAGCGACCGCGCCCCGCTGCCGCCCTCGATCGACAGGAGGTCGTGATGCCCGAACAACTGACCAAGCATCCCGAGGTCACCTTGCAGGTGCTGCGCAGCGGCGGCGCGACCTGCGGCGCGTCGGCGCCGCAGGAGATCCTGACGCAATGCCCGGCCGAACGCTTCTGCAAGCTGCCCGGCGGCGAGGTCTGCGTCTATGGCTTCGCCGACGCCGCGCGCATGACGCAACCCGCGGCCGCCGACTGGCAGGCGCTGGCGCAAGCCGTGCTGCCACCGACGAACGCCGCGGCACCGCCCTCGGCCGTCGGCAACACCCTGCTCTACGGCCTGCCCGGCCTGCTGATCGGCGTCGCGCTGGGCGCCGTGCTGGCCGGGCTCAGGCGATCAGCAGCGCGCGGAAGTCGTTGACGTTGGTGAAGGTCGGCCCGGTGACCACCAGGTCGCCCAGCGGCGCGAAGAAGTTGTAGGCGTCGTTGGCGTCCAGGCGCGCCTGCGCCGACAAGCCCGCCGACCGCGCGCGCGCCAAGGTGTCGGGCGCGACGATCGCGCCGGCGTTGTCCTCGATGCCATCGATGCCGTCGGTGTCGGCCGCCAGCACGAACACGCCGGGCTCGCCCTGCAGCGCGAGCGCGCAGCCGAGCAGGAACTCCGACGCACGGCCACCGCGGCCGCCCTTGTGCTTCACGGTCACCGTGGTCTCGCCGCCCGACAGGATCACGCAGGGCTTGCGCCAGGGCTCACCGCGCCGCGCCACCGCGCGCGCCAGCGCCGCATGGACCTGGCCGACGACGCGCGACTCGCCCTCGATCTCGTCGGACAGGATGTGCGCCTCGATGCCGGCCGAACGTGCCAGCTCGGCTGCCGCCTGCAGGCTCATCTGCGGCGTGGCCAGCATGCGCAGCTGGTGGTTCGCGAAGCGCGCATCGCCGGGCTTGGGTGTTTCGAAGGCGCCGCTCTCGAGCCCAGCACGCGCGGCCGCCGGCAGCTCGATGCCGTAGCGGCGGCAGATCGCCAGCGCGTCGACACAGGTTGTCGCGTCGGGCAGGGTCGGGCCGCTGGCGATGACCTCGGGCGCGTCGCCGGGCACATCCGAGATCAGCAGCGTCCACACCGGCGCCGGCGCACAGGCGGCGGCCAGACGCCCGCCCTTGATCGCCGACAGGTGCTTGCGCACGCAGTTCATCTCGCCGATGCCCGCCCCGCTCTCCAGCAAGGCGCGGTTGATCGCCTGCTTGTCGGCGAAGCTGATGCCTTCAGCCGGCAGCGACAGCAGGGCCGAGCCACCGCCGGATACCAGCGCGATCACCAGGTCGTCGGCCGTCAGGCCACGCACCTTTTCCATCATGTCGGCCGCGCCGCGCAGCCCGGCCTCGTCAGGCACCGGGTGCGAGGCCTCGCGCAGCTCGATGCGGCCGGGCTTGGCCTTGTAGGCTGGCGGCGTGTGGTGGTAGCGCGTCAGTACCAGGCCTTCGAGGGGCGCATCGGCCGGCCAGAGCGCGTCGAGCGCCGCCGTCATGGCGCCGCTGGCCTTGCCGCCGCCGATGACCACCGTGCGCCCCTTCGGCCGCGGCGGCAGTTGCGCGCCCATCACGCGTTGCGGCTGGGCGCGCGCGACGGCGCTGTCGTAGAGCGCGCGCAGGAAGGCACGCGGGTCGGTGTGCGGCGAAGGCAGGGACATCGGGAGTCGGCGGTGCAAGCGCGGAAGCGCAAGCGTACCGCGGCGGCAAGGCGCATTCCCGCGCCGCGGCCGCGGACTGCTTTGACGCTGCGGGTGGCTGCGGGCTCAGCCGAGCAGGTCGCCGGCCCACAGGCCGTCGAGCTGCGCCGACGGCCAGGCGCCGCGCGGCTCGCGGCCGACGATGCGGTCGCCGCTGCGGACCAGGTCCACCCGCTCGGGCGGCAGGCGCAGATTGGCCTTGGTCGAGTAGAAGACCTTGACCACCGGCGTCGTCGGCGCGCCGGCGTTCTGCTCGACCACCACGGCCAGCCGCCCCGAGGCCAGGCGCACGATCGAGCCGGTGGGGTGGATCCCCACCGTCTTGACAAAGGCGGCGAAGACCGCGCGATCGAAGTGGCCCCGCCAGCTCGCCATGTGGGCGATCGCCTCGGCCGGGTCCCAGCCCGCCTTGTACGGGCGGTTGGAGGTGACGGCGTCGTACACGTCGCACACCGCGCCCATGCGTGCGATGAATGAGATCGCGTCGCCGGCCAGGCCATGCGGGTAGCCCCCGCCATCGATGCGCTCGTGATGGTGCAGCACCACGTCGAGCGCCTCCTCGGCCACGCCGCGCGCCTCGGACAGCAGTTCGTGGCCGCGCGCCGGATGGCTCTTGAAGGCACTGACGTCCTCGACCAGTTCCGCGCAGGCCGCGGTGTCGAGCGCGTGGCCCATGCGGACCTCGCCGAACATCTGCATCACCGCCTCGCGCGAGCGCTTGCAAAGCGCCGTGGCACGGCGCAGCTCATCGTCGAAGGCCGCTGCCTGCGGCAGCGCAGGCGCCGCCGGGGGCGGCGGCGCGACGATCGCGGCCGGTGCAGCCGCTTCGGGCCGTGCCACGTCGCTGCCCTTGGACACATCGATCCAGCATTCTCGGACCACGCTCGCGCGAATCGCGGCCAGGTCGGCCGGGTTCTTCAGCGTGAACTTGGTGCGCCAGAACGGGTGGTCCACCCAGGCCGCGTCGAAGCCGTGCAGGTGCATGCCCAGCACGAGTTCGTCCACGGCAATCTTCTTCAGCATGGCGGCAGCCACGGGTCGCGTTGGAGGTGTCCGCCATTGTTCCGGTCGAGCGGCCGCGCGATCGGTCGAACAGGCGGGCGCGGCCCGCGCAGTTCAGGCTGCCGCAGCACCCAGGCGGCGGCTGCGCCAGCAGCAGGCACAGGCCGCCAGCCCCACCGCCGCTGCCGCGCCGAACACCGCCGGGAAACCCCAGCGCTGGCTGATCGCCCCGCCGGCCACGCCGCCGAGCACGCCCGACGCGCCGTAGCCGAGCGTCGCGTACAGCGCCTGACCGCGGCCGCGCAAGCGGCCTGCGAAGTGGCGGTCGACCGTCGCGATGCAAGCGGCGTGGTGGGCCCCGAAGGTCACCGCATGCAGCGACTGCGCCAGCACCAGCACCGTGGTGCTGCCGCCCCACAGCGCCATCGCCGCGAAGCGCAGCGCCGTGGCGCCCGCGGCGATCACGAGCCAGGTGGCCGCGTTCCAGCGCGAGAACCAGTGCGCCTGGGTCCAGAAGAACACGATCTCCGCGGCCACCGACACCGCCCACAGCGCGCCGACCGCCGTCTTGCCGTAGCCCAGGTCCACCAGGTACAGCGACAGGAAGACGTACAGCGAGGTGTGGGCCAGCACGGTGAGGAAGGTGCCGGCGAAGAACCAGGCCACGGCGGGCCGGCGCAATACGTCCCACACGCCGGTCGCGGCCGCGGCCTGCGACGGGGGCGTCGTCGCGGGTGGAGCCGGCACGACCCAGGCCACGGCCGCAAGCGCGCCGCACAACAACACCGCAAGCCAGGGCAAGGCACCGATGCCCAGCCATTGCAGCGCCGCCCCCGAGGCCACCACCGAGAGGATGAAGCCGATCGAACCCCAGGCCCGGATGCGTCCGTAGCGGCCGACGTCCAGCCCCTGCGCGGTGGCCAGGCGCTGCGAGAGCGCCGCCTCGGCCAGCGGCACGATGCCGCCATTGGCCAGGAAGACCAGCATCACCACCACCGACACCGCGGCGTACTCGCGCGCGACGAACAGCCCGAGCGCGCCGACCAGCGCCGCGCCGGTGGCGATGCGCAGCAGCACATGGCGCCGCGCGCCGTGGCCCCAGTGGTCGCCGGTCCAGCTCCAGGCGTACGGAGCGAACACGCGGGTCCAGGACTGCAGCGACGCGATCGCGCCGATCGCCAGCGTCGAAAAGCCGAGCGACTGGAACCACAGCGGCGCGTACGGGTTGAACAGCCCGATGGTCGCGAAGTACGCGAAGCTGAGCGCGCCGAAGGGCGCGAGTGAACCGGCTGAAGCCGTCAAGCGATGCGGCCGGGGATGGACGGCACCGGCAGGCTCACGTCGGCGTTCTGGGCGCGATGGCGCAAGGCGTGGTCCATCACCACCAGCGCCAGCATCGCCTCGGCGATCGGCGCCGCGCGGATGCCGACGCAGGGGTCGTGGCGGCCATGCGTCTCGACGGTGGTCGGCTGGTTCGCGCGGTCGATCGAGGCCCTGGGCAGGCGGATCGAACTGGTCGGCTTGATCGCCAGCGTGACGACCAGGTCCTGCCCGCTGCTGATGCCGCCCAGCGTGCCGCCGGCGTGGTTGCTGGCAAAGCCCCGCGGCATCAGCTCGTCGCCATGCACGCTGCCGCGCTGCGCGACGACACCGAAGCCGTCGCCGATCTCGACGCCCTTGACCGCGTTGATGCCCATCATGGCGTGCGCGATGTCGGCGTCGAGTTTGTCGAACAGCGGCTCGCCCAGGCCCGGCGGCACGTGGGTCGCGCGGCAGACGATCTTCGCGCCCACCGAGTCGCCGGCCTTGCGCAGCTCGTCCATCGCGGCCTCCAGGCGCGGCACGACCGCCGCGTCGGGTGCGAAGAAGGGGTTGAGGCCGATCTGCCCGGCGTCGGTGAACGGGATCTCGATGTCGCCCAGCTGCGCCATCCAGGCCAGGAAGCCGATGCCGTGCTGCGCCTGCAGCCACTTCTTGGCCACCGCACCGGCGGCCACCATCGGCGCCGTCAGGCGCGCCGAGGCGCGGCCCCCGCCGCGCGGGTCGCGCAGACCGTACTTGCGCCAGTAGGCGTAGTCGGCGTGGCCGGGGCGGAACGTGTCGAGCAGGTTCGCGTAGTCCTTGCTGCGCGCGTCGGTGTTGGGGATCAGCAGCGCGATCGGCGTGCCGGTGGTCAGGCCCTCGAACACGCCGGACAGGATCTGCACCTGGTCGCTCTCCTGGCGCTGCGTGACATGGCGGCTGGTGCCGGGGCGGCGACGGTCGAGGTCGGGCTGGATGTCGGCCTCGCTCAAGGCCATGCCCGGCGGACAGCCGTCGATCACGCAGCCGATGGCCGGGCCATGGCTTTCGCCGAAGTTGGTGACGCGGAACAGGTGACCGAAGGTGCTGCCTGACATGAAAAGATTATGGCCCCCACGCTCGCTCTCGCTCGCTGCCCCCCGAGGGGGCGCCTCGCAGCGGACCGGCGAAGCCGGATCCGCACGAGTGCGTGGGTGGCTCGCTGTGTTCGATTGACGGCGTGGCCACAGCCGCGCCGCATGCCACCGGCCCGTCCCTCCGGGACAGCTCGCCGCCGGCGAGCAGGGGAGCAGCGCTCGCTAGCGGGCCGAACCCGATCCGGGTTTCCCGGTCGGGTTCGGTAGCCCCCTCGGGGGGCGGCCGCCAGGCGGCCGGGGGCTCACGGCTACTGCGGCGGCGCCGCGGTGGTGGACGGTTCGTCGCCCTCGCCCACCGGCCAGTCGCGGATGTAGGCCTTGAGCATGCGGTTCTCGAAGTCCTGCGCATCGACCACCGCCTTGGCCACGTCGTAGAACGAGATCACGCCCATCAGCGTCTTCTGGCTCATCACCGGCAGGTAGCGCGCATGGCGCGCCAGCATCATGCGGCGCACCTCGTCGAGTTCGGTCTCGGGCGTGCAGGTCAGCGGGAAGTCGTCCATCACGGTGCGCACGATCGTCGTGCCGACGGCACCGCCGTTGCGCACCACGGCCTGGATGACCTCGCGAAAGGTCAGCATGCCCACCAGTTCGCCGTGGCTCATGACGCACAGCGAGCCGATGTCCAACTCGGCCATCGTGCGCAACGCATCGGCCAGGGGTTGGTCGGGGTTGGTCGTGTACAGCGTGCCGCCCTTGACACGCAGGATGTCGATGACTTTCATGCTGTCGCTCCCCTGCTAAGACACACGCGGGTGTGAAGCCAACATAGCACACAATGCCCGGCATCCCTACCCCGTGACTTCGCCATGGCAGGCCCGTCCGACCCCGGCTTCGACACCCTCGCGCTGCACGCCGGCGCAGCGCCCGACCCCGCAACCGGGGCGCGCGCGCTGCCGATCCACCTGTCGACCTCGTTCGTCTTCGAGTCGAGCGAGCAGGCCGCGTCGCTGTTCAACCTGGAGCGCTCGGGCCATGTCTACAGCCGCATCAGCAATCCGACCAATGCGGTGTTCGAGGAGCGGATGGCGGCGCTCGAAGGCGGTGTCGGCGCCATCGCCACCGCCAGCGGCCAGGCCGCGCTGACGCTGGCCATCACCACGCTGGCCGGCGCCGGCGCGCACATCGTCGCCAGCTCGGCGCTGTACGGCGGCTCGCACAACCTGCTGTCGTACACCTTGCCGCGCTTGGGCATCCGCACCAGCTTCGTCAAGCCCGGCGACATCGACGGTTGGCGCGCTGCGATCCGGCCCGAGACCCGGCTGCTGTTCGGCGAGACGCTCGGCAACCCGGGCCTGGACGTGCTCGACATCCCGACCGTGGCAGCCATCGCGCACGAGGCCGCGGTGCCGCTGCTGGTGGACTCGACCTTCACGACACCCTGGCTGATGCAGCCGTTCGCCCATGGCGCCGACCTCGTCTTCCACTCGGCCACCAAGTTCCTGTGCGGCCACGGCACGGTGGTCGGCGGCGTGCTGGTGGACGGTGGAGGCTTCGACTGGAGCCGCGCCACGCGCTTCCCCGAACTGAACCAACCCTACGCCGGTTTTCACGGCATGGTGTTCTCCGAGGAGTCGACCGATGGCGCCTTCCTGCTGCGCGCGCGCCGCGAGGGCCTGCGCGACTTCGGCGCCTGCATGAGCCCGCACACCGCGTGGCTGATGCTGCAGGGCATCGAGACGCTGCCGCTGCGCATGGCGCGCCACGTGGACAACACGCGCAAGGTCGTGAGCTTCCTCGTCTCCCACCCGATGGTCGCCGGCGTCGGCTACCCCGAACTCGAAGGCCACCCGAGCCACGCGCTGGCCAAGCGCCTGCTGCCACGTGGCTGCGGCGCGGTGTTCAGCTTCGACCTGAAGGGCTCGCGCACGCAGGGCGTGGCGTTCATCGAGGCGCTGAAGCTGTTCTCGCACCTGGCCAACGTCGGCGACTGCCGCTCGCTCGTGATCCACCCGGCATCGACGACGCACTTCCGCATGGACGACGCGGCGCTCGCATCGGCGGGCATCGGCCCCGGCACGATCCGGTTGTCGATCGGCCTCGAAGATCCCGACGACCTGATCGAGGACCTGAAGCGCGCTCTAAAGGCGGCGGAGAAGGCCGCATGAAGCTCGTCGTGCAGGGCCGCGAGACCTACGCCTACACGGGAGGCAAGGCCTTCGATCCGTCGCTGCCCACCGTCGTGTTCGTGCACGGTGCGGTCAACGACCACACGGTGTGGACCCTGCTCGCGCGTTGGTGCGCGCACCACGGCTTCGGCGTGCTGGCGGTCGACCTGCCGGGTCACATGCGCAGCGCCGGCCCCGCGTTGAAGAGCGTCGAGGCGATGGCCGACTGGGTTGTCGCGCTGCTCGACGCCGCCGGTGTGAAGCAGGCCGCCGTCGCCGGCCACAGCCTGGGTTCGCTGGTCGCGCTGGAGGCGACCGCCCGCGCGCCAGAGCGTTTCATGCGCCTCGTGATGCTCGGCACCTGCGTGCCGATGCCGGTGCCGCAACTGCTGCTCGACCTGGGCAAGACCAACGTGAACGCCGCGATCGACCGCGTGGTCACCTTCTCGTTCTCGACCCTGGCGGCCAAACCCTCCTACCCCGGCCCGGGCGTCTGGCTGCGCGGTGCGGGCCGGCAGCTGATGCGCCTGGTGCAGGCGCACAGCGGCGACCCGCTGCTGTTCCACACCGACTTCAGCGCCTGCAACGAGTACCGCAATGGCCTGGCTGCGGCCGAGCGGGTGGGCTGCCCCGCGCATCTGGTGCTGGCCGAGAGCGACCAGATGACCCTGCCCAGGAACGCGCGCGACCTTGCGGCCGCGATCAAGGCCAGCGTGCACACCGTGCCCGGCGGGCATTACCTGATGCAGGAGAGCCCGGACGCGGTGTTGAATGCACTGCGAAAGGCGCTCGCCCGATGAACACCACGACCGCAAGCACCGTCGACCCCAAGGCCTTCAAGAGCTTCGCCGAGTTCTACCCCTTCTACCTGGGCGAGCACAGCAACCGCACCTGCCGCCGCCTGCACTTTCTCGGCTCGACGCTGGCGCTGCTGTGCGTGGCCATGCTGGTCGCCACCGGTCGGCCGCAATACCTGCTGTACGGCCTGCTGTGCGGCTACGGCTTCGCGTGGCTCGGCCACTTCGGCTTCGAGAAGAACCGGCCCGCGAGCTTCAAGCGCCCGCTCTACAGCTTCATGGGCGACTGGGTCATGTACAAGGACATCTGGACCGGCAAGATCCGGTTCTAGACGGCTTCGGGTCCGCGCACCGTCACCAGCACGGTCTGGCCGTCGCCCTCGCCGCCCCGTTTCGGTTCGCGCCTGCGCAGCCACCACACGGCCCCCTTCTTCACGCTCCAGGGCTGCGCCACACCGGCCAGCAGGTGCGCCGCCACCAGGCCGAGCGTGGGTTGGTGGCCGATCACGAGCACCGGCTCCTTGGCATCGGGCCACCGCGCCGCATCGAGCAGGGCCGTCACCGACCCGCCCGGCCCCAGCGCCGGTACGGTGCGGAACTTGCGCTCGAGCGTCGCGGCGGTCTGCTGCGTGCGCCGGGCCGGGCTGGCCAGCACACGCGTGGTGGCCGGCAGGTGCTGGTTCAACCAAGCCGCCATGCGCGCCGCCTGGCGCTCGCCGCGCGACGTGAGCGGGCGCGCGAGGTCGTCCTCCGCATCGTCCGAGTCGGTCGCCTCGGCGTGGCGCCAGAGGATCAGGTCCATCCGTAGCGACGCATCAGCGCCTGCTGGGCGCTCGCACCCTGCTCGGATACGCGGCGGTAGCTGCCGTCGGGCTGCATCGCCCAGGCGTCGCGCGTGTCGTGCAGATAGGGCACCAGGCATTCGTCGATCACGCGCTGGCGCAAGGCCGGGTCGCGCACCGGCCAGGCCAGTTCGATGCGGCGGAACATGTTGCGTCCCATCCAGTCGGCCGACGACAGGTACAGCGCTTCGTCCTCGTCGCCCTCGCCCCAGCGGAAGTACATGACGCGAGTGTGTTCGAGGAAGCGGCCGACGATCGAGCGCACGCGGATGTTGTCGCTGACCCCGGGCACGCCCGGGCGCAGCATGCAGGCGCCACGCACCACGAGGTCGATCCTGGCGCCGGCGCGGCTGGCGGCGATCAGCGCGTCGATCAGGCCCACGTCCGTCAGCGCATTGAACTTGGCCGCGATGCGCGCCGGTTTGCCAGCCCTCGCGGCCTCGGCCACTTGGCGGATCAGCTGCACCAGGCGCTTGTGCAGGACGAAGGGCGCTGTCAGCAGGCGCTGCGGCGCGCGCGTACGCGCCTGGCTCGCGAGCTGCTGGAAGATCGCCTCGGCGTCGCCGGTCAACGCCGGGTCGGCGCTCAGGTAGCCGACGTCGGTGTACAGGCGTGCGGTGCGCGGGTTGTAGTTGCCGGTGGACAGGTGGACGTAGCGGCGCATCTTGTGACCTTCGCGCCGCGTCACCAGGAGCAGCTTGGCATGCGTCTTCAGGCCGACGATGCCGTACACCACCTGCGCGCCCACTGCCTCCAGGCGCTCGGCCCAGTTGATGTTGGCCTCCTCGTCGAAACGCGCCTTCAGCTCGACGACGACAGTCACTTCCTTGCCGCGCCGCGCCGCCTCGAGCAGCAGTTCCATCAGCACGCTGTCGCTGCCGGTGCGGTAGATCGTCTGCTGGATCGCCAGCACGTCCGGGTCGTGCACCGCCTCGCGCAGGAATGCCACCACCGGCTCGAAGCTCTCGAAGGGGTGGTGCAGCAGCAGGTCGCCGTCCTGGCGCAGGCGCTCGAACACCGAACGGCCACGCGCCAGGCGGGCCTCGGGCCACGCCGGCTCGAAGGCCGCGAAGCGCAGCGCCGGGCCTTCGTCCCGGTCCGAAGCCTGGTCGATCAGCTGCGCCAGGCGCACCAGGTTCACCGGCCCGTTGACGCGGTACAGCGCCGCCTCGGGCAGCGCGAACTGCGCGAGCAGGAACTGCTCGAGCTCCTTCGGGCAGGTGTTCACGACCTCGAGACGGATCGCCTGGCCGAAGTGGCGCGTCGTCAGGCCGGTGCGCAGCGCCTGGCGCAGGTTGACCACCTCGCGCTCGTCGACCGCCAGGTCCGAGTCGCGCGTGACGCGGAACTGCGAGAAGGCATCGACCGTGCGGCCCGGGAACAGCGAACCCAGGTGCGCACGGATCACCGAGGACAGCAGCACGAAGCCCTGCTGGCCGCGCTTGCACAGTGCGTCAGGCAGGCGGATCACACGCGGCAGCACGCGCGGCACCTTGACGATCGCGATCTGGTTCTCGCGCCCGAAGGCGTCGCGTTGGCCCAGACGCACGATGAAGTTCAGGCTCTTGTTGGCCACCAGCGGGAACGGGTGCGAAGGGTCCAGGCTCACCGGCAGCAGCAGCGGTCGCACCTGCTCCTCGAAGAACTGCGCCACCCAGCGCCGCTGCGCCGCGCTGCGCTCGGCGTGGTTCAGGATCACGAGGCCGGCGCGGGCCAGGGCCGGCATCACCTTCTCGTTGAACAGCGCGTACTGCTCGTCGATGATCGCGTGCGCGCTGACGGCCAGGGCTTCCAGCTCGCGCCGCGCCTCGGCCGTGTCCTGGTCGCGCACCGCCTCCAGGTAGTCGGCGAAGCGCACCTCGAAGAACTCGTCCAGGTTGGACGAGACGATGGTCACGTAGCGCAGGCGCTCGAGCAGGGGTACGTCGTCGCGCTCGGCCTGGGCCAGCACGCGGCGGTTGAACTCGAGGATGGCCTCTTCGCGCCCGAGCAGGGCGGCGCCAGACGGCGCCACCGGCGCGGCGGGGCGACCGCTGTCCTCGTTCGCACGATCCTCGCTCATGACCGCAGTCTATGAACGAATTGCGACAGTTGCGTGACGGTGTCGGTGCCCCGCTTGCGCTGCGTCAGTGCGCCTCGTCCCAGTTGGCGCCGACGCCCACCTCGGCCAGCAGCGGCACGTTGAACTGCGCCACACCGGCCATCAACGCCGGCACCTGCTCGCGCACCCAGGCCACCTCGGCCTCGGGCACCTCGAACACCAGCTCGTCATGCACCTGCATGATGATGCGCGTGCCCTTGCGCTCGCGGTCGATTGCGCCCTGGACCGCGATCATCGCCAGCTTGATCAGGTCGGCCGCCGTGCCCTGCATCGGCGCGTTGATCGCCTGGCGCTCGGCCCCGGCGCGGCGCGGGCCGCTGCCGCCCTTGATCTCGGGCAGCACGATGCGGCGGCCGAACCAGGTCTCGACATAGCCCAGCTCGGCGGCACGCGCCTTGGTCTCGTCCATGTAGCGCTTGACGCCGGCAAAGCGCGCGAAGTAGCGCTCGATGTAGTCCTTGGCCGCCTTCAGCTCGATGCCGAGTGCCTGCGACAAGCCGAACGCCCCCATGCCGTAGATCAGGCCGAAGTTGATCGTCTTGGCATAGCGGCGCTGCTCGGCGGACACCGCGTCGACCGCCACGTTGAAGACCTCGCTGGCGGTGGCGCGATGCACGTCCAGGCCCTGCGCGAAGGCCTTGGTCAGGCCTTCGTCGCCGCTGATGTGGGCCATGATGCGCAATTCGATCTGCGAGTAGTCGGCGCTGGCGATCACGTGGCCCGGCGGCGCGACGAACGCCTCGCGGATGCGCCGGCCCTCGGGCGTGCGGATCGGAATGTTCTGCAGGTTCGGGTCGTTGGACGACAGGCGTCCGGTCACCGCCACCGCCTGCGCATAGCTGGTGTGCACGCGGCCTGTCGTCGGGTTCACCATCAGCGGCAGCTTGTCGGTGTAGGTGCCCTTCAACTTGGCGAAGCTGCGGTGCTCGAGGATCCGGGCCGGCAGCGGGTAGTCCGCCGCCAGCTCGGACAGGACGTCCTCGTCCGTCGACGGCGCACCGCTGGGCGTGCGTCGCTTGACCGGCAGGCCGAGCTTGCCGAACAGGATCTCGCCGATCTGCTTCGGGCTGCCCAGGTTGAAGGGCTGGCCGGCGATGCCATAGGCCTCCTGCTCGAGCGCGACCATGCGCTCGGCGAGCTGGCGGCTCTGCTCGGCCAAGCGCGCACTGTCGATCAGCACGCCATGGCGCTCGATGCGCAGCAGCAAGGCACTCACCGGCATCTCGATCGACTCGTAGACGAAGCGCTGGCCGAACGGATGCGGTGCATCGGCCTCGAGCTGCGGCCACAGCACCTGGTGCACCGCCAGCGTCATCTCGCTGTCCTCGCCCGAGTACTCGGCCGCCTTGTGGATGTCGACCTGCGAAAAAGGGATCTGGTTCGCCCCTTTGCCGCACAGGTCCTCGTAGCTCAGCCCCTTGCGGCCGAGGTGGCGCTCGGCGAGCTTTTCGAGGCTGTGGTTCAGGTGCGCTTCGAGCACGTAGCTCTGCAGCAGCGTGTCGTGGCGGTAGCCGCGCACCGTGATGCCGTGGTTGGCGAGCACATGGGCGTCGTACTTGATGTGCTGGCCGACCTTGGCGGCCCGCTCGTCCTCGAGCCAGGGCTTCAGTTGCGCCAGCACGGCGTCCAGCCCCAGCTGGTCGGGGGCGCCCGGGTAGTTGTGCGCCAGCGGCACGTAGGCGGCTTCGCCCGGCGTGACGGCGAACGACAGGCCGACGATGCGCGCGCTCATGGCATCCAGCGAGCTGGTCTCGGTGTCGAAGGCCACCAAGGGCGCGGCGCGGATCGTGGCCAGCCAGTGGTCCAGCCGCTCCTGGGTCAGCACGGTCTCGTAGGACCGCGCGATGGCCGCCTTCGGCGCCGGGGCATCGGCCGACGCGGCCGCGGTTGCCGCCGGCGGCGCGTCACCACCCTCCTCGAGTTCCCGCTTGAAGGTCTTGAAACCATAGCGGCCGTAGAAGTCGAGCAGCGCCGCGCGATCCACCTCGGCCAGCGCCAACGCGTCGAGCGAGGGCCACCGCGGCACATGGCCCGACAAGTCGCAATCGGTCACCACCGTCACCAGCTTGCGGCCCATCGGCAGCCACGACAGCGCCTTCCTCAGGTTCTCGCCGACGGCCCCGCCGATCTTGTCGGCATGGGCCACCACACCGTCGAGCGAGCCATGCTCGGCCAGCCACTTGACGGCGGTCTTGGGCCCGACCTTCTCGACGCCCGGCACGTTGTCGACCGTGTCGCCGACCAGGGTCAGGTAGTCGACGATGCGTTCCGGCGGCACACCGAACTTGGCGTTGACGCCTGAAACGTCGAGCGCCTCGCCGCTCATCGTGTTGATCAGCGTCACCCGATCGTTGACGAGTTGCGCCAGGTCCTTGTCGCCGGTGGAGACCACGACGCGGTGGCCGCTCTCGGCAGCCCGTCGCGCCAGCGTGCCGATCGCGTCGTCGGCCTCGATGCCCGGCACCTGCAGCACCGGCCAGCCGAGCAGGCGCACCGCTTCGTGGATCGGCTCGATCTGCTTGCGCAGGTCGTCGGGCATCGGCGAGCGGTTGGCCTTGTACTCGGGGTACCAGTCGTCACGAAACGTCTTGCCCGAGGCGTCGAACACACAGGCCGCGTGTTCGGCATTCACGTCGATGCGCAGCTTCTTCAGCATCGCGATGAAACCGTGGATCGCCCCGGTCGGCACGCCGCCCGGCCCGGTCAGGTTGGGCATCGCGTGGTAGGCCCGGTACAGGTAGCTCGAGCCGTCCACCAGCAGCAGCACGGGCGCGTCGTCGTTCTTTTCTTGCTCCATCCGGCGATTGTGCGCTGGCTAGAATGCCTGCCATGAGACTGCCCCTCGCCGCCGCCCTGTGCGCCTTCGCCGCTGCCGCCTCGGCGCAGGACGTCAAGCTGCCGCCCGAGCCCAAGGTGCAGCGCATCGTGGTCGAGGACGAGGCCGTGCGCATCGAGGAACTGCGCGTGCGCGGCCAGACGCAGCGCATCGTGGTCAAGCCGAAGAACGCGGCCGAGTACGAGATCGTGCCGGCGGCGGGTGGCCGCGACCCGTCGCAGAACCGGGCCGGCCAGCAGGCCGGTGCGGGCGGCCAGCGCGTCTGGAACCTTCTGAAGTTCTGACGCCGGGTCGATGGCCGTCTTCACCGAAGTCTCGCGCGACGAGGCGCGCGCCTTCGTCGCGCGCCTGTCGGTGGGCGAGCTGACCGACCTGCGCGGCATCCAGGCCGGCATCGAGAACAGCAACTTCTTCATCGACACGCTCGACAAGGGCACGACGCGGCATTGGGTGCTGACGCTGTTCGAGCGGCTCAGCTTCGAGCAGCTGCCTTTCTACCTGGAATTGATGCGCCACCTCGCGCAGCGCGGCATCCCGGTGCCGATGCCGCAGGCCGACGGATCGGGCGCGATCCTGCACCGCCTGAAGGGCAAGCCCGCCGCGCTGGTCGACCGCCTGCCCGGCGGCCACCAGCTCGCACCCGACGCCGACCACTGCGCCCAGGTCGGCGCGATGCTCGCGCGCTTGCACGAGGCCGGGCGCGACTTCACGCTCTCGCAGCCCAATCTGCGCGGCCTGGCCTGGTGGGTCGAGACCGTGCCGCAGGTGCTGCCGCATGTCGATGCCACGCAGCGCGCGCTGCTTGAAGACGAACTGGGCTATCAGCGCCAAGTCGCGGCGTCGCCCGCGTTCGCGGCGCTGCCGCGCGGCCCGATCCACGCCGACCTGTTCCGCGACAACGTGATGTTCGAGCCCGGCGACAGGGGACACGAGCGCCTGTGCGGCTTCTTCGACTTCTACTTTGCCGGCGTCGACTGCTTCCTGTTCGACATCGCGGTGTGCCTGAACGACTGGTGCATCGACCTGGCCAGCGGCGCACTGGCCGAGGACCGTGCCAGCGCCTTCGTCGCCGCCTACGAGTCGGTGCGCCCCCTCACCGGCAACGAACGCCGCCTGATGCCCGCGCTGCTGCGCGCCGCGGCCTTCCGCTTCTGGCTCTCGCGCCTGTGGGACCTGCACCTGCCGCGCGAGGCCACGATCCTCAAGGCGCATGACCCAACGCACTTCGAACGCGTGCTCACGGCACGCATTGCGTCACCCTGGCATCCAGATTCCGTATGAGCCTTCGCGTCCTCGTCACCGCACCGCGCCGCGGCCTGGCCTGGGTCAGCCAGGCGTTTGCGCTGTTCCTGAAGCGTCCGCTCGGCTTCTCGCTGTTGTTCCTGTTGTTCCTGGTCGTCGCGATGGTCCTGCTCGCGCTGCCCTACGTCGGCGCGCTGCTGCTGCTGGCCGGCCTGCCGCTGCTGACGCTCGGCTTCGCCAATGCCACGCGGGCGGCCCTGGGCGGCGAGAACGTGCACGCGGGCCAGTTGGTCGAGCCGCTGCTGCCCGGCGCCGACGCCCAGCGGCGCCGCACGCTGCTGTCGCTGTGTGCCGGCTTCGCGGTGGTCAGTGCACTGGTGATGCTGCTGGCCGAAGGTGTCGACGGCGGCGCCTTCCAGCGCCTGCAGATCCTGTTGGCCGGCACGCGCGACGAGGCCGCCAACCGCGAGATCGACGCGCTGCTGGCCGACCCGCGGCTGCACAGCGGCATGTGGCTGCGTTTTGGCTTGACCGGCGCGCTGTCGATCCCCTTCTGGCACGCGCCGATGCTGGTGTGGTGGCATGGCCAGAGCGCGGCGCAGGCGTTGTTCTCGAGCACCCTGGCCTGTTGGCGCAACAAGGGGGCGTTCGCGCTGTACCTCATCGCCTGGCTGGCCACGGTGGCGCTGTTCGGCGTCGCCTGCGGCCTGATCTTCGTGTTGCTCGGTGCGCCGCAGATGCTCGCCGTGGCCGCGCTGCCGGCCGGCCTGATGTTCTCGACCGCGTTCTACGTCTCGCTGTACTTCACCTATGCCGACTGCTTCGGCGAGTCCGGCGACGCCGCCACCACGCTGAGCTGAGCGCCGCGCGCGCGCTCAGTCGATCAGGTCGGCGTGAGCTTGGCGATCGACAGCTGCAGCCACTTCATGCCATGGCGGCCGAAGTTGACCTGGGCCCGCGCGTCTTCGCCCACGCCTTCGAGCGTGACGATCACGCCCTCGCCGAACTTGTTGTGGAACACACCCTGGCCCGAGCGCAGACCATGTGACGGCGCGGCCTTCGGCGTGTAGGCCGGTGCCGCCGGCGCCTGCACGCGGCCCGCGCCGACGATCGAACCCAGGCCGCTGCCGCGCGCCCAGGCGCTCTGGTACTCGCGCGCATAGCCCGAACCAAAGCCCTGGTTCTTCGGCGTCAGCCACTTCAGATGTTCCTCGGGCAGCTCGTCGAAGAAGCGGCTCTTGACGTGGTAGCGCGTCTGGCCGTGCAGCATGCGCGTCTGGGAGAAGCTCATGTACAGGCGCTTGCGCGCGCGCGTGATCGCCACGTACATCAGGCGCCGCTCCTCCTCGAGGCCGTCGTGGTCGCTCATCGAGTTCTCGTGCGGGAACAGGCCCTCTTCCATGCCGGTGATGAACACGGCGTCGAACTCCAGGCCCTTGGCCGAGTGCACCGTCATCAGCTGGATCGCGTCCTGCCCGGCCTGGGCCTGGTTGTCGCCGGCCTCGAGCGCGGCGTGGGTCAGGAAGGCCGCCAGCGGGCTGACGATCTCGCCCGTTTCGGCGTCGGGCGCGAGTGCCTCGGCGGGCAACGGCGCACCGCCGGCGATCGCGCCGGGTGCCTGCTCGTCCACCGGCAGCGCCACCGCGTCCTTGCCGAAACCTTCCGTCGTGACGAAGGCCTCCGCCGCATTCACCAGTTCGTCCAGGTTCTCGATCCGGTCCTGCCCTTCCTTCTCGAGGCGGTAGAACTCCACCAGCCCCGAGCGCTGCAGCATGGTCTCGATGATCCGGCGCAGCGTGGCGCCATGGGTCTCGTCGCGCAGGCGATCGATCAGCGCATTGAATCCCGCCAGGTTGGCGCCGCCCTTGCCGGCGACTGCGGCCACGCTCTGGTAGAGGCTGCGTCCGCTGGCACGCGCCGCGTCCTGCAGCCCTTCGACGGTGCGTGCGCCGATGCCGCGCGCCGGGAGGTTGACCACCCGCAGGTAGCTCGTGTCGTCGTTCGGGTTCTCGAGCAGGCGCAGGTAGGCCAGCGCATGCTTGACCTCGGCTCGCTCGAAGAAGCGCAGGCCGCCGTAGACGCGGTACGGGATGCCGGCGTTGAACAGCGCGCTCTCGAGCACCCGGCTTTGCGCGTTGCTGCGGTACAGGATCGCGATCTCCGCGCGCGGCATGCCGCCGCGGTGCAGCTGCTGCACTTCGTCGAGCAGCCATTGCGCCTCGCCGTAGTCGCTGGTGGCTTCGGACACGCGCACCGGCTCGCCAGCACCGGCGTCGGTGCGCAGGTTCTTGCCCAGGCGCTTCAGGTTGTGCGCGATCAGCGCGTTGGCGGCGTCGAGGATGTGGCCGAACGAGCGGTAGTTCTGCTCCAGCTTGATGACCTGCGGCACGCGGTACTCGCGCTCGAAATCGGCCATGTTGCCGACCTGCGCGCCGCGGAACGCGTAGATGCTCTGGTCGTCGTCGCCGACCGCGAACACGCCCTGGCCCGACGCCTCGGGCGGGGCGAACTGCTGCAGCCACTTGTACTGCAGGCGGTTGGTGTCCTGGAACTCGTCGACCAGCACATGCCGAAAGCGGCGCCGGTAGTGCTCGCGCACCGCGTCGTGGTCGCGCATCAGCTCGTAGCAGCGCAGCATCAGTTCGCCGAAGTCGACCACGCCCTCGCGCTGGCATTGCGCCTCGTAGGCCTCGTACACCTCGACCAGCTTCTTCGTATGCGGGTCCGGTGCATCGATGTCGCGCGGGCGCAGGCCGTCCTCCTTGCTGCCCGAGATGAAGTAGGCCGCCTGCTTGGGCGGATAGCGCTCCTCGTCGAGGTTCATCGCCTTGACCACGCGCTTGACCGCCGCCACCTGGTCACCCGCGTCGAGGATCTGGAACGACTGCGGCAGGCCGGCGAGCTTCCAGTGCGCGCGCAGGAAGCGGTTGCACAGGCCGTGAAACGTCCCGATCCACATGCCGCGCACATTGACCGGCAGCATGGTCGTCAAACGTGTCAGCATCTCCTTGGCGGCCTTGTTGGTGAAGGTCACGGCCAGGATGCCGCCGGGCGAGACCTGACCGGTGGACAGCAGCCACGCGATGCGCGTGGTCAGCACGCGGGTCTTGCCCGAGCCCGCGCCGGCGAGGATCAGGGCCGGCACCGCGGGCAGCGTGACGGCCGCGAGCTGTTCGGGGTTCAGGTGGCGCAGCAGCGGGTCACCGGCCGGTGCCGGTGGCGGCATGCTTCGTGCGTCATCGACAGGAAACGACATCGAGGCATTCTAGGAGTGCGCATGGGGCCCCTTCTTCGTCCGGCACGGCCGCCGCTGTCGCTCGCGCTGCAGGGCGGCGGCGCGCATGGCGCGTTCACCTGGGGCGTGCTCGATGCGCTGCCCGAGCGCGGCGTGGACGTCGCCGCCGTCAGCGGCGCGAGCGCCGGCGCGATGAACGCCGTGCTGCTGG
>JALHQP010000053.1 GCA_022841885.1 Aquincola sp. | reverse complement strand
GCCAGCTGTTCCGGCGCGAGCAGCTCGACGCTGGTGCTGCCGCCGTTCGGCTGCGTCGGCCAGGCGCTGTGGCCGGGCGGGGCGTCGCTGGCCGCGCCTTCGCTGCTGGCGATCACGCGGCCGTCGGGGTCGCGCAACTCGAGGAAGTCGAGCCGCTCGCGCTGCTTGTGGCGGATCAGGAACTCGGCCAGACGCCCGCGGTCGCTGCGCAGGCGCGCCAGCGCGTGCGACTCGGCGGCAGCCAGCGTGCTCGCCCCCACTTCGCCGAGCACGCGGTCGAAGTAGCCGCTGGCCACCGCGAGGTCGGCGCGGATCTTGGTGACGAGCAGGCGGTCGAAGGCCGAGTCGGCCCACAACAACAGCACGATGCTGATCAGCGGCAGCGCCACCGCCAGCGGCAGCAGCACCATCGCCAGCAGCTTGGTGCGGATCGGCAGGCGGGCGAAGCGCGTCAGGAGGCCTGCGACCATTCAGCGACCCGGCGTTCCAACGTGCGCCGCGAGATGCCGAGCAGGCGCGCGGCGCGGGTCTTGTCGCCGCCCACCGAGTCGAGCACGGCGCTGATGTGCATCCTCTCGAGCGTGTGCAGGTCGGTCGGCAGTGCCGTTCGGGCTGCGCCATCGGCGGCGGCGGGGGCCAGGCCCTGGTAGAGCGCCGACACGTTGAGCGCACCCAGGATCAGCGAGCGCTCGATCAGGTTGCGCAGCTCGCGCACGTTGCCGGGCCAGTCGTACTGGGTCAGGTAGTTCAGCTCGTCGACCGTGACATCGATCGCCTCGACGCCCAGCTGCGGCGCCAGCGTGGCGATGAAGTGCTCCACCAGGTCGGCGATGTCGTCCTTGTGCGAGCGCAGCGGCGGCAGCGCGATCTCGACCACCTGCAGGCGGTAGTAGAGGTCGGCGCGCAGGCGACCCTGCGCCACGGCCTGCGACAGGTCGCGGTTGCTGGCGGCAACGACGCGCACGTCGACCGGGATCAGCTGCTCGCCACCGACCGGGCGCACGCGCCGGTCGTCGAGCACGCGCACCAGCGCGGCCTGCGCGGCGGCGGGCAGCTCGCCCACCTCGTCGAGGAACAGCGTGCCGCCCTGGGCATAGACAAACAGGCCGTCGCGTCCGCGCTCACCCTGGGCCGGCGCCGTGCCGAACAGTTCGGCCTCGATCGATTCGGCCGACATCGTCGCGCAGTTCACCGGCACGAAGGGGCCATGCCGGCCTGACAGCCGGTGCAGCGCCAGCGCGGCCAGCTCCTTGCCGGTGCCCGATTCGCCGGTCAGCAGCGCGGTGCTGGCCACGCCGGCGACACGCTGCAGCGTGTCGCGCAGCTGGGTGATCGCCAACGAGCGGCCGACCAGGCCGTCGGCCGGCGGCGTGCGCTGCCACAGCGCACGCTTGAGGACCCAGTTCTCGCGTTTCAAGCGCGCGCGCTCGAGCGAGTGCTTCAGCGCGTTGAGCACCTGGGTGATGCGGAAGGGCTTGAGGATGAAGTCGCTGGCGCCGGCGCGCAGGGCCTCGATCGCGGTGTCGAGGTCGGCAAAGGCGGTGATCAGCACCACCTCGCTGCCCACGCCAGCCTCGCGCAACTCGCGCAGCCATTGCAGCCCGCTCTTGCCGGGCAGGGCGATGTCGAGCACCACGAGGTCGAAGCGGTGGCGGCGCAGCAGTTCGTCGGCGTCTTCGGCACTCCCGGCGCTGGCGACATGGCCGACGCGCGGCTGCAGCGTGCGCTCGAGGAAGTGGCGCATGCCGGGTTCGTCGTCGACCACCAACACGGCGGCCAGCGGCCAACGCTCGCTGTCGGGCACGGCGGGCGCCGGGGCGGTGGGGGGGGCAGTGGTGCTCATGCCACGGAGGCGGAAAGATTGGCCGCATTCTCACCGCCGCTTACGTCGGCCCGCTGGCGGCCGGGGCCGCGACAAGTTGTCGCGGGTTGCTTGGGGGTGCCCCTGATTGTTGACCCCTGGGCAGTGGAGGGTAATTGCGGAAGTCCTATGCACCGGGTTGCATGGGTGTGTGCGCCTAGGCGCCAGGTTCTGCCTTGGAGGTCCCCCCGATGAGCGATCAACAACAGACCCCGCTCGGACGCCGTCGCCTGTTCGCGGCGGGCGGCACCGTCGGCGCGCTGGCCGCCGCGGCCGCCGTGCTGCCCTTGTCCAAGCCGGTCGAGACGCCGGCCGCGGCCAAGCCTGCGCCCGAAAAGGGTGGTGGCTACCAGCTCACGGCCCACGTGCAGCAGTACTACGACACGGCGCGCCTGTAGGCCGCCGACGATTGCACCGAATCGAACCCCGTTTCGAGGAGTTCCCATGTTGCTGACCCGTAAGACCGTTTCCGCCGGCGGCGCGTCCTCGTCCGCCCTGGTCGCCAGCCTGGCGCGTGGCGTGGGCCGCGCGATCCCGACGATGGACCGGCGCGCCTTCCTGCGCCGCTCCGGCCTCGGCGTGGGCGCGGGCATCGCTGCGTCGCAGCTGACCCTGGTCAAGAAGGCCGAGGCCCAGGCGGCCAAGGCCGGCGGCGACAAGAAGGTCGAGGTCAAGCGCACGGTGTGCGGTCACTGCTCGGTGGGCTGCGCGGTCGACGCCGTGGTCGAGAACGGCGTCTGGGTGCGCCAGGAGCCGGTGTTCGATTCGCCGATCAACCTCGGCGCCCACTGTGCCAAGGGTGCGGCGGTGCGTGAGAACGGGCATGGCGAGTACCGCCTGAAGAGCCCGATGAAGCTGGTCAACGGCAAGTACCAGAAGATCAGCTGGGACCAGGCGCTCGACGAGATCAGCGCCAAGATGCTGGAGTTGCGCAAGGCCAGCGGACCGGACTCGGTGTTCGTGGTCGGCTCGTCCAAGCACAACAACGAGCAGGCCTACCTGCTGCGCAAGTGGATGACGCTGTGGGGCAGCAACAACTGCGACCACCAGGCGCGCATCTGCCACAGCACCACGGTTGCGGGCGTCGCGAACACCTGGGGCTACGGCGCGATGACCAATTCGTACAACGACATGCAGAACAGCAAGTGCGCGTTGTACATCGGCTCGAATGCGGCCGAGGCGCACCCGGTGTCGTTGCTGCACATGCTGCATGCCAAGGAGAACGGCTGCAAGATGATCGTGGCCGACCCGCGCTTCACGCGCACCGCGGCCAAGGCCGACGAGTACGTGCGCATCCGCTCGGGCACCGACATCCCCTTCCTGTTCGGTGTGCTGCACCACATCTTCAAGAACGGCTGGGAAGACAAGAAGTACATCGAGGACCGCGTCTACGGCATGGAGAAGGTGCGCGAGGACGTGATGGCCAAGTGGACGCCGGACAAGGTGCAGGAGGCCTGCGGCGTCGACGAGGCGACGGTCTTCAAGGTTGCGAAGATGATGGCCGAGAACCGGCCCAGCACGATCGTCTGGTGCATGGGCCAGACCCAGCACTCGATCGGCAACGCGATGGTGCGCGCCTCGTGCATCCTGCAGCTGGCGCTGGGCAACATCGGCAAGTCGGGCGGCGGAGCGAACATCTTCCGCGGCCACGACAACGTGCAGGGTGCCACCGACGTCGGCCCGAACCCCGACTCGCTGCCGGGCTACTACGGCATCGCCGAAGGCTCGTTCCGCCACTTCGCGGCCACCTGGGGCGTCGACTTCGAGTGGATCAAGAAGCAGTACGCGCCCGGCATGATGACCAAGTCGGGCATCACGGTGTCGCGCTGGATCGACGGCGTGCTCGAGAAGAACGAGCTGATCGACCAGGACAGCAACCTGCGCGGCATGTTCTTCTGGGGCCACGCGCCGAACTCGCAGTCGCGCGGCCTCGAGATGAAGCGGGCGATGGACAAGCTCGACCTGCTGGTCGTGGTGGATCCGTTCCCGAGCGCGACGGCGGCCATGGCCGCGATGCCGGGCAAGTCGGAGGACGCCAATCCGAACCGCGCGGTCTACCTGCTGCCGGCCACGACGCAGTTCGAGACCAGCGGCTCGTGCACGGCATCCAACCGCTCGATCCAGTGGCGCGAGAAGGTCATGGAGCCGCTGTGGGACAGCCGCACCGACCACATGATCATGTACCAGCTTGCCCAGAAGCTCGGCTTCGGCAACGAGTTGGTCAAGAACTACAAGATGCAGAAGGTCAAGGGCCTGGACGAGCCGGTGCCCGAGGACATCCTGCGCGAGATCAACAAGACCGTCTGGACCATCGGCTACACGGGCCAGAGCCCCGAGCGGCTGAAGGCGCACATGCGCAACATGAACGTCTTCGACGTCAAGACCCTCAAGGCCAAGGGCGGGATCGACAAGGAGACCGGCTACAAGCTCGACGGCGACTACTTCGGCCTGCCGTGGCCGTGCTTCGGCACGCCGGAGATGAAACATCCGGGCTCGCCGAACCTGTACGACACGTCCAAGCACGTGATGGACGGCGGCGGCAACTTCCGCGCCAACTTCGGTGTCGAGCGCGAAGGTGTCAACCTGCTCGCCGGCGACGGCTCGCACAGCAAGGGCGCCGACCTCACGACGGGTTACCCCGAGTTCGACCATCTGCTGCTGAAGAAGCTGGGCTGGTGGGACGAACTGAGCGAGGACGAGAAGAAGAAGGCCGAGGGCAAGAACTGGAAGACCGACCCGACCGGCGCCATCATCCGCGTGACGATGGTCAACCATGGCTGCCACCCCTTCGGCAACGCCAAGGCGCGCGCCGTGGTGTGGAACTTCCCGGACCCGGTGCCGCAGCACCGTGAACCGCTGTACAGCACCCGCCCCGACCTGGTGGCCAAGTACCCGACGCACGACGACCGCAAGGCCTTCTGGCGCATGCCCACGCTGTTCAAATCCGTGCAGGAGAAGAACAAGGACATCGGCAAGACCTTCCCGCTGATCATGACCTCGGGCCGCCTGGTCGAGTTCGAGGGCGGCGGCGAGGAGACGCGCTCCAACCCCTGGCTGGCCGAACTGCAGCAGGACATGTTCGTCGAGATCAACCCGAAGGCCGCCAACGACCGCGGCATCCGCAACGGCGAGTTCGTGTGGGTCAAGACGCCGCCGATGACCGCGGTGCCCGAGTTCAAGGGCCTGCGCGTCAAGGCGCTGGTGACCGAGCGTGTCGGCGAGGACACGGTGTTCCTGCCCTTCCACTTCAGCGGGCGCTGGGGCGGCATGGACATGCTGCCCTACTACCCGCAGGGCGCGGCGCCGGTGGTGCGCGGCGAGGCGGTCAACACCGCCACGACCTACGGCTACGACAGCGTGACGATGATGCAAGAGACCAAGACAACGGTCTGCCAGATCGAACGGGCCACGGCCTAAACAAGGAGCGCTGAGACATGGCACGGATGAAATTCCTCTGCGACGCCGAGCGCTGCATCGAGTGCAACGGCTGCGTGACCGCCTGCAAGGCCGAGCACGACGTGCCCTGGGGCGTGAACCGCCGCCGGGTCGTCACGCTCAACGACGGCGTGCCGGGCGAGAAGTCGATCTCGGTGGCCTGCATGCACTGCTCGGACGCACCCTGCATGGCGGTGTGCCCGGTCGACTGCTTCTATCGCACCGAAGAGGGCGTGGTGCTGCACGACAAGGACGTGTGCATCGGCTGTGGCTACTGCAGCTACGCCTGCCCGTTCGGCGCGCCGCAATTCCCGACCAACGGCACCTTCGGCCTGCGCGGCAAGATGGACAAGTGCACCTTCTGCGCCGGCGGCCCCGAGGCCAACGGCTCGGAGGCCGAGAACGAGAAGTACGGTCGCAACCGCCTGGCCGAAGGCAAGCTGCCGGCCTGCGCCGAGATGTGCTCGACCAAGGCCCTGCTCGGCGGCGACGGCGACGTGGTGGCCGACATCTTCCGCACCCGGGTGCTGCAGCGTGGCAAGGGCAGCGAGGTCTGGGGCTGGGGCACGGCCTACGGCAAGCCGACGGGGACCAAGTCGTGAGCGCGCGCGGAACGCTCGGCCTGCTGATGGCCGCCACCGTCGCCGCGTCGCTCGCCGCCTGCGGCGAGAAGGCACAGACCGCCGGCGACGCCAACGCCAAGAAGGCCGACGCCAAGGCCTGGGAAGGCTCGACCGCCGCCGGCTACAGCGTCGACGGCTGGAAGGCCGGCGACAAGGACAGCTGGGAGGCGCAGATGAAGGCGCGCGCCCAGCGCGGCCAGAACGAGTACTCGCGCACCGCCGCGGTGCCGACGGACGCGAAGTCCCAGTGACCAACACCGGAGGGGCTGCCATGCAGCGTGGGATGCTCAAGCTGATCGCGGCCTTCGCGCTGGCCTTGCCGCTGGCGCTGCAGGCGCAAACCGCGGCGCCGGCGGCCGACCCGGCCAAGCCCGCCGGCCCGCCGGCCGGCTTCGTCGCTCAGGCCGAGCCCAAGCCCGACGAGAGCAATGCGCAGCGCGCGAAGAGCCAGCCCGGCAACAACGCGCCGTTCTGGCGTGCGGTGAAGGAGCAGCAGGGCTACACCAGCCTGCCGGGCACCGAGCAGGGCATGCTGATCCAGCCCTTCGTCGACTACCCCGGTTCCACCTTCACCACCGCCGGCGAAGCCTGGCGCCAGGTTCGCAACGACGTGATCATTCCCTACGGCGGCGCGCTGATGGCGATCGTGCTGTTGGCCATCGCACTGTTCTACTGGCGGCGCGGCTCGCTCGGCGGGCATGAAGCCGACACCGGCCGCAAGATCGAGCGCTTCACGCCTTTCGAGCGGGCGGCGCATTGGACCAATGCCATCACCTTCGTCGTGCTCGCGGTGTCGGGCCTGGTGATGGTGTTCGGCAAGTTCGTGCTGCTGCCGGTGATCGGCGGCACGCTGTTCGGCTGGCTGACCTACGCGCTGAAGACGGCGCACAACTTCGCCGGGCCGCTGTTCGCGGTGTCGCTGACGATCGTGATCATCACCTTCATCAAAGACAACCTGCCGCGCGCCGAGGACGCGACCTGGGTCGCGCGCGCCGGCGGCATGTTCGGCGGCACCGAAGTGCCGTCGCACCGCTTCAACGCCGGCGAGAAGCTGCTGTTCTGGGTCGGCGTGCTGCTGCTCGGCCTGATCGTCGCCGGCTCGGGCCTGTTCCTCGACAAACTGGTGCCGGGCTTCGTGTTCACGCGCGGCGAGATGCAGGTGGCGCACATGATCCACGCCACGGCCGCGATCCTGATGATGGCGGCCTTCCTCGGCCACATCTACATGGGCACGCTGGGCATGAAGGGCGCGTACAGCGCGATGCGCACCGGCTATGTCGACGAGGCCTGGGCCAAGGAGCACCACGCGCTGTGGGCCGACGACGTCAAGGCCGGCAAGATCCCGGCGCAGCGCTCGGCCGTACCGCCGCCGCCGCTGGCCAAGCAGACCTGAACACGACCGACCTGGGAGCCGTCATGAAGCGAGTGCTGATCCTGTCCGTGCTGAGCGCCGCGACGGCCGTCGCGAGCGCCAAGCTGCCGCCCCTGTCCGACGACGCCAAGGCCAAGGCTGCCGAGGCGGCGGCCAAGACCGCGCACGCCGGCAAGGTGGACGGCTACAAGCTGTGCCAGTCGATGGACCGTGTGGCGGCGAAATACATGGCCGACGCCAAGAAGGCCGGCAAGGACGTGAAACCGGCCACCGCGACGGCGCCCTGTGCCGACCCCGGCGCGTTCGTCTACCCGCCGCCGGCCGCCGGGGCCGCGCCTGCTGCGCCGGCGGCTCCTGCGGCGGCTGCCAAGCCGCCGGCCAAGAAGACCTGAGCACCGACGCGGCAGGCGTCGGCGCGTAGACTTCCGCGCATGTTGCCGCTGCCCGAACCCCGACACGACGCCGTGCTGCCGCGCCTGACGCGCGCGGCCGCGCCGCTGACGCGCGAGGTCGAGGTGCTCGACGAGTTCGGCCAGCGCCGCGCGATCCACATCCCGGCCGAGCGGCCGCTGACGCTGTACGTCGACAAGCGCGAGGTCGTCACGCTGATGACGCTGGGCGCCGCGCCCGAACTGCTGGCGCTGGGCTACCTGCGCAACCAGCAGCTCGTCGACTCGCTGGCCGAGATCGAATCGGTGACGGTGGACTGGGACGTTGGCGCCGCGGCGGTCAAGACGCGCGCGGGCCCCGGGGCAGTGAGCGACTTCGAGGCCCGCACCGCGAAGCGCATCGTCACCACCGGCTGCGGCCAGGGCACGATGTTCGGCAGCCTGATGGATCAGATCGACCGCGTGAAGCTGCCGCCGCCGGCGACGGCACGCATCCGCCAGGGCACGCTGCAGGCGCTCAACGACGCGATGCGCAAGGTCGACAGCGTGCACCGCCGCGCCGGCTCGGTGCACGGCTGCGCGCTGTTCCGCGGCACCGAGATGCTGACTTTCGTCGAGGACGTCGGGCGCCACAACGCGATCGACACCATCGCCGGCTGGATGTGGATGCACGGCGATGCGCCTCTCGGCTACGGCGGCGACAAGGTGTTCTACACGACCGGCCGGCTGACCAGCGAGATGGTGACCAAGGCGGCGCAGCTCGGCGTGCCGATCGTGATCTCGCGCAACGGCGTCACGCAGATGGGCTACGAGCTCGCCGGCCAGCTCGGCATGGCCTTGTTCGGCCGCGCGAGCCAGAAGCATTTCATTTGCTACTGCGGCTTCGAGCGCTTCGACGCCGAGCCGGAGCCCGAACGCCCGGCGGTGCGCGTGGTGTCGAGCTAGCGCGCCGCGGGCGCGTGCAGGTCGCGCAAGCGTGTCGGCCCGACGCGGGCCTCGATCTCCGCCGCCAAGGCCTTTCCCCAGCCGAGGCCGAACAGCGCTTCGGCAACGACGAACATCGGGCCCACGAGCAGGCCGCGCAGGTCGTCGACGAAGGCCGGCTTGCGGCCCTCGTAGTAGTGGCCGAGAAACTGGATCGCCCAGCCGAGGACGAAGGCGCCGAAGCTCCAGCCGAGCCAGGCCGCTGTGTCGAGCTGGCCCAGCGGCAGCGCCGCCAGGATCAGCAACAGGTTCACGACGCTGGTGGCCACGCCGAGCGCCAGGTTGCCGCGGCTCAGGTACCACAGGGTACTGAGCGCCCAGAGCAGCGCGGCCGGCGTCAGTTCGACGCCGCCCAGCACGAAGGCCGGCCGCGCCAGCAGGCCGCCGACCGCGAACACGATCAACGGGATGCCGACGAAGTGGGTGGCGATGTTGCGCCGGTCGCGGTGGTACGCGGCGTACTTGGTCATCAGCTCGGTGGCGGCGGACATGGCGGGGACTCCTCGCGGCGCTGGCGGGATGGTAGCGCTGCGGTGCGCGCGCGCACAACCCGGGCCCGCGTGACGCCCTGCCTACAATCGACGGCTAGCCCAGGGCACCCGACATGAGCATCAAGAGCGACAAGTGGATCCGCCGCATGGCGGCCGAGCACGGGATGATCGAGCCCTTCGAGCCCGGCCAGGTGCGGCACGCGGCCGACGGCCACAAGATCGTCAGCTACGGCACCTCGAGCTACGGCTACGACATCCGCTGCGCGCCCGAGTTCAAGGTCTTCACCAACATCTACAGCACGGTGGTGGACCCGAAGAACTTCGACGAACGCAGCTTCGTCGACATCAACGCCGATGTCTGCGTGATCCCGCCCAACAGCTTCGCGCTCGCGCGCACGGTCGAGTACTTCCGCATCCCGCGCAACGTGCTCACGATCTGCCTGGGCAAAAGCACCTATGCGCGCTGCGGCATCATCGTCAACGTCACGCCTTTCGAGCCCGAGTGGGAGGGCTACGTGACGCTCGAGTTCAGCAACACCACGCCGCTGCCGGCCAAGATCTATGCCGGCGAGGGCTGCGCCCAGGTGCTGTTCTTCGAGAGCGACGAGGTCTGCGAGACCTCGTACAAGGACCGCGGCGGCAAGTACCAGGGCCAGCGCGGCGTCACCCTGCCCAAGACCTGAGCGCGCAAGATTGCACGCCCGGCGCGCGTGGGCCGCGACGGGCGTGCTATTTGCCCGATCGCGGGAGCCGCCGGCGGGCGATCATCGCGGCCATGTTGCGTGAACCCCGTCTCGACGAGCCGTTCCGGGCGCCGCCGGAGTTCCTGTGTGGCGGCGAAGGCTCGCCCCCGGTCGACCTGCCGCTGGGCGGTCGCGTGAGGCCGGCCCTGGTGCACCGCTTCGTGCGCGCCATGGCGCGCCACGGGCTGCCGGTGCAGGCGGCGCGCCTGGGCTACGACCGCCTGTACGCCTGCGAATGCTTCGCTCGCGCGCATGCCAGCCACGATGGCGATTTGCGCTCGCTGGCGCTCGAACTCTTCAACGCCTTCGAGCACCGCGACCGCTAGCACGCGGCCAGGCCCGCGCGCGCAGCGCCGGCAAGGGCGACGATCGAACCAGGCGTTGCCACAATGGGGCCCGACTCAACTCCGGGAGACACCCGCATGGCCTTCATGCTCCTGATCCACGAACCGGTGGGCCAGCGCGCCGAGCGCGGCGAAGCCGCCGGCCGCGTGGCCTACCAGCAGATGCTCGACTTCACGGCCACGCTGCAGCAGCGCGGCGTGCTGATGGCCAGCAGTTCGCTGCAGTCGCTGGACCATGCCACACGCGTGCAGGTGAGCAACGGCGCCGCACGCCTGCTCGACGGCCCCTTCGCCGAAGCGAAGGAGATGGTCGGCGGCTTCTTCATGCTCGACGTCGCGACGCGCGACGAGGCGCTGGCGATTGCCAAGCGCTGCCCTGCCGCGGCCTGGTGCACCGTCGAGGTCCGCGAGACCGGCCCCTGTTACATCCGCTGATGTCGATTCGCGGGTCCGCGGCCCGTCGTGGATGCGGAGCCCGCTGCTCGACCCATCACTCGACAGGAGAGACACGATGCGATTCATGATCCTGGTGAAGGCCACCGCCGACAGCGAGGCCGGCAGGATGCCCAGCGAAGCCCTGCTGGCCGAGATGGGGGCGTTCCACGAAGAGCTGGCCCAGGCCGGCGTCCTGCTCGACGGCAACGGCCTGAAGTCCAGTGCGGAGGGTTTTCGCGTCTACTACGACGGCCAGACGCGCCGTGTGGTCGACGGCCCCTTCGCCGAGACCAAGGAGCTCGTGGCCGGCTACACGATGATCCAGGTGCGCTCGCGCGAGGAGGCGCTGGAGTGGGCGCGCCGCTTCCCGAACCCGTCGCTCGACGGTGGCGCGGCGCAGATCGAGGTGCGCCCGGTGTTCGAGCTCGAGGACTTCGCCGCACCGGGCGACAGCGCGGCGGTCGACCGCATGCGCGAGATCGACCTCGGGCAGCCGGGCCGGCGTTGAGGCGGCTGCCCGCATGACCGTCGAGGTCCACGGTACCATCGACGCCGTCTGGCGGCTCGAGCGGCCGAAGATCATCGCCGTGCTCGCGCGCATGGTGCGCGACGTGGGCCTGGCCGAAGACCTGGCGCAGGACGCGCTGGTGGCCGCGCTCGAGCACTGGCCCGCCGAGGGCGTGCCCGACAAACCCGCAGCCTGGCTGATGGCCACCGCCAAGCACCGCGCGCTCGACCGCCTGCGCCAGGCCTCGCTGCATGCGCGCAAGCAGGAAGAGCTGGGCGCCGACGCCGACGCGCGCGGCGA
This sequence comes from Aquincola sp., assembly GCA_022841885.1. Taxonomy (GTDB): domain Bacteria; phylum Pseudomonadota; class Gammaproteobacteria; order Burkholderiales; family Burkholderiaceae_C; genus CADEEN01. Next base: position 11,740 of record JALHQP010000053.1, on the reverse strand, counting down.
CCATGTGGTGCCCGACATCGTCGAGGCGATCGAGGCCGCCGAGGGCGACGACATCGGCGACGACCTGCTGCGCCTGGTGTTCACCTCGTGCCATCCGGTGCTCTCGCCCGACGCGCGCGTGGCACTGACGCTCAAGCTGCTGTGCGGCCTGTCCACCGACGAGATCGCACGCGCCTTCCTGGCGCCCGAGCCGACGATCGCGCAGCGCATCGTGCGCGCCAAGCGCTCGCTGGCCGCCGCCAAGGTGCCGTTCGAGGTGCCGCGCGCCGACGCGTTGCCCGAACGCCTGGCTTCGGTGCTGGAAGTCATCTACCTCGTCTTCAACGAAGGTTATGCCGCCACCTCGGGCGGCGACTGGATGCGCCCGGCGTTGTGCGACGAGGCGGTGCGCCTGGGCCGCGTGCTGGCCTCCCTGATGCCCGGTCATGGCGAGGTGCTGGGCCTGCTGGCGCTGATGGAGATCCAGGCCTCGCGCACCGCGGCGCGCACCGACGCCAACGGCCACCCGGTGCTGCTGCTCGAGCAGGACCGCCGACGCTGGGACCGCCTTCTGATCCGGCGCGGTCTCGCGCTGCTGGAACGCGCCGAGGCGCTGGCCGCGGGGCAGGGCGGCCTGGGGCCCTACGCACTGCAGGCCGCGATCGCCGCGTGCCATGCGCGTGCGGCCACCGCCGACGCGACCGACTGGCCGCGCATCGTCGCGCTGTACGACGCGCTGGCACAGAGCCTGCCCTCGCCGGTGGTGGCGCTGAACCGCGCAGTGGCGGTGGGCATGGCCTTCGGCCCGGCGGCGGCGCTCGAGATCGTCGACGCGCTCGTGGCCGAACCGACGCTTGCGCGCTACCACTTGCTGCCCAGCGTGCGCGGCGACCTGCTGGCCAAGCTGGGCCGCCGCGACGAGGCACGCGCCGAGTTCATGCGTGCGGCGTCGATGACCGCCAACGAGCGCGAACAGAAGGTGCTGATGCAGCGCGCGATGGCCTGAGGACGCGGTGCACGGCCCGGTCCGGACGAGGGGCGCGTAGCCAAGGGCATGGGTTGCCAGCGGTGGAACTGCGGTACAACCCGGGACAGGGTGACCGCAGGGAGACGCCATGAAGTGGGAAGGCCAGCGCCAGAGCGAGAACGTCGAGGACCGCCGGGGTGCGGGCAGCGCCGGGGGGGGTGGCTTCCGTCTGGGCGGCGGGCGCGGCATCGGCCTGGGCACGATCGTGATCGCCCTGGTGGCGGGCTGGATCTTCGGCATCAACCCGCTCACGGTGCTCGGCCTGCTGGGCGGCGGCAGCCCGCTCGACGCACCGAGCGCGCAGACCGTGCCGGCGCAGCGCCCGCCGGCCGACGACGCGGTGGCGGCCTTCGTCTCGACCGTGCTTGCCGACACCGAGGACGTGTGGGGCGGCGTGATGCGCAGCGGCGGCGCCAGCTACCGCCAGCCCAGGCTCGTGCTGTTCCGCGGCGCGGTGGGCACGGCCTGCGGCACCGGCCAGTCGGCGATGGGGCCGTTCTACTGCCCCGGGGACCAGAAGGTCTACATCGACCTCGGCTTCTTCGACACGCTGCGCGCGCGCATGGGCGCGCCGGGCGACTTCGCGCAGGCCTACGTGATCGCGCACGAGGTCGGCCACCATGTGCAGAACCTGCTGGGCATCACCGGCAAGGTGGACGGCATGCGCGGGCGCGTCAGCGAGGCGCAGATGAATGCGCTGTCGGTGCGCGTCGAGCTGCAGGCCGACTGCTTCGCCGGCGTCTGGGCCCACCACTCGCAGAAGGGCAAGGGCTGGCTCGAGCGCGGCGACATCGAGGAAGCGATGAATGCCGCGGCGCAGATCGGCGACGACACGCTGCAGCGCAGGTCGCAGGGCACGGTGGTGCCCGAGAGCTTCACGCACGGCACGAGCGTGCAGCGCCAGACCTGGTTCCGCCGCGGCGTCGAGTCGGGCAGCGTGGCGCAGTGCAACACCTTCGACGCGCGCAGCCTGTAGCGCGCACGGCGGCCGGCTGAAGCAGCGGCCGAGGATGCCGTCAGTCGTCGTTCCTGAGCTGGCCGCGGATCTCGCCGCCGGGGAACTTGGACGAATGCACGTTGACGTAGGCCACGCCCGCGCGCAGGGCCGCCACCATCTCGGCGAACTCCTGCGCGGCGACGCCCTGGCCCGAGGGGCCGATCACGTTGGCGGCCTGGATCACGCCGCTGACCGTGCCCGACTGCGGGCAGCTGGGCGACAGGGCCGTCGGGTCGACGTTGGTCGCGGTCTGGCACAACCACACCATGACGCCGCCGTTGACGCCGTGCTGGCCGAGGTGGATGTGCGACATGGTCACCGTGCCTTCGAGCCCGCTGTACGAGAGCTCGTAGGCAATGCTGCCCGAGGCCGCGTCGAGCGTGGCCTTGAAACGCCCGCTGGCCACCGACGACACGGCGGGCACCTCCTGGTAGCCCTTCAGGCGCGCTTCGATGCGGTCGCGTCCGCGGCCGTCGAAGGCGTAGCTCGGCAGGGTGGCGGCCGCCAGGGCCAGGATCGCGGCATGGTGCAGCAGGGACATGGTGAGCTCCTCGATGGCGGGCCGTCGACGCGACGGCCCACCGCGGAGTACGGTGCCGGCACGGGCGTGCTTCCAGCGCGGGCTGGCAAGATCGAGCCCCAAGCCCGCACCAACTGATACACGCCGATGCCGCGCGACCCCGAGTCTTCCAACCCGTTTGCCCGCTTCTTCGCGCAGGAGTCGGCCGGCGGCATCGTGCTCGCCATCGCGGCGCTGGCCGCGCTGATCGTCAGCAACTCGCCGCTCGCGGCCTGGTACGAGGGCTTCCTGCGCGTGCCGGGCGCGGTGGTCGTCGGCGACCTGGTGCGCATCGAGAAGCCGCTGCTGGTGTGGGTCAACGACCTGTGGATGGCGGTCTTCTTCTTCCTCGTCGGCCTGGAGATCAAGCGCGAGTTCGTCGAGGGCGAGCTGTCCACGCGCTCGCAGGCGGCGTTGCCGGCGATCGCGGCACTCGGCGGCATGGCGGTGCCGGCAGCGATCTATGCCGCGATCAACTGGGGCGATGCGTCGGCGCTGCGCGGCTGGGCCATCCCGTCGGCGACCGACATCGCGTTCGCGATCGGCGTCGTCACGCTGCTCGGTTCGCGCGTGCCGGCGTCGCTGAAAATCTTCCTGACCGCGGTGGCGATCATCGACGACCTGGGCGCGATCGTGATCATCGCGCTGTTCTACACCGACCAGCTCTCCGTCACGGCGCTGGCCGGCGCGGGCCTGGGCCTCGCAGTGCTGCTGGCCATGAACCGCGCGCATGTGATGCGCGTGGACCTGTACGTCGCGGTGGGCGTGCTGATCTGGGTCTTCGTGCTCAAGTCGGGCGTGCACGCCACGCTGGCCGGTGTGGTGACCGCGCTCGCGGTGCCGGTGCGCGACCCGGCCGGCGGCTCGCCGCTGCAGCGCATCGAACATGGGCTGCACCCCTGGGTCGCCTTCGCGGTGCTGCCGATGTTCGGCTTCTGCAACGCTGGCGTCAGCCTGGCCGGCGCGAGCCTCGAGACCCTGGCGCAGCCGGTCACGCTGGGCATCGGTGTCGGCCTGGTGCTGGGCAAGGCGGTGGGGGTGTTCGGGGCGTCGTGGCTGGCGGTCCGCCTCGGCCTCGCGTCGATGCCGGTTGGGGCGACGGGTCGCCAGCTGCTCGGCGTGGCGCTGCTGTGCGGCATCGGCTTCACGATGAGCCTGTTCATCGGCGGCCTGGCGTTCGGCACGCTCGGACCCGAGTGGGAAACGCGCGTCAAGCTCGGGGTGCTGGCCGGTTCGCTGGTGGCCGGCGTGGCGGGGGCCCTGGTCCTGTGGCGTGTCCCAAGCTCAGCTTCCCGCCACGGATCCGGCTCTGCCGGTCCGTCAGCGGACGGCCCCCTCGGGGGGTAGCGAGCGCGAGCGAGCTCGGGGGCTCAGTGTTCTTGCGTCATCAGCTTGTCGGTGTAGGCGATGGCCATCGCCGACAGCAGGAAGGTGATGTGGATCACCGTCTGCGCGATCAGCACCTTGTCGCTGTAGTTGGCGGCGTTGATGAAGGTCTTGAGCAGGTGGATCGAGCTGATGCCGATGATGGCGGTGGCCAGCTTGACCTTCAGCACCGAGGCGTTGACATGGCTCAACCACTCGGGCTGGTCGGGGTGGCCCTCGAGGTTCATGCGCGAGACGAATGTCTCGTAGCCGCCGACGATGACCATGATCAGCAGGTTGCTGATCATCACCACGTCGATCAGCGCCAGCACCACCAGCATGATGATGGTCTCGTTCAGGATCACCGTGTCCGGCCCGGTGTAGCCGATGCTCTTGACCAGGGCCGCGATCGCGGTCTGGCTGCCGAAGGCGGCCTCGATCAGGTGCCAGAGCTCGAGCAGGAAGTGCCAGACGTAGACGCCTTGCGCCGCGATCAGCCCCAGGTACAGCGGCAGCTGCAGCCAGCGGCTCATGAAGATCAGGCGCGGCAGCGGGCCCATGGCCTGGGTGACGGCGTCGGTGGGGGGCTTGCTCATCGATTCAGGGATTCCACGGGTGGGCGGCATTGTAGGGAGGGCGCGGGGCCGACCCGGATTGATGCAAAGTAAGGCATAGGTAAGAGCCCCCCTCTACTGTCGTACCTGGACCGGACCCAAAACCGCAGGAGACGCTCATGAGCACCGAATCGCACCTCTACCCGCCGCCGGCGGCCCTGACGAAGTCGGCCCATGTCGCGGGGCCGGCGGCCTACGACCAATTGGTGGCGGAGGCCGATCGCGACCACGACGCCTACTGGTCGCGCCTGGCACGCGAGTTCGTGGCCTGGAAGAAGCCGTTCACCAAGGGCCTGAACGACAGCGAGGCGCCGTTCTTCAAGTGGTTCGAGGACGGCACGCTCAACGTGTCCTACAACTGCCTGGACCGCAACGTCGAGCGCGGCCTGGGCGACAAGACGGCGATCATCTTCGAGGCCGATGACGGCGCCGTGACCCGGGTCAGCTACAAGACGCTGCTCGACAAGGTGTGCCAGTTCGCCAACGCGCTGAAGGCGCGCGGCATCCGCAAGGGCGACCGCGTCCTGATCTACATGTCGATGAGCGTCGAGGGCGTGGCGGCGATGCAGGCCTGCGCGCGCATCGGCGCGATCCACTCGGTGGTGTTCGGCGGCTTCTCGGCGCAGTCGGTGCGCGACCGCGTGCAGGACGCCGGCGCGGTGATGGTCATCACCGCCGACGAGCAGCTGCGCGGCGGCAAGCAGCTGCCGCTCAAGGCCATCGTCGACGAGGCCATCGGACTCGGCGGCTGCGAGTCGGTCAAGGACGTGATCGTCTACCAGCGCACCGGCGGCCAGATCGCCTGGCATCCGGCGCGCGACCGCTGGCTGCACGAGGAGCTGGCCGGCAAGCCCGCGACCTGCGAGCCCGAGTGGGTCGAGGCCGAGCACCCGCTGTTCCTTCTGTACACCTCGGGCTCGACCGGCAAGCCCAAGGGCGTGCAGCACAGCACCGGCGGCTACCTGCTGCACGCGGCGCTGACCACCAAGTGGACCTTCGACCTCAGGCCCGACGACGTGTTCTGGTGCACCGCCGACATCGGCTGGGTCACCGGCCACACCTACATCACCTATGGCCCCCTGGCGCTGGGCGGCACCGAGATCGTGTTCGAGGGCGTGCCCACCTTCCCGGCGGCCGACCGCTTCTGGAAGACGATCGAGAAGCACAAGGTCACGATCTTCTACACCGCGCCGACGGCGATCCGCTCGCTGATCAAGGCGGCCGAGACGAATGACACGGTGCACCCGAAGCACAGCGACCTGTCCTCGCTGCGCATCCTGGGTTCGGTCGGCGAGCCGATCAACCCCGCCGCCTGGGAGTGGTACCACAAGCATGTGGGCGGCGGCCGTTGCCCGATCGTCGACACCTTCTGGCAGACCGAGACCGGCGGCCACATGATCACGCCGCTGCCGGGGGCCACCACGCTGGTGCCCGGCTCGTGCACGCTGCCGTTCCCGGGCATCACCGCGGCCATCGTCGACGAGACCGGCAACGACGTGCCCAACGGGCAGGGCGGCATCCTGGTGGTGAAGAAGCCATGGCCGTCGATGATCCGCACCATCTACGGCGACCCCGAGCGCTTCAAGAAGAGCTACTACCCGCCGGAGTTGAAGGGCTACTACCTGGCCGGCGACGGCGCGATCCGCGACAAGACGACCGGCTACTTCACGATCACCGGCCGCATCGACGACGTGCTCAACGTCAGCGGCCACCGCATGGGCACGATGGAGATCGAGTCGGCGCTGGTGGCGCACACCGAGCTGGTGGCCGAAGCCGCCGTGGTCGGCCGCCCCGACGACACCACCGGCGAAGCGATCTGCGCCTTCGTGGTCCTGAAGCGCCCGCGCCCGACCGGCGACGAGGCCAAGAAGATCGCGACCGAACTGCGCAACTGGGTGGCCAAGGAGATCGGCCCGATCGCCAAGCCCAAGGACATCCGCTTCGGCGACAACCTGCCCAAGACGCGCAGCGGCAAGATCATGCGGCGCCTGCTGCGCAGCATCGCCAAGGGCGAAGCGATCACGCAGGACACCTCGACGCTGGAGAACCCGGCGATCCTGGAGCAGCTGGCGCAAAGCCTCTGAAGCGACTCGGTAAATCTGCGTGAAGCCGGCTGCAGGCCGGCCGGCTTCGCGCTAGCATGGCTGCATCGTCAACTGCCGGGAGTCGCCATGCGCACCCTCCACACCGTCGGCGTTGCAATCGGTGCCTTCACGCTCGCTGCGGCGGCGCAGGCCGCGGGCACCGTCAGCGTCAGCTTCGTGCAGCCGGAGAACTTCACCGACGTGAAGGACAGCTTCCTGTCGAAGGACCGCCACCTCGAGGCGCTCAAGCGTCACCTCGAGCAGGCCGCCGCACCCTACGTGGTCGACGGCCAGACACTGAAGATCGAGGTGCTCGACGTGGACCTGGCGGGCGAGCTGAGGCCGAGCGCACGCGCCCACGACCTGCGTGTGCTCAAGGGCAGCGCCGATTGGCCGCGGATCCAGATGCGCTATGCGCTGGAAGGCCCGGGCCAGACCACACGCAGCGGCGAGGCGCGCGTGCAGGACATGGCCTACCTGATGCAGCGGGCCTACTGGCCCAGCGGCGATGCGCTGGCCTACGAGCGTCGCATGCTCGACGCGTGGTTCAAGGCCGAGTTCAAGAAGTAGGCCGGCCGCGAAGGCTCAGCTGATCACGTAGGCGGCCGAGCCGGTCGCGATCAGCGTGCCCTGTTCATTGACCAGGCGCATCTGCGTCGAGCCGATGCGCCCGCCCAGGCGCGTGACCTCGGCGCTGGCGACGAAGTGGACGCCGATGCCGGGGCGCAGGTAATCGACGCGCAGGTCGATCGTGCCCATCTTGGCGAAGCGGTGCAGCACCTGCGTCGTGCTCTCGTCGCCATGCTTCTCGCCGATGGCCACCATCAGCGCAAAGCCGCCCATCGCGTCCAGCGTGGCCGAGATCACGCCGCCGTGCAGGCGGCCGTGGACGGTGCTGCCGATCAGCTCGGGCCGCATCGCGAAGCGGATGCGCGGCGCCGGCGCGCGGGCCGACTCGACCACCAGGCCGAGCACCTGGTTGAAGGTGATGCGGCGCTCGAACAGATCGGTCAGCGCGGCATCGAGCCGGGCCTGCTCCTCGGTGCTGCGCCGCGCCGGCGCGGAATGCGTCGTCATGGCGCGATCGTAGTGCGGTCTGGCCACGAATCCAGTTTTGGACTACCATTGCAAGCAAGTCCCGAACTGGATTCATCGCCATGAGTGCCGTCCTGCAACCCACCCGTGCCGCCGCCGCCTCGGCGCAGATGGGCGCGGCCGGGCTGCGCGCCTTCATGCGCATCGCCGCGCACTGGGGCCTGTCCACCGACGAGCAGCGCCGCCTGCTCGGCGAGCCGCCGCGCTCGAGCTACTTCGCCTGGCGCAAGGCGCCGGACAAGGCCGTGCTGTCGCGCGACACGCTCGAGCGCCTGTCGCTGCTGCTCGGCATCTACAAGGCGCTGCAGATCCTGCTGCCCGACGCAGCCGCGGCCGACGCCTGGGTGCGCAAGCCCAATGCCGCGTTCGGCGGCGCGAGCGCGCTGTCGCAGATGCTCGGCGGCAACGTCGGCGACCTGCTGCGCGTGCGGCGCTGGCTCGACGCCGCACGCGGTGGCGGCTGGTCGTGACGGCAGCCAAGGCCGAGCGCCTCGCGCAGTCTCTGGCCGTCAAGCGCGTGCAGTGGCGCGAGGCCTGCCGCATCGTGCCCACGCGCCACCCGAGCGTGTACCTGTACGACCGGGTGGCCGACGCAGCCGACTTCGACGCGCTCTACGCGCTCGAAGCCCTGACCAACGACCGCGTGCGCGACGAGGTCGGCGCGGTGCAGCTGGTCGCACCGGACGATCGCGTGTTCGGCCCCGGCAGCGGGCCGATCATGGCCGCCTTCACGCATGTCAACCCGGCCGGCAGCCGCTTCTCCGACGGCGCCTGGGGCGTGTTCTACGCCGCGCGCGAGCGCGCCACCGCCGTCGCCGAAACGGCGCACCACCACGCACGTTTTCTCGCCGCCACGCAGGAAGGCCCGATGCACCTGCCGATGCGCCTGTACCACGTGGCCATCGATGCGCGGCTGCACGACCTGCGCGGCCCCGGCGCGGTGCCGGCCACGGTGTTCGACCGCGACGACTACAGCGCCGCCCGCGCGCTCGGCCGTGCGCTGCGCCCACACGGTTCGCACGGCGTGGTGTACCCCAGCGTGCGCCACGCCCGCGGGCAGTGCGTGGGCCTGTTCAAGCCGCGCGGCGCCAAGGCCTGCCTGCACGCCGCGATCCTGCTCTACGCCTGGGACGGCCAGCGCTTCACCGACATCTACGAGAAGGTATGAGCCCGCGCGCGGACCGATTTGATCGCCTCGACGCGCTGCGCGGCGCGGCCATCGTCTGGATGGCCGCCTTCCACTTCGTCTTCGACCTCAACCACTTCGGCCTGCTCGACCCGCGGCAGGACTTCTACCGCGACCCGTTCTGGACCGTGCAGCGCGCGGTCATCGTCACGCTGTTCATGTTCACCGCCGGGCTGTCGCAGGCGGTGGCGCTCGACGCCGGGCAGGCGTGGCCGCGCTTCTGGCGCCGCTGGGCGCAGATCGCCGGCTGCGCGCTGCTCGTGTCGGCCGGCTCGGCGCTGATGTTCCCGAGGAGCTGGATCAGCTTCGGCGTTCTGCACGGCTTTGCCGTGATGCTGGTGCTGTCGCGCCTGGCCTCGCCGCTGCGCGGCTGGCTCTGGCCGCTCGGCGCGCTGTGCGTGCTGCTGCCGCACCTGGTGCAGCACCCGGTGTTCGACACGCGCTGGACCAACTGGGTGGGGCTCATCACGCGCAAGCCCGTCACCGAGGACTACGCCCCCGTGCTGCCCTGGCTGGGCGTGATGCTGTGGGGCCTGGCCGCAGGGCAATGGCTGCTGGCGCAGCGGCGCGCGCTGCTGGCCGGCGTGCTGCCGGCGGCGCTGTCGCCGCTGGCCCTGCTGGGCCGCTGGTCGCTCAGCTTCTACATGCTGCACCAGCCGGTGCTCATCGCCGCCATCCTGGCCTGGCGCGCGCTCGCGGCCTAGCTTTGCCGGGGCGCGGCGTGACATAGCACACGCACGCGCCCTCAAGTCGGCCGAACAGAGGCCGATTTACCGACAACGAACCGAAGCCGAAGGCCCCCGAGGGCTCTGTCGGTCGTCGGCCCGTTCGCCCGTGGAGGCCGAAACATGACCACCTTGTCCGCGATCAGCAGTACCTACGCCAGTGCCGTGCGCCGCAGCGCCGGCGCAGCGTCGTCCGCCGAACCCGCGGAGCCGGTGCGGGCGGTGGCACGCGTGGCCAGCGAAGCCCCGCGCCGGCACGAGCTGTTCGACGCCATGAACCGGGTGTTCAAGGCGGCGTCCGACGGCCAGGTGGCCGACGACGAGGGTTCGCAGTCGGTGCTGCGCTTTGCGCACGCGTTGATGCAGGACCTGCGCATGGTGGCCGGCGGCGACGAGGCCGCCGCTGCCGACGGTGCGCATGTGTCCACCTGGAGCGACCTGCCGCAGCGCCTGTCGGCGCTGGCCACCGCCGCGTCGCGGCCGGCGGCCCAGGCCGTGGCGGCCGCGGCCGAAGCCGAGATGCCGGCGGAGCCCAACCCCGTGACCACGGCCACCGCGGCCGTGCACATCATGAAGGTGCCGAGCTCGCGCCTGCTCGAGGCCTTCGTGTCGATGCACCGCGCGCTCGGCCAGCAGGGCGAACTGCAGGCCGGCCGCGAGCGCGAGGCCCTGGCCGAACTGGCGCGCCGGCTCGCCGGCTCGGTGAAGGCGGGCCCCGGTACAGGCCGCGGCGCCGGCACCGTGCTGGACGTCAAGGCATAGCGCACCGCGCTTACAGTCGGGCGATGACCCGACATGTGCTCTTCGGCTTTCATGCCGTGACCGTGCGCCTGAAGACCGCGCCCGACAGCGTGGTGGAGGTGCACCTGGACGCGCAGCGCCGCGACGCGCGCATGCGCGGCTTTGTCGAACGTGCCATCGGCGCCGGTGCCAAGGTGGTGGACAGCGACGATGCGCGACTGTCCAAGCTGGCCGGCAACGAGCGCCACCAGGGCGTGGTGGCGCTCGTGAAACCGCTGCCGGCGCGCCACTCGCTCGACGACATCCTCGACGACGCCGAAGGCCCGCCGCTCGTGCTGGCCCTGGACGGCGTGACCGACCCGCACAACCTGGGCGCCTGCCTGCGCGTGGCCGACGGCGCCGGCGCGCACGCCGTCGTCGCGCCCAAGGACCACGCGGTGGGCCTGAACGCCACCGTCGCCAAGGTGGCCAGCGGCGCCGCCGAGACCGTGCCCTACCTGATGGTGACCAACCTGGCGCGCGCGCTCAACGAACTGAAGGAACGTGCGGTCACGGTCGTCGGCACCAGCGACGACGCCGAGCGCACGCTCTACGACGTCGACCTGTCCGGCCCGGTGGCCCTGGTGCTCGGCGCCGAGGGCAAGGGCCTGCGCCAGCTCACGCGCAACACCTGCGACGTGCTGGTGCGCATCCCGATGGCCGGCGCGGTGGAAAGCCTGAACGTCAGCGTGGCCGCCGGCGTGTGCCTGTACGAAGTGCTGCGCCAGCGGCGCGCGAGTTCGACTGCCGCACCACCGGCATGATCGACGAGGCGCGCCACCGCATCGCCGCGGCGGCGCGCACGCCCGGCGGCGTGGCCGTGCTGACCGGCGCGGGCATGAGCGCGGAAAGCGGCATCCCGACGTTTCGCGATGCGATGACCGGGTTGTGGAGCCGCTTCGACCCCGCGCAGCTCGCCAGCGAGCAGGGCTTTTGCGCCGACCCGGCGCGCGTGTGGGCCTGGTACGCCGAGCGGCGCGACGGCGTGCGCGCGGCGCAGCCCAACGCCGGCCATGACGCCCTCGCGGCGTTCGCGCGGCGCCACCCGGGCGCGCTGACCGTCGTCACGCAGAACGTGGACGACCTGCACCAGCGTGCCGGCAACGCGGACACGATCCGCCTGCACGGCGACATCCTGCGCGACCGCTGGCTCGACGACCGCGCGTGCCGCGAGCAGCCGGCCTGCGACACCACGCGCGCCACGCCCGGCACGCCGCCTCGGTGCGGGCGTTGCGGCAACCTCGTGCGCCCGGGCGTGGTGTGGTTCGGCGAGGAACTGCCGCCCGCCGCGCTGCGCGCCGCCGAACGCGCCGTGCAGCGCTGCGAGGT
>JALHQP010000052.1 GCA_022841885.1 Aquincola sp. | reverse complement strand
GAGAGCCCGAACGCCACCTCGGCCTGGGGCGGGCTGGACGAGGCCCCGGCGTCGAGCAGCCCGCCGGCCGGATCGACCCTCTCCGGCGAGTTGCCTTCGCGCTTCGACCGCGGCGCGCGCGAGGTCGAGCTGGCGCTGGGCGAGCGCGAGCGGCGCTGGCAGGCGCGCATGAAACTGTCGGCCGACTGGCACTGGGAGACCGACGAGCGCCTGCGCTTCACCTGGGTGTCGCAGGACCTGGCTTCACTGGGCAAGCTCGGCGTGCAGCCGGCCGATCTGCTCGGCCGGCGCATGGACATGGTGCCGCTGTTCCAGCCACCGGCCGGCGGCTGGGCGCCACTGCTCGAGCGCGTGGCGCAACTCAAGTCGCTGCGCGACGTGCTGATCGAGGTGCATCGGCGCGGCCGCTCGCCGGTGTGGGTCACGCTGACCGGACGGCCGCACCTGGACGACGAAGGCCGCTTCACCGGCTACGAAGGGGTGGGCCGTGACGTGACCGAGCAGCGCCTCGCGCACGAGCGCCTGCTCGAGAGCGAGCGTCGCCACGCGATGATGGCCGACCTGGCGGCCGACTGGTTCTGGCAGACCGACGCCGAGCACCGTCTCGAGGAGGTCGGCCCGGTGGCGCGCCAGCTGCTCGGCGAGCGTGCCGACCAGGCGATCGGCCACACCCGCTGGAGCACCTTCGCCGACGGCGCCAGCGAGGCCGAATGGGCCGCGCACCGCGCGGACCTCGACGCACACCGGCCCTTTCGCGGTTTCGAGTTCGCGATCCGCAACGGCCAGCGCACGCTGCGCTGGGTGTCGATCAGCGGCCTGCCGCGCTTCGACGCCGAGGGACGCTTCCTCGGCTACCACGGGGTCGGGCGCGACATCACGCTGAAGAAGCGCGCCGAGCGCCTGCTGCTGACGCGCAACGAGCAGCTCGAACGCCTGGTCACCGAACGCACGGCCGAACTTGAACAGACCAACCGCGACCTCGAGGCCTTCTCGCGCCAGCTCGCGCACGAACTGCGCACGCCGATCGGCCAGGTGGTGGGCCTGGCGGACCTGCTCAAGAGCAGCGCCTGGGACCGCCTGGCCGAAGGCGAGCGCGAGTGGCTGCGCCTGTCGGGCCAGGCCGCGCGCGACATGTCGCACACCGTCACGGCGCTGCTGGAGCTGGCGCGCTCGTCCTCGACCGCGCTGCTGCTCGAGCCGGTGGACCTGTCGGCGCTGGCAGAGTCGGTGATCGCCGACCTGCCCTGGCTCGAACGGCGCGCCCCGCTGCAGTGGGTGGTGGAGCCGGGTCTGGCCGCGCATTGCAGCGCGGCGCTGGCGCGCGTGGTGCTGACCAACCTGCTCGGCAACGCGGCCAAGTTCACGCGCGATGTCGAGGCACCGCGGGTCGAGTTCGGGCGCGCGCTCGACGACCCGACCGGCCCCGGCGCCTTCTTCGTGCAGGACAACGGCGCCGGCTTCGACGCCGCGCGCGCGACCACGCTGTTCCAGCCCTTCGTGCGCCTGCACCGCAGCGAGCAGTTCCAGGGCACGGGCCTGGGGCTGTCGATCGTGCGCCGCATCATCGAGCGGCATGGCGGCAGCGTCGGCGCCAGCGGCGAACCGGGGCACGGCGCCCGCTTCGTGTTCCGTTTCGGCCCGCCGCGCGCGGCCGAGTTGAGCCTGCCGGTCGACGCGATCGACAGTCAACGCGACGCCGCGGCGTGACGCGCCCACTCCCGTAGCGCCTTCGGCGCTCCCCCTCAAGGGGGCACCGCCAGCGGACCGGCAGAGCCGGATCCGCGGCGGTTGCTGGTCGCGGCCGGCGAGAATCGGTGCATGTTCGAGAGTCTCGCCGGCACGCTGCCGGAGCTGCTGCTCGTGGCGGCGGCCGCGGGCCTGGCGGGTTTTGTCGATGCCATCGTCGGCGGGGGCGGGCTGGTGCTGGTGCCGGCCCTCTTCGCCGTCTATCCGCAGGCCGTGCCGGCCACGCTGCTGGGCACCAACAAGGGCGGCGCGGTCTGGGGCACGGCCTGGGCCACCTGGAAGTACGCGCAACGCGTCACGCTGCGCTGGGGTGCGTTGTGGCCGGCGGTGGGCGCGGCGCTGGTGGGTAGCTTCGTCGGCGCCTGGGCCGTCACGCAGGTCAGCGCCGACGGCCTGAAGCGCGCGCTGCCCTTCATCCTCGGCGCCGTGCTGGTCTACACGCTGATGCGCAAGGAGCTCGGGCGCCACCACCAGCCGCGCTTCGAAGGCCGGCGCGAGGCGGCCTGGGCCTCGGCGATCGGCGCGACGATCGGCTTCTACGACGGCTTCTTCGGCCCCGGCACCGGCAGTTTCTTTGTCTTCCTGTTCGTGCGCCTGCTCGGCTACGACTTCCTGCACGCCAGCGCGAGCGCGAAGCTGCTCAACACCGTCACCAATGCGGCGGCGCTGGTGCTGTTTGCCTGGAAGGGCCATGTGTGGTGGCATCTGGCCCTGGTGATCGCAGTGGCCAACATCCTCGGCAGCCTGGCCGGCATCCGGCTCGCGCTCAAGCACGGCGCAGGCTTCGTGCGCGGGGTGTTCATCGCCGTGGTGGGAGCGCTGATCCTGAAGACCGCCTACGACGGTTTCCTGCGCGGTGGCGTGACATGAGCGAAGACACGCACGAAGAAGTGGATCCGCTCGACTTCGACCTGCCTGCGCAGCCGGCCTCGCTGGCACAGCTGTCGGTGCTGATGGCCGACGACGAGGTCGATCTCAAGGCCGCCGCCACGCTCGTCGAGTCCGACATGGCGCTGGCCGCCGCCACGCTCAAGGCCGTCAACTCGTCCTACTACGGCCTCAAGGGCCGCGTGCAGACGGTGCTGCAGGCCCTGCAGTACCTCGGCCTGCGCGAGGTGTCGGCGGTGGTCTACGAGATGGCGGTGCGCGCGGCGTTCCCGCACGACCCGCTGCTCGATGGTCTGTGGACCCGCGCCGCGCGCCGCAGCCGCATCATGGGCCACCTCGGCCAGCGCTTGGGCACCGACGGCTGGCTTGCGCACTCGGCCGGCCTGTTCGAGGAAAGCGGCAAGGCCGTGCTGATGCGCCATGCGCCCGACCATTACCCGGCGATGCTGCGCGCGACCGCCGGCGACGACCTGCGCCTGGCCGAACTCGAACGGGTCGGCTTCGGCGCCACGCACTCGGCGCTGGGTGCGTTGCTGACGCAGCGCTGGGGGCTGTCGCCGGCGGCGGTGGACTGTGTGCGCCAACACCTCGCGCTGCGCAGCGAAGCCGGCTGGCCGGCAGAGCAGCCGCTGCCGCCGCTGCTGTTGCTGTCGGCGCTGGCGAACACGGTGCTCGAGGACGCCGAGGTCGAGCCGGTGGTCAAGTGTTGGGCGGCGACGGCCGGGCTCGACCCGGCCCACGTGTTGCGCGCGATCGGCGAAGTGCAGCGGCAGCTCGAACGCGACACCTGACGCGGTCCGGGTCCGGCGGACGCGGGAAAGTCCCGAGTCCGGTGCGCGGCGATCTCCCTAGACTGCATCAGTAATTGCTTATGTAGCGATACAGCGATGCCACAGCCCCAACCCATCGACGAAGCCCAGCGCGTCTACGAAGTCGCCGCCGAGCTGTTCGCGCTGATGTCCACGCCGCTGCGCCTGCGCATCATCTCGTCGCTGTGCGGCGGCGAGAAGAACGTGGGCGCACTGGTCGAGGAGCTCGGCAGCTCGCAGCCCAACCTGTCGCAGCACCTGGCCACGCTGTACCGCGCCGGCATCCTGGCCAAGCGGCGCGAGGGCAACCAGGTCTGGTATTCGGTGTGCAACCCGAAGGCGGTTTCGCTGTGCCGCGCGGTGTGCACCCAAATCGCGATCGAGTTCGACGATCCGGCGGCGGTGCCGCCGATGGAGCGTTTGACGCCGGCGCGCGTGCTGGGGGTCTGACCCGGTGTTGCGCCGCGCACCCGAACACTTTCTCGACGCCGATGGCATCGCGCGCGTGCAGGCGGAGGCGCGCGAGGGCCGGCGTGGCTTCCTGCGCGGCGCGTTCGCCAGTGCGATGGCCTCGGCCGCCGGGCTCGCTGCCGCGCAGACCGACCCGGTGTCGCTCGCCGGCGGCGACCCGAACATCCTCGAGTTGCCCGACCACAGCCGCTCGCTCGGCCAGCCGGTGGTGACCGACGGCTACGGCAAGCCCTCGCGCTTCGAGGCCAATCTGCAGCGCCGCCAGAGCCCGGGACTGACCCAGACGCGCCAGTCGTCGGTGTCGTTCGCGCCGCTGCAAGGCCTGTTCGGCATCGTCACGCCCAGCGGCCTGCACTTCGAGCGCCACCACCAGGGCTGGTGGGACATCGACCCGTCCAAGCACCGCTTCATGCTCAACGGCAGCGAGCCGCGCATGCTCAAGCGAGCGATGGTGTTCACGATGGACGAGCTGATGCGCCTGCCGTCGGTGTCGCGCTTTCACTTCATCGAGTGCGGCGCCAACACCGGCATGGAGTGGGGCAACGTCGCGGTGCCGACGGTGCAGTACTCGCACGGCATGCTGTCGTGCAGCGAGTTCACCGGCGTGCCGCTGATCACCCTGCTCGAGATGGCGGGCGTGGATTGGCGCCACGCGAAATTCGCGCTCGCCGAGGGCGCCGACGGCTCGTCGATGACGCGCACGATTCCCGTCGAGCTGATCAAGAGCGGCGAGGTGCTCGTCGCCTACGGACAGAACGGCGAAATGCTGCGCCCCGAGAACGGCTACCCGCTGCGCCTGGTGGTGCCGGGTGTGCAGGGGGTGAGCTGGGTCAAGTGGCTGCGCCGGGTCGAGGTCGGCGATGCGCCCTATGCGAGCAAGGACGAGAACGTCCACTACATCGACTTGATGCCCGACGGCACGCACCGCGCCTACACCTCGATCCAGGAGGTCAAGAGCGTGATCACCACGCCCTCTGGCGGCCAGGTGCTGCAGGACAAGGGCTACTACAGCATCACCGGGCTGGCCTGGAGCGGGCGCGGCAAGGTGGCCAAGGTAGACGTGTCGGTCGACGGCGGGCGCAATTGGAGGCCGGCGCGCCTGCAGGCGCCGGTGATGGACAAGTGTCTGACACGCTTCTCGCTCGACTGGTCGTGGAACGGCCAGGCCACGCTGGTGATGAGCCGCGCCACCGATTCGAGCGGGCAGGTCCAGCCGAGCTACCGCGCGCTGCGTGCGGTGCGCGGGCGGCGCTCGATCTATCACAACAACGCGATCCAGACCTGGCTGGTGCAGGAAAGCGGCGAGGTGCGCAATGTTCAGCTCTCGTAGCCTGCTGGCGCTGCTGCTGGCTGCAGCGTGCGTGGGCGCGCTGGCGCAGGAGCGTTACCCCGGCATCGGCCGCAGCGCGACGCCGAAAGAGGTCACGGCGTGGGACATCGACGTGCGGCCCGACTTCAAGGGCTTGCCGCCCGGCCGCGGCACGGTGGCGCAGGGTCAGAAGGTGTGGGAAGCGCAATGCGCCGGTTGCCACGGTGTATTCGGTGAGAGCAACGAGGTCTTCAGCCCGATCGTCGGAGGCACGACGAAGGACGACGTGAAGACCGGCCGCGTCGCCAACCTGCGTGACCCCGCGTACCCGCAGCGCACGACGCTGATGAAGGTGTCGCAGCTGTCGACGCTGTGGGACTACATCCGCCGTGCGATGCCGTGGACGGCGCCGAAGTCGCTGACCGTCGACGAGGTCTACGCCGTCACCGCCTACATCCTGCACCTGGGCGAGGTGCTGCCGGCCGACTTCGAGCTATCGATCGCCAACATGCGCGAGGTGCAGGCCCTGCTGCCGAACCGCAACGGTCAGACGGTGGCGCATGCGAAGTGGCCCGGACCGGAGTTCGGCGCCAATCGCCGGCCCGATGTGCAGGGCAGCGCCTGCATGCGCGACTGCGCGCCCGAACCGAAGATCGCCTCGCTTATTCCCGACCACGCGCGAAACGCGCATGGCAACCTGGCGACGCAACAGCGCGGCGTGGGCCCGCAGCGGGGTGCGGTCACCGAGCCCAAGGCCGCCGCGCCGAGCGCGCAGGCGCTGGCGGCGGCCGCGGCGACGCCGGTGCGCGACCTGCTGCAGAAGAACGTCTGCCTGGCCTGCCACCAGGTAGAGACCAAGGCCGTGGGCCCGAGCTTTCGCGAGGTGGTGGCGCGACACGGCGCGCGGGCCGACGCGAAGGACTATCTGGCCGCACGCATTCGCCAGGGCGGCGTCGGTGACTGGGGCACGATCCCGATGCCGCCGCAGTCGATCGCCGAGGCCGACCTGCAAGCCATCGTGGCCTGGCTCGCCGCCGGGGCAAAACCCTAGCGCGGCGCGAAAACTTTCCAGCGAACATAGTGCGGGCTAGCCCGCGAAGGAGACCGATCGAATGAACCTGCAACGACGTACCGCCCTCAAGCACGGCGCCACGGTGGCCGGCCTGCTGATGGCGGCAGGCTACTGGCCGACGGCCCATGCCCAGGCCGCCTTCAACCGCGCGGCCTTCGAGGCCAAGAACCTGGCCGACGTGATGAAGGCGCTCGGGGCGGCGGCGCCCGCCGAGAGCAAGGACATCACGCTCAACGCGCCCGACATCGCCGAGAACGGCGCGGTGGTGCCGCTGGGGGCCGCGACCACGCTGCCCGGCGCGCGGCGCGTGCTGCTGCTGGTCGAGAAGAACCCGAACGCACTGGCCGGGGCCTTCGACCTCACGGACAGCATCGAGGCCAACGTCTCGACGCGCGTGAAGATGGGCCAGACCTCGAACGTCTACGCGGTCGTCCTGACTGCCGACAACAAGGCCTTCTTCGCACAGAAGGAAGTCAAGGTCACGCTCGGCGGCTGCGGCGGCTGAGCACGGAAGCACACAGGAGCACACCATGGCAGATCCGATGCGCATCCGCGCACAAACGCAGGGCCCGAACGCGATCGTTCGCGTGCTGATGGCGCACGAGATGGAAACCGGCCAGCGCCGCGACGGCGCTGGCAACCTGATCCCGGCCTGGCACATCAACGAAGTGACGGCGCAGCACAACGGCAAGACCGTGCTGAGCGCGCACTGGGGCCCGGCGATCGCGAAGAACCCGTTCCTGCAGTTCACGGTCAAGGGCGCCAAGGCCGGTGACAAGATCAGCGTGAGCTGGGTCGACAACAAGGGCGACAAGCGCACCGACGAAGCGGTCGTCGCCTGAGCCTCATCGCCGCGCCCGACAACAAGGACAGAGGAGACTTCCGATGCGACAGTTTTGGGCCGCGGCGATGCTCGCGGCAGTGACGGCCAGCGCTCACGCGCAGCCCAGCGCCGCCGACGGCATTGCGCGCTACCGGCAGATGCTGGCCGACGGCAACCCGGCCGAACTGTTCGAGGCCAAGGGCGAGGGACTGTGGAAGGGCAAGCGCGGACCGAAGGGCGCGTCGCTCGAGCGCTGCGACCTCGGCAAGGGGCCGGGCGTGGTGAAGGGCGCCTTCGTCGAGCTGCCGCGCTGGTTCGCGGACACGCAGCGCGTGCAGGATCTTGAGTCGCGCCTGCTGACCTGCATGGAGACCCTGCAGGGCCTGGATGCCAAGGCGATCGCGGCCACGCCCTTCGGCCGCGGCGAGCAGGCCAACATGGAGGCGTTGGTGGCCTACGTGTCGGCCGAGTCGCGCGGCCTGAAGATGAACCTGCCGCAGTCGCACGCCAAGGAGCGTGAGATGTTCGAGGTCGGCAAGCGCGTGTTCTTCTTCCGCGGCGGGCCGTACGACTTCTCGTGCGCGTCCTGCCACGGCGAGGCCGGCAAGCGCATCCGCCTGCAGGACCTGCCCGACCTGACCAAGAACCCGGGCGACGGCATCGGCTTCGCGGCCTGGCCGGCGTACCGTGTGTCCAGCGGCGAGTTGTGGGGCATGCAGCGGCGCCTGTTCGACTGCTACCGCCAGCAGCGTTTCCCGGCGCCAGGTTACGCCTCGGACGCGACGATCGCGCTGGGCGTGTACATGGGCGTCAATGCCAAGGGCGCCGAGTCGATCGCGCCGTCGATCAAGCGTTGAGGGGCGCACGATGAGCAAGCACAACCAGCTGATCCTCGCCGTCGTGGCCGTGGCCGCGGCGGCGACCGTCGCCGCCTGCGCGACCGCACCGACGGCGGCCGACTACGACAAGGCGACGGCCGACGTGATGAAGGCGTCGTTTCGCGAGCAGGGCATCGCCAAGCTCGACCGCATCGCGCAGGACCTCGGCCAGTCCGCCTGTTCGAGCGACAAGGCGCCGGCCGACGCGGTGGCCAAGCAGATCGAGGCCCAGGCCATGTCCACCATCAAGTGGCCGGCCGGCGGCCGCTACCTCGGTGACTGGCGCGAAGGCGAGCGCATCGCGCAGAACGGCCGCGGCCTGACCTGGACCGACAGCGCGACGGCGGCCAACGGCGGCAATTGCTACAACTGCCACCAGATCGCCAAGGCCGAGATCTCCTTCGGCACCATCGGGCCGAGCCTGTACAACTACGGCAAGCTGCGCGGCGTGAAGGACGTGACCGCCAGCGAATCGGCGGCGATCGTCCAGTACACCTGGGGCAAGATCTACAACAGCAAGGCCACCAATGCCTGTTCGGGCATGCCGCGTTTCGGCCACGCCGGCATCCTGAGCGAGGACCAGATGCGACACGTCATGGCGCTGCTGCTGGACCCGAAAAGCCCGGTGAACGAGTAAGCGCCGCGCGATGGCATCGCTCGAACGGCGCGAGTTCCTGAACGTGCTCGGCGCTGCGGCGGTCGCCGGCTTCGGCTTCGGCCGCGCCGGCGACGCGCAGGCGGCCTCGCCCTACAACCTGCCGCTGGCCTTCAAGGGCGCCGGCACGGTGTCGCTGCTGCACATGACCGACTGTCACGCGCAGCTCAAGCCGCTGTACTTCCGCGAGCCGAGCGTCAACCTCGGCGTGGCCGGCCAGCAGGGCCAGCTGCCGCACCTGGTGGGCCAGCACCTGGCCCGCGCAGCGAAGCTCGCGCCCGGCTCGCCCGAGGCCTATGCGTTCACCTCGCTCGACTTCGAGCGCGCGGCGCAGCGCTACGGCATGGTGGGCGGCTTTGCGCACCTGGCCACGCTGGTCAAGCGCATCAAGGCGCAGCGCCGCGGCGCGCTGCTGCTCGACGGCGGCGACACCTGGCAAGGCTCGGCCACTGCCTTGTGGACAAATGGCCAGGACATGGTCGACGCCTGCAAGCTGCTCGGCGTCGACCTGATGACGGGCCACTGGGAGTTCACGCTCGGCGCCGAGCGCGTCAAGCAGATCGTCGACGGCGACCTCAAGGCCGCGGGCATCGAGTTCCTGGCACAGAACGTGCGCACCACCGACTTCGGCGACGAGGTCTTCAAGCCCTGGGTGCTGCGCGAGATCAACGGCGTGCCGGTGGCGATCATCGGCCAGGCCTTCCCGTACACGCCGATCGCCAACCCGCGCTACTTCACGCCCGACTGGAGCTTCGGCATCCGCGACGACGAGATGCAGAAGCTCGTCAACGAGGTGCGCGAGAAGCATGGCGCGCAGGCCGTGGTGCTGCTGAGCCACAACGGCATGGACGTGGACCTGAAGCTGGCGACGCGCGTGCGCGGCATCGACGCCATCCTCGGCGGCCACACGCACGACGGCGTGCCACTGCCGGTGGTGGTGAAGAACGCCGGCTGGCAGACCATCGTCACCAACGCCGGCAGCAACGGCAAGTTCCTCGGCGTGCTCGACCTGCAGGTGAGCAACCAGCGGGTGATGGACTTCCGCTACACCCTGCTGCCGGTGTTCTCGCGCCTGCTGCCGGCCGACCGCGAGATGGCCGCACTGATCGAGCGTGTGCGTGCGCCGCACGAAGCGAAGCTGCAGGCGGTGCTCGCCACCACCGACGGGACGCTGTACAGGCGCGGCAACTTCAACGGCAGCTGGGACCAGCTGCTGCTCGACGCGCTGATGGAGGTGCAGGGTGCGCCGATCGCGTTCTCGCCGGGCTTCCGCTGGGGCACCTCGCTGCTGCCCGGCCAGGCGATCACGCGCGAGCACCTGATGGACCAGACCGCCACCAGCTACTCCTACGCCACGGTGAACGAGATGAGCGGCGAGCAGATCAAGACCGTGCTCGAGGACGTGGCCGACAACCTGTTCAACCCCGACCCCTACTACCAGCAGGGCGGCGACATGGTGCGTGTGGGCGGCCTCAGCTACGCGATCGAACCCGGCGCGGCCGCGGGCTCGCGCATCAGCGACCTGCGCCTGGACGGCCAGCCACTCGACGCGGGCAAGAGCTACAAGGTGGCGGGTTGGGCGCCGGTCGCCGAGAGCGCCCGAAGTGCAGGGCTCAAGCCGGTGTGGGAGGTCGTCGAAGGTTGGTTGAAGGACCGCCCGCGTGTGGCGCCGCGGCGCCTGAACACACCGCGACTGATCGGCATGCAGGGCAACCCGGGCCTCGCTTGAGGCCCAACTCCGAGGAGAGTGCCATGGGACTGAAGCACGCGCTGGCCGCTGCGCTCGTCGCGACGGTCGCGCTCGGCGCGCAGGCGCAGGACAGGGTGGTCTACCACGTCAACGACAGCGCGCAGCAGGCCCTCGGTGGCTTGCGCAACCTGAAGAACCACCTCGATACCGACCCCAGCGCGAAGATCACCGTGGTGACCCACGCGCAGGGGGTCGACTTCCTGATGCAGGACGCCAAGGACCGCAACGGCAACCCCTACGAGATCGCGGTCCAGGATCTGGTGCGGCGCGGCGTGACCTTCGAGGTCTGCGAAATCACGCTCAAGAACCGCAACCTCGAGCGCCGGCAGTTCATCACCGAGGCCCAGTTCACGCCCTCGGGCGTGGTGCGCATCACCAAGCTTCAAGCGCAGGGCTACGGCTACCTGAAACCCTGAGGGCCGCGGTCCGCGGGTCGGGCCGCCCGTGCAACGGGCGTTCGATGCCGCGCCTCATGCCAGCAGGCTCCCGGCGGCGGCCAGCGCCACGACGGCGAGCGCGGCGGCCAGCGCCAGGCGCCACAACGGCGCACCGTCGTCGGTGTCGGCTTCGCGCGGGGGTCGGGCGGACCAGACGGCTGCGTCGTCCAGCCGGCTGTCCTGGGGGTCGATCGCGTTCTGGGGTGACATGGGGTGCCTTCGTGCAGGGGTTGCATGCACTTTCGGCGACGCGCCGGCGCGCGTCATTCCCCCTGAAGGGGGAAAACGCCGCCTCAGGCGTCCAGGACCAGCTCGCCTTGGCGGGCGAGCGCGCCGCTGGCCACCAATTCGTCCACCAGGCGCTGGCCCCAGGCCGCGACCGAGCCGTCCGGCCTGCCCAGGCGCTGCCAGACGCGCTGCGCCAGCGGCGTGGCCGACCACCAGGCGCGCAGCGCCGGCAGCGGCTGCTGTCGCTCCTCGAGCAGGTGGTACTTGAGCAGCACCTTGGCGGCATGGCGCGCGTGGCGTGCCGGCTCGGCGACGAAGCCGGCCAGGCGGCTGCGCGCGTGCGCCAGCGCCTCGTGCACGTCGGCAAAGGGCGCGCCATGGCCCGGGATCACCAGGCGCGGCGCCAGGCGCTCGATCAGGTCGAGCACGGCCGCCACGTCGTCGAAGGCCTGTTCGCCGTCGAGCTCCGGGAAGACGACGCCGAAGCCGTTGGCCCACAGCGCGTCGGCCGAGATCAGCACGCCGTCGTGGGCGTCGAACAGGACCAGCGAATGCGGATCGTGGCCGGGCGCCGCAAGGGCGCTCCAGCTGCGCGCGCCGACTCTCAGCGCCTCGCCTGGGCGCACCAGGGCGTCGTGCGCGAAACGCTCCATGCGCTGGCCGGTGGGTCGGTAGGGCAGCGCGTCTTCGTCCCAGCGCGCCACTGCGTCGGCTTCGCCGGGCGGAATCACGACGCGCGCGCCAAACGCGCGCTGCAGCGCCGCGTTGCCGCCGCAATGGTCCGAATGCAAGTGCGTGTTGACCACGGTGGCCAGTGCCTCGCCGGGGCGCAGCGCATGGCGCACCAGCGCGACCGTCTGCTCGCCGTGCAGGCAATGGCTGGCGTCGATCAATGTCGCCGGCTCGCCGTCGCCGCGGCCGTGCAGCAGGATGTTGTTCGACGACAGCCAGCCGCGCTCGAAGACGCTGACGCCTTCGAGCGCGGCAGGGGGCATCACTTGTAGAGCACCTGCGGCAGCCAGAGCCCGATCGCCGGGAACTGGTACAGCAGCACGATCGCGATCACCTGGATGCCCATGAAGGGCAGCATGCCGGCGAAGATCTGGTTCAGCGTCACGTGCGGCGGGCTCACGCCCTTGAGATAGAACGCGGCCATCGCCACCGGCGGGCTCAGGAATGCCGTCTGCAGGTTCAGCGCCACCAGCAGGCCGAAGAACAGCGGGTCGACGCCGAAGTTGTCGAGCAGCGGGATGAAGATCGGCATGAAGATGACGATGATCTCGGTCCACTCGAGCGGCCAGCCGAGGATGAAGATGATGACCTGCGACAGGATCAGGAACTCGGTCTTCGAGAGGTTCATCGACATGACCCAGCGCTCGACCAGCTCCTGCCCTCCCAGCAGCGCGAAGGCGGCCGAGAAGATCGCACTGCCGACGAACAGCCAGCACACCATCGCGCTGGTCTTGGCGGTCAGGAAGACCGACTCCTTGACCTCCGACTGCAAGCCGGCCTGGCGGTAGGCCAGCACGGCCCAGGCCGCCACGCCGACTGCCGCCACCGCGCCCAGCGCCAGGCTGACGGGCTCGCCGACGACGCCCTGCAGGTGCAGCGCGAACCAGCCGATCGAGACCAGCGCGGGCAGCCACAGCAGCAGCCAGATGACGAAGATGCGCAGGCGCGCGTCGCTGTGCTTGGCGACCACCGCGTAGGCCGCGGCCAGGAAGTAGCCGCCAAAGGCCCCGATCGCCGCCGCCTCGGTGGGGGTGGCCAGCCCGAACACGATCGAGCCCAGCACCGAGAGGATCAGCACCACCAGCGGGAAGAAGCTGGTCAGCAGCATCTTGAAGACTTCGAGGCGCTGGAAAGTGAGCAGCGCGTAGACCGCCACCAGTGCCAGGGCGCTGACGCCCACGCCGATCCACCAGCCGCGCGTGGGCTCAGTGCGCTCGGCCGGTGGTGCGGCGGCTGGCGGCGGTGCCGGCTCGGCGACGGCCTCGGCCATCGGTTCCGACGCGGCGGCCTCGGCCGCCTCGGCTTCGCCGCCCGGCGGCGCCTTCAGATCGCCATCGCCCTCGGCCGGCGGCTCCTGCAGACCACCGCTCGCCTCGGCCGGCGCCTCGCCGCCCATCGGGGCGCTCTCGAGGGTGGCGACCTCGGTGGTCACGGCTTCGACCGGCCGGGTGTTGAGGTGCCAGCTGAACGCCGTGGCCAGCAGCACGAGCGCCAGGGGGACAAGTGTCACGCCGAGCTGGCGCAGCACGGCCGGGCGGGCGAGGCCGAGGTCGGGCCGACCGAGAGCCTTCAGCAGCGCCGGCAGGGCGGTGTTGGACACGGCTTGCGAGATGCGCGCGGTGGTTTCGGGCAGCGGCACGAAGCGCGCCTGCGCCGACAGCGGCGGCATCAGGTGCGGCTTGATCTTGGCGAGCAGGACCACGTAGACGACGTACAGGCCGGCCAGCATCAGGCCCGGGAAGAAGGCACCGGCGTAGAGCTGCACCACCGACACGCCGGCGGTCGCGCCATAGACGATCAGCATCACGGAGGGCGGGATCAGGATGCCCAGGCAACCGCCGGCGGTGATGGAGCCCGCGGCCACGCGCACGTCGTAGCCCCCCTTCAGCATTTGCGGCAGCGCGAGCAGGCCCATCAGCGTGACCACCGCGCCGACGATGCCGGTGGCGGTGGCGAACACCGCGCAGGTCACGAGCGTGGCCACGGCCAGCGAGCCGGGCACGCGCGCCATCGCCAGATGCAGGCTCTTGAACAGCTTCTCGATCAGGTTGGCGCGCTCGACCAGGTAGCCCATGAAGACGAACAGCGGCACCGAGATGAGCACGTCGTTGCCCATCACCTTGAACGCGGACTGCACCATCAGGGTCAGCGTCTTGCCGGTGTCCTCGTCGTAGGCCAGCCAGGTGAAGATCATGCCCATGCCCATCAGCGTGAACGCCGTGGGAAAGCCCATCATGATGGCCACCACCACCAGGGCCAACATCATCAGGCCGAGGTGGCCGCGCGTGATCGTGTCGGCGGCCAGCAGCATCACGGCGGTGCCGCCGATGATCAGGCCCATGATGACCAGGCCGAACCAGAGTTCGCGGCGGATCCTCATGACTTGGCCTCCGCCTTGACGACGATCTTGTCGAGCGCGGCGATGTCCTCGTCCTTGACGTGGACCATCTCCTTCAACTTCTCGACGTCGACCTCCTCGACGTCCTGCTCGCGCGACGGCCACTGCCCGTCGCGCAGGCACTGGATGCAGCGCACGATCTCGACGATGCCCTGCAGCAGCAGCATCGCGCCGGCCAGCGGAATCATGAACTTGAACGGGTACAGAGGCAGCGGCGTGGCCGAGAAGGTGCTTTCGCGGATCGCCATCGACTCGTTGGCGAAGGTCCAGCCGGCCCAGGTCAGCGCGACGATGCCCGGCAGGAAGAACAGGATGTAGAGCACGAGGTCGACCGTGGCCTGCGTGCGCACCTCGAAGAAGCCGTAGAGCACGTCGCCGCGCACGTGGCCGTTCTTGGCCAGCGTGTAGGCGCCGGCCAGCATGAACAGCGTGCCGTAGAACATGATCTGCGCATCGAGCGCCCAGTCGTGCGGGTTGTTCAGCACGTAGCGCGAGAACACCTCCCACGAGATCAGTGCGGTCAGCAGCACGATCAGCCAGGCGAAAGCCTGGCCGAGCCAAGTCGATGCGCGGTCGACGGCGAGCAAGAGGTTCTTCATGGGGATGCTGGAACGAAACAGGGCCACCGCGAGCGGTGGCCCTGAGAGCTTGCTCGGATCAGGCCTTCTTCGCGGGGGCGCGGAAGTAGCGGTTCCACGCCATCTTGAAGTCGACCGTGTAGTCGTTCTGCCACTGGCCGGCGCGCTGGGCGAAGGCCTTCTGGCTGTCCAGCACTTTCTGGAACAGCGGGTTGGTCTTGGCCTTCTCGGCGATCACCTTGTCCCAGGCGTCGAGCTGGGCCTTGAGCACCGCGTCGGGCGTCTTGTAGA
This sequence comes from Aquincola sp., assembly GCA_022841885.1. Taxonomy (GTDB): domain Bacteria; phylum Pseudomonadota; class Gammaproteobacteria; order Burkholderiales; family Burkholderiaceae_C; genus CADEEN01. Next base: position 8,161 of record JALHQP010000052.1, on the reverse strand, counting down.
AGTTGATCTTGGCCTTCTTCAGCTCGATGTAGTCCTTCGAGTTGCGGTCGATCGCCTTCCAGCTCATGTCGGCGCTGGCGGCCTGCACCGCGTAGTCGATCACCGACTTCAGCTCGCCCGCCAGCGCGTCGTACTTGGGCTTGTTGAACAGGATCTCGAACTGCTCGCCGCTCTGGTGGAAGCTCTGCAGCATGCAGTTCTTGACCACGTCGGGGAAGCCGAGCAGGCGGTCGGACGAGGCGTTGTTGAACTCGGCCGCGTCGATCAGGCCGCGGTCCAGCGCCGGCACGATCTCGCCGCCGGGCAGCGGGTTGACCGCGGTACCGAGTTCCTTGAACACGTCGACCGCCAGGCCCACGGTGCGGAACTTCAGGCCCTTCATGTCGGCGACCTTGCTCACGGGCTTCTTGAACCAGCCCAGCGGCTGGGTCGGCATCGGGCCGTACAGGTACGACACCACATCCATCGACAGCGACTTGTAGATCTCGTCGAGCAGCGCCTTGCCGCCGCCGTAGTTGTGCCAGGCCAGCACCATGTTCGGGTCCATGCCGTAGGCCGGGCCCGAGCCCCACAGCGCCAGCGCCGTGTTCTTGCCGTAGTGGTAGGCCACCACGCCGTGGCCGCCGTCGAGCGTGCCCTTGTTGACGGCGTCGAGCAGCTGGAAGGCCGGGACGACGGCACCCGAGGGCAGCACCTCGATCTTCAGGCGCGCGCCCGCCATGTCGTTGACCTTCTTGGCGAAGTCCAGCGCGTACTCGTGGAAGATGTCCTTGGTCGGCCAGGTGCTCTGGAAGCGCAGCGTGGCGGTCTGTGCGCGGCTGACGGCCGGTACGGCCAGGGCCGTGGTGGCGACAGCGGCGCTGGAGGCCGCCTTGAGGAACTTGCGGCGGCGGGGGGTGTTGTCGGCGAGGCTCATGGGGTCTCCTGGGGTGTTCGTGGGCAACGCACGTCGAGAGTGCGCCACCCCGCACTCTGGCAGGTCTATTGCCGCCCATGCATCGGGATTTCTGCCTGCGTGTGGACACGTAGGCAGCAGGGGTATTCGGCTCAGCGCGGCGGGCGCCTGCGCTCGACCGCGTACCGCACCAGCGCCGCGGGGCTGCCGAGGTCGAGCTTGCGGCGCAGGCTGGTGCGGTGGGTCTCGACGGTGCGCACGCCCATCGCCAGGCGCTCGCCGATCTCGCGGCTGGACAGGCCCTCGGCGATCAGCGCCAGCACCTCGCGCTCGCGCGGCGTCAGCGTGGCGTCGGCCGGCGCCGCGTCCGGCGGCGCGAGGGCGGCGAAGTGCTCGGCGCCGGCCATCACGCTGCGGATCGCGGCCACGATGTCTTCCGCCGGCTGATCCTTCAGCAGGTAGCCGCGCGCGCCGGCGTGTTTCGCCTCGCGCACGTACTCGGGGTGGTCGTGCATCGACAGCACCAGCACGCGCAGCGCCGGCTGGTCGGCGAGCAGCCGGCGCGTGGCCTCGATGCCGTTGACGCCCTTCATGCCGACGTCCATCAGCACCAGGTCGGGCGCCGCGCGGCGCGCTACGGCGACGGCCGCCTCGGCATCGCCAGCCTCGGCGATCACCACGAAGCCCGGCACGGCCTCAAGCCGAGCGCGCAGGCCGTCGCGCACCAGCGGGTGGTCGTCGACCAGCATCAGGCGAACAGGGGCGGGGGCCGGTTCCATGCGCGTGCCTCAGGTCTGCAAGGCGGTTTCGGGGAAGGTGGCCGCCAGCCGCGTGCCGCGCGGGCCCGAATCGAGCGTGAAGCGGCCGCCGAGCGACTCGATGCGCTCGCGCATGTGGGTCAGCCCGAGGCCGCTGCGCGGCGAACGCTGTGCGGCCGTCGCGTCGAACCCGCGGCCGTCGTCCTCGATCTCGAACTGCAGCGCGCCGTGGCGGCGCTGCAGCACCAGGCACACGCGGCGCGCGCCCGCATGGCGCTCGACGTTGCCCAGCGCCTCCTGCGCGACGCGGAACAGCGCGGTGGCCACCGCCTCGGGCACCTCGCCGGCGTCGGCGCAGTCGGTCTCGATGGCGATGCCGCTGCGCGAGTGCCACTCGCGCGCCATGTATTCGAGCGCGCGTGCCAGGCCGAGGTCGTCGAGCAGGGCCGGCCGCAGGTCGTGCGAGATGCGGCGCACCTCGCCGAGCACTTCGCGCAAGCGTTCGACGCCGCCCTCGAGCACGGTGGTGACGTCGGCGCCGGCGTCGGCGCGGCGCGCGCGGTCGAGCGCCGACTCGAACACGTATTTGACCGACACCAGCCACTGGCTCACGCCGTCGTGCAGCTCGCGCGCGACGCGGGCGCGCTCTTCCTCCTGCGACGTCACGATCTGGCGCGCCATCGCGCGCAGCCGCGCGTCGGCGCGGCGCTGCTCGTTGACGTTGATCGCCAGTGCCAGCGCGACGATCGCCAGCGTGGTCAGCATGGTGATCGCGCCGATGCGCGACAGCGTGTCGACCACTGCGTCGGACGTGGCCTCGGCGATGCGACGGCGCGCTCGCTCGGGCTCGTCGACATAGGTGCCGGTGCCGATCATCCACTCCCAGCCGGCGATCGGTTCCACGTAGCCGAGCTTGGGCTCGGTCTGCCCGGTGCTCGGGCGTGCCCACTCGTACTCGACATAACCGCCGCCCGAGCGCGCCTGGTCGAGCAGCTTGCGGATCGGGTAGCCGCCGTGGCGGTCGCGCAGCGCGAGCAGGTTCTGGCCCTGCAGCTGCGGCTGGCGCGGGTAGAGCAGGTTGTTGCCGGCGAAGTCGAAGACGAAGAAGTAGCCGTCGTGGCCGAACTCCAGGCGTTTGAGGATCGCCAGCGCCTGCGCCTGCGCCGGCGCATCGGGCATGCCGTCGCGCACCAGGTGCACGATCGAGCTGCGCGCCAGGTTCACGTAGCTCTGCAGCTCGGCCTTGCGCGCGGCCAGCAGCACCGGCTCGACCGCGGCCAGGTGCAGGCCGGCCAGCACCTGCGAGCGTTGCGCCACCACCCAGGCCACCGCCGCGCTGCCCAGCACCAGCGGCAGCAGCGCGATCAGCACCAGGGCCCAGCGCAGCCTCATCGCGGCGGGTAGAGCAGCGGCGCCAGCGCGCGCGCCAGCGGCGCCGCTTGGGCGTCGGCCAGCAGGCGGTGGCGCAGCGCGAAGTCCAGCGTCACCAGCGTGGCGTCGACGGTCATCTCGCCGGTGGCGGCGCGCTCGATCGCCTCGGCCACCGGCAGGCAATGCAGCTCGGCCACCTCGCCGTCCTGGTTGGCCGGCGTCACGTCCTGAGGCAGGCGCAGGTCGAAGGCGTGCAGGTGCTCGTGCATGAAACCTTCGGCGATGTCGCAGGCCAGCGTGATCACCGAGCCGGGCGTGGCGCGGTGCATCGTCGGCGCGTCCAGGCCCGCCTCCTCGAAGCCTTCGCGCACCAGGGCCTCGAACGGCGACTGGCCATGCGGCACGCCGCCGCCGACCAGGTTGTCCAGGCGCCCCGGGTCGGTCGGCTTGTGCCACGCGCGGCGCGCGATCCACAGATGGGTCGGCCGCCCCGACGCATCGGCGATGTAGCCGTTGCAGTGCGCGCCGAAGGTCAGCGTGCCCCAGAAGCGCGCAGACGCGCGCTCGATCAGCGCCAGCGGCGGCGTGCCGGGCGCGGCGACGATGGCGTAGGTCTCGTCGCGCCAGGCGCGGACGAGGCCGGCGTCGCGCAGGCCCGCATTGGTCTCGGCCAGCGCGGCGTCGCGCTCGGCGGGGGCGGCGAGCAACTCGACCCCCTGGGCGTCGAGCGAGAACCAGTGCGGCCAGCGCCGCAGCGCAGGCAGGTCGGCTTGCGCCACCGAACCGACGCGCTGCGCTCCCACCCGGAAGGGCACGCGCGCTTGGGCCTGCTGGCGTGCCGCCTGCAGCGCGTGCCAAGCCGGGCTTGCGGGCGCGCTCATCGACCGTGCCTCATGGGGCGGTGCCCAGGTGGTAGCGCGTGCTCGGCCCCTTGCCGCTTTGCACCAGCAGGCCGCGCTCGGCGAGCGCGGCCAGGTGCTTCGACGCCGTCGCGGGGCCGAGACCGCAGGCCTGGGCGTAGCCACTCTTGGCGATCGAGCCGCTGCGCAGCAGCTCGGCCAGCACGGCGGTGCGCCGTTGGTCGCCGAGCAGGTCACCCGCGAGCTGCTGCCACTGCGCGGCCAGGCGTTCTTCGCGCGTGAGTTCGCGCTCGAAGGTCTGGCGCAACTGCGCGAAGGCGTCGCCGAAGCTCTGGCCCAGGCCATGGCGCTCGATCAGCGCGAGCGCCGCTTCGCGCTCCTTGGCCGCCACGGCCAGGTAGGCGCGCGCGATCGCCAGGTGGGCGCGCACATGCGCCTGCGGCTCGATCGGGATCGCCAGCACCGCGCGCTGGCGCTGCACCTCGGCCATCTCGTCGAAGTGGGCCGCGAACTCCTGCGGCAGCAGCCGGTCGGGGTTGGCGGCCGCCTCGCTGCCCAGCACCTCGGCCTTGAGCTTGCGCGTGGCGTCGCTGCGCGCGGCGTCGCCTTCGCGTTCGGCCAGCGCCAGCGCGGCGGCGGTGTGCGCGTCGCCGAGCCGTTCGTGCTCGGCCTCCTGCGTGATCTGGAACTTGCGGTAGTGCGCCTCGGCCAGGTTGTAGTGCGCGCGCCGCTGGTGCAGCGGCAGCCGGGCGCGCTGCGCGCCTTCAAGGCCGAGCGTGTACTGGCCGATCGCATCGTCGAAGCGGCCCTGCCAGAAGTAGGTGGCGCCCAGGTTCAGGTGCACGCTGCACAGGATCTCGGGCTCGATCGACAGCCGCTCGGCGGCGGCGATGACGCGCTGCGCGTAGTCGATCGCGAGGTCGAACTCGCGCAGCTGGCCATAGATCGGCCCCAGGTTGGTGTAGGTGGCGAGCACCGAGCGCTCGTCGCCCAGACGTTCGTAGAGGTTCAGCGCGCGGTGCTTGTGCTCGAGCGCGCGCCGCAGTTCGCCGGCGCGGCGCCAGTACTCGCCCCAGGCCTGTTCGAGCATCGCCAGCACCTCGGGCGGCAGCTCGCGTTCGCCGCGCAGCTGTTGGGCGCGGTCGAGCACGGTGCGCGAGCGCGGGTCGTTGCGCAGCACGTACAGCCAGGCCAGGCGCACCAGCGTGCTGGCGTAGGCGGTGGCGGCCTCGTCGGGGCTGCCCGCGCCGGGGGCGGCGCGGCGCAGGTGCTCGGCGCTGTCCTCGTAGCAGGCGAAGGCGCGGTCTGCGTCGCGTGGCTCGTGGAACTTGCCGAGCGCGCCGTAGACGATGCCCAGCATCAGGGCATCGTTGCTGGCGGCGGCGATGCGCAAGGCACGTTCGTAGCCTTGGCTCTCGCGTTCGGCCGACTGGCGAACGCGCCACAGCGCCGCCTGCGCCAAGGCCAAGTCGAACGCGTCGCGCGTGGTCAGCGAGGCCTGGCTGGCCAGCGACTCGCACAGCAGGTCCGTCTGCTCGTCCCCGGCCAGCGCCACGGTCGCACGCTGCAACTGCCGCACGAAGCCGGCGGCGTCGTGGGCCTGCAGCGTGTGCCAAAGCACCGAACCGGGATCGTCCGCCGCGGTCGAGCGCGCGGCCTGCTGGCGGTGCCAGCTGCGGCGCTGGTCGTCGTCGGCCCAGGCTCGGCTGGTGTCCACATGCTGCTGCACCAGGCGCCGCAGCGCCAGCGCGCGCGCGCCGGTCGGTGGCTGCTGCAGCACCTCGGCGAGCTGGCGCCGGCCCTTGTCGAGGTAGCGGTAGAAGGTGCTGGGCCCGACCGACCAGAGGCCGCACAGCACGTCGGCCGCGGCTTCGTCGGTGCGCGCGTGATAGCGGTCGCGAAAGGCCGGTACCGGCTCGAAGCCGAAGTGGCACATCAGCGCCAGCGTCGGCCGCCAGCTCGTGCGCTCGAGCCAGGCGGCGCGGTCGATGCCGGCCAGCGTCGGCGCCTGGTCGGGCCGCAGCTGCGACAGCGCCCAACGCAGCAGCAGGGTTACCGCGATGGCGTCGCGGCGCGGCGCGGGCAACGCGTCGCCGGCGGTGCCGAGCACGGTGCAGAGCCAGCGCCGCGACAGGGCCCGCACCAGGCGCGGTCGCTGCGCGAGCAGTTCGTCCAGCCGGCCCGCCTTGTGCGCTGCCAGCAAGGCCTCCAGCAGCAGCTGCCGGCGAGGGAGTGTTGAACTAGGGGGTGACGGCGTCATGTCGGGCCCGCATCGTCTGGCGATCGTCTGCCCGAGGGGCCGATCGCCGCGTGCGGCGTGCATGGGACTGGCTGGCTGCCGGCACTATCGTAAGCGCCCGCGCAGGCCGCCCTGCGCCGCCCTCAGTTGCCACCCAGGAGATCGTTCATGGCCTTGCCCCGGTTGATGCCCGACGAGTCCAGCCCGGCCGTCGCCGGCACCGACAGCGTGCTGCTGTGCGTCTACGCGCCGTTCGGCACTGACCGCGTGCTCAGCACCTACCCCGATGGCCAGTCGCAGGAGCTCGGGCAGCACCCGCTGCTGCGCAACCTGCTGCGCGTGGCCGAGCGCGGCATCCACGTCGCGGCGCTGATCGATCGCGTCGGCGAGGACAGCTACCTGGTCGAGATCCCGGCTGCGCAGCCGCAGCGCATGCGCATCACCTCATGCTGGAAGCAGGACATGGCCTCGCCGTTGACGCTGGCCGGCTTCCTGCGCCGCGCTCACGCCAACCACCCGAAGGCCGCCGTGGTGCTGGCGCTCGAGGGCCACGGCGCCGGCTTCCTGCCCGAGATCGACCGCACGCAGATGACGGCCCGCAACATCACCGACGGCGGCCGCATCGACTGGAAGGTCAGCGGCAACAGCTCGCCCGTGCTGCCCGAGGTGTCCCCGGTGCTGCCCGAAGTCTCGCCGGTGTTGCCCGAGGTGTCGCCCGTGCTGCCGGCCAACCACATGCCGATGTCGACCTGGGGCCTGGGTGACGCGCTGCGCCGGGCGCAGGAAGCGGGCGTGCCCAGGGTGGCGGTGCTGCACTTCAACAACTGCTTCAACATGTCGGTCGAGGTGCTGCACACGGTGGCGCCGCATGCCGCCTACGCCACCGGCTACATCAACTACAACTTCTTCACCGCGGGCGACAGTTACCCCTGGGTGTTCGACCAGCTCACGCGCCCGGGCCGGCATGGCGCGCTCGACCTCGCGCGCTGGTTCGCCGACGGCAACGCGCGCTTCCTCGCCGCCAAGGGCAACCACCCGACGGTGGGCAGCGTGGTGCCGCTGGCACGCATGAAGGCCATCGCCGAGCGCGTGGACGACCTGTCCGACGCGCTGCTGTCGGCGATGCGCAGCGCCGGGGCGCAGAGGCCGGCCGTGGTCCAGCGCATCGAGGACGCGATCGTGCGCGCGCGCCAGCTCGACACGCCCAATGGCGTCGGCTGGGAGCTCGAGACCCCGGACGAGCTGACCGACCTGCGCAGCCTCGCGATCCAACTCCAGGTGCCTGACTTCTCGCCGCACCCGGTGCGCCGTGCGGCACAGGACCTGGCCGCCGCGCTCGACGGCCTGTGGCGCTACGGCGCGCGCGACCGGCCGTGGATGGACCTGTCGGTGGAGTGGAACTTCGCGGTGCGCGACATGGCGATGAACATCCTGCTGCCCGACCCGCTGCGCCGGGGCCTGTGGGACTGGCGCGCGCCGTTCTACATGAACGTCAACCCCGACCCGAACGCACCGCGCGTGCAGCCGCAGGTGATCGACTTCCTGAAGGTCACCGACTGGGTCGACTTCCTCGACGAGTACCACCGCGACGTCAAGTTCGTCGGCCTGCTGGCGGCCCGGATCCCGGAGTTCCCGGTCTTCAATGCGCGCTTCGAGCGGCCGTGCGAACCGCCGGCGCCCCCGAGCCCGCCGAAGAAGGCGGCCTGACGGCGGGCGATCGTCTGCCGATCGTCTGAGAGCGCGCGCGGCGCGGGCCGGCGGCCGCGTCGCAATGGGAGGGGCGCGGGGCTGCAATGGGTCCATGCCGCGCCAACCGGCGCAGCGCCTGCCCAGAGGACCCGCCATGACCCACCGCAGCAGCTTTCCGCCGTCCGCCAGCTCCGGCTGCAAGGACTTCGAAGAGACCCGTCCCGCGCTGTACTTCGCAGCCGACCGCTGGAGCCACCTGCCCGACGGCCGCCGCCGCGACCGCCGCGCCGCGAACGACGCGGCACGGCCCGCGCCGCCGCGGCAGGTCAGCACCGAGACGGCCCGGCCC
>JALHQP010000051.1 GCA_022841885.1 Aquincola sp. | reverse complement strand
GCGCCGCGCCGCCGCGAGCGACTGCTCGCCGGCGCCCGCGGCCACGTCGAGCACGCGGCAGCCGGGGCCCACGCGGGCCATGTCGAACATGGCGTCGGTGGCCTCGCCGAGCCAGCTGCCGATGAACGGCCCCCAGCGGTGCCAGGCCTCGGCGGCGCCCTGCCATTGGGCGCGGGTGGTGGTCTTGAACTTCTCCGCGTCGAAGGTGGGCGCAGGGGCTTGTTGTTGGGATTGCTCTTGCAGCACGGTGCTCATGGCTGTGTGTCTCCGGGGGTCAGGCCCGCCGGGAATCGGCGGTTGAGACCACTGTCGTGCCGAACGGGGTGCGCGGCCAGTCCAGAATCTGTAGTGGCGCCCCAGCTCCGTGTTCGGTAGTCTGCGTTCCCATGATCGACTACGGCCAGTTCTGCACCGTGGCCCGCGGCGCGGAGGTGTTCGGCGAACGCTGGACGCCGCTGGTGGTGCGCGAGCTGCTGTGCGGCAGCACGCGCTTCAACGACATCCGCCGTGGCGTGCCGCGCATGTCGGCGTCGCTGCTCACGCAACGCCTGCGCAAGCTCGAGGAGGTGGGCGTGGTGAAGCGCGTGGCCGGCGCGGCCGGCGGGCCCGCCGAGTACCACCTCACCGGGGCCGGCGAGGAGCTGCGTCCCATCGTCATGGCGCTCGGCCACTGGGGCGCGCGCTGGATCGGCAGCCGCCTGAAGCGCGGCCAGCTCGACGCGGGGTTTTTGATGTGGGACATCCGCCGCTTCGTGCAGCTGGAGGAGTTCCCGCGCGAGCGCTCGGTGACGATCCAGTTCCGCTTCACCGACGCGCACGCCGGCGAGCGCCGCTGGTGGCTGGTGGTGGAAGGCGGCAGCGCCGACCTGTGCCGCGACGACCCCGGGCCCGAACCCACGCTGGTGGTGGAGAGCACGGTGCTGGCGCTGACCGAGATCTGGACCGGCGACCGCGACGCCCACGAAGCCGTGGACAGCCGTGCGGTGCGCGTGCGCGGCGGCGCGAGCGATGCGCGCAGCCTGTGGCGCTGGCTTGGGCGCAGCGCGTTTGCGGAGACGCGGGAGGCGTGTCGGTTGGGGAAGTGACGGTGCGGGTGGCGCTGAGAGCGCTGCTGCACGTCAACCGGACGCAGCCGATGACGGCGGATGCGCAGATCAGCCCGGGCCCTGTCAACCTGACGAAAAGGCCCAGGAGGCGGCCACCGACACCGCTGCGCTGAGTGCGAAACAGACTCCCGCAATGACCATGTCGGGCGCTTTACCGTGGAAGAACGACTTGCCCGACACCTCGTCCTTCGTCACCAGTTCCTTGAACTTCGCCACGGTCATCTTGGCTGTTCGCTGTTCACCGCCCTCCGTGTACGAGATCTCGACCGTCGCCGTCGGATCGTCGAAACCCTTGGCGCTGCGGACTTCGGTGACCGGGTGCCTCACCTCGCGCCAGATGAACGCCGGCTTGAGCTTGGTGGTGATCACGACGGCCGCTGCAAGCAGCGCCAGCGCGAGCAGCCAGTACGAAAGCGGCATGAGCAACATGGATTCCTCCCTCAGGACGTGCCAAAAGACTCGTAAGCCTCCGCGTGGCGGCGAACCTGCTCGTCCCACGCCCCGGAGATGCGGGCACTCGCAAGTCGCGGCTCCATCTTCACCAGCGTGACCTTCCAGATGTCTTGAAGTGTCGCCTCGATGTGGTCGACCCGCGCGGCGAAGTCGGGTGGCAGCTGCGCGGCCGCCTCCAGAGCCAGCTGCGCGATCCCCCACCGCCTCGCCGAAGGACTGAGATGCCGGTCTTCGCGGCCCATCATGATCTGGTGCTGCAGCCTGCCGTCCAGGTGGCCGTAGTCCTTGCCTGTCATCGCGAAGTGCACCGTGCGATGGATCAGCTCGAAGCAGAACAGGAGCAGCATGACGTTGTAGAAGACGCCGATCGTCGGTTCGCCCCGGCTGCCGATCGCCGAGCAGACGTCGCCGAACGCGTGCCGGTCCGCCTGGTCCTCCTGTCTCGCGAGCGGCTCCGCCGCGTGCGGGTCGTGATGCCTGAGGTGGACATGGGCGTACTCGTGGGCCACAAGGAACAGGAACGAATCGCGAAGAAACACGGGGACGAATTCGTCCCGCAGGGGGTTGGATCCTGTCAACGGCAGGTCGTGCAAGTGCCCGCGCACAATCAGCTCGACGCACTGGTCGGCGAGTGCGTCGATCGCGGGGCCTCGAGTGGCTAACTGCCCAGCGTCGAGGTCGAGGTTGTAGCGGCCCCAGGGCAGGCGCGACTTCGCCAGGTCGTGATCGATCAGCAGGTCGGAGATCGCAATGCCCAGCCGGGTCAGGTTGATGAACAGCCCTGCATCGAACATCACCACATGCCGGTCGCTGATGAGTTCGCTGTGCACCGCGGCGCGCATGGACGACGTGGGCGCGGTGGCCAGAAACATCGTTTCGCCGAGCTTCACCCGCCGCTCGACGCGGCCTGCCGAACTGAGGATCGACCAGGCCTTGCTGACAAAGGGAAAGGTGATGCGCTCCTGTGTGGGGCTGACGGGGGTTCGGTCGATGATTCCGGGGTCGACCACGCCTCCGTCCCACAAAGCCAGGATCGTCAGCATCCAGTTCAGGATCGGGCCTTGCGGCCGATAGAGCCCGGACAGCGGAAAGCCCGGATCCTTCATCCGCTTGGCGAGCTCGGCCTTTTCGATGGCGTCCCGCTGCATGCGGTCGATCACGTCCTGCATGCTTTGGGCAGTCGAGCCCGGGCGCTCAGATGCCGGCGCGGAGAAGCGGCGGCACAGAGCGCCGAGCAACCGCTTCACAGGCCACAGGCGTGGGGGCACATGGGCGGATGCTACGTCGGCCACCCGCCCGTGGCGAGGGGTCCGCCTACGCCGAGGCCAACATCGCTGGGCCGGCCACGCCGCGGCCCGCATCGCGCGCCAGCGCCACCGCGTCCGCCCCCGCCGCAAACCGCAGCTGCCCGCTCGTGTCGTTCGCCGCGCGCCACACCGCGCTGGCCACGTCGATCTCCTGGGTGAACACGCTCTGCGTGCCCAGCGCCGCGAACACCTGCTGCGCCAGCGGCAGGTAGGGCTCGGGCAGCAGCCCGGCCATGCGCGCGCCGCCGTTGTGTGCAAAGCGCGTGGTGGGCGCGTAGCCCGGCTGCACCAGCTTCACGCGCACGTTGAACGCTTCCAGCTCGAAGGCCAGCGACGCGGTGAAGCCCTCGATGGCCATCTTGCTGGCGGTGTAGGTGGCTACCAGCGGCATCGGCGCCAGCGTGGCGCTGGAGGTCACGTTCACCACCACGCCCGCGCGCCGGGTGCGAAACGCCGGCAGCACGGCCTGCGTCATCGCCATCACGCCCAGCGTGTTGGTGTCGAACACCTCGCGCACGGTGTGCATGGGCGTGGCTTCGAAGGCGCCGAACAGGCCGATGCCCGCGTTGTTCACCAGCACGTCGACGGGGCCGCTGTCGGCCAGCACGGCCGCGATGCTGCGGGGCTGCGTCACGTCCAGCGGCAGCACGCGCAGCCGCTCCGAAGTGGGCAGCAGGTCCGTGCGCGGCGTGCGCATGGTGGCGATGACGCGCCAGCCCTGCGCGTGGAAGTGGCGGGCGGTTTCCAGGCCATAGCCCGACGAGCAGCCGGTGATCAGAACGGTTTTCATGAGGGTCGCTTCCTGCGTGTGTTGTATCGAAGGTCGGCATGATGGCCAGCCGTGGCAGGACTTTCTACAATCCAGAGTCCACATTTCATTGGCCATCGTCCAGAACCGTCCCCACATGAGCGCCGCCGACCCGTTGTCGCAAGTGATCGGCCTGCTGCGCCCGCGCACCGTGTTCTCCAAGGGCATCAGCGGCGCCGGCCGCTGGGGCGTGCGCTACCCGGCGTTCGGCCAGCCGAGCTTTTGCGCCGTGCTCGAAGGCGGCTGCCGCCTGGCGGTGGACGGGCAAGCGGCCGTGGCCTTGGAGGCTGGCGACTTCGTGCTGCTGCCGGCCACGCCCGGCTTCACGATGACGAGCGACGAACCACCGCCGGGGCGCGAGCTGGTGCGCATGGACGCGAAGGCGAGCGCATCCACGTCGTCGCCACCCAGCGGCGAACTGCGCCACGGCCGGCGCGGCGGGCGGCCGGACGTGCGGCTGCTCGGCGGCCACTTCGCCTTCGGCTCGCCTGACGACGAGACGGCGGCGCTGCTGGTGGCCATGCTGCCTCCACTTTTGCACGTGCGCGGCGTGGAGCGCCTGGCCACGCTGGTGCGCCTAGTGGCCGACGAGGCCGGCCAGCGCCGCGCCGGGCGCGACCTGGTGCTGGCGCGGCTGGTGGAACTGCTGCTGGTGGAGGCGCTGCGCGCGCTGCCGGGCGACGAGGCGCCGCCGGGCCTGCTGCGTGGTTTGGCCGACGCGCGGCTGGCGCTGGCGCTGCGGGCGGTGCACGCCGACCCGGCGCGGCCGTGGACCGTGGATCAACTCGCGAAGAAGGCGGCGCTGTCGCGCTCGGCGTTCTTCGAGCGCTTCACCCGCGCCGTGGGTCAGCCGCCGATGGAGTACCTGCTGGCCTGGCGCATGGCGATGGCCAAGGAGTTGCTGCGCGGGCGCGAGGGCAAGCTGTCGGTGGGGCAGGTGGCCGAGCGCGTGGGGTATGGGTCGGGGAGTACGTTCAGCACGGCGTTTCGGCGCTGGGTGGGCGAACCGCCGGCCGCCATGCGAAAGGCGCAACGCGACGAGCGCACGCAGCAGGCTGCGCCTGCTGCGCGATGACGCGGCGGCGCGCCCGCGCCGCCCGCCTCGCCGTCAGCTCTTGCCGAAGCGCGCCTTGGCCGCGGCGATGCAGCTGCGCCCTTGGCATCGCCCGCCAGCGAGTCGGACTTCTCGATGGCCACCTTGTAGTCCGCGTCGCGCTTGTCCTTGGCGGCGTCCTGCCGGGAGTCGCCGACTTGCCTGCTCATCTTGGCATCGGCCAGGGCCTTGGTGTGGGCTGCCTTGGCTTCCTTGACGCACACGTCCTTGGCGTTGCCGGCCTGGTCGCCCGCCTGCGCAGCACCACGCGATCTAGGAAGCTGCCGAGTGCGCGCAAAAGGGGCGAAGCTGGAGAGCGCGCAGGAGCGGGAAGTAGTGTTCTTTGAGTGAGCGCCGAGTACCCCCTTCTAGAATGTTCTTGTGATTCTGGAGATCACCAGCGACCAAGTCGCACAACTCTCGGATGCCGATCTGCGAACGCTCGTGGGTATCTTGTGCGAGCGCGAGTTGTGGACGCGAGGCCATTCACCTGCGGCGGTCACATGGGGAGGGAACCAGGACGCTCCGGACGGGGGCATTGATGTTCGCGTCGCGCTCCCCGCCGGCAGTCACATCGACGGATACGTTCCCAGGCCCGCTACGGGCTACCAGACAAAGGCTCAAAAGCTGGCCAAGGCGCGGATTGCCGCGGAGATGGCTCCCGAGGAAGTAGTTCGCCCCAGCATCATTGAACTTGCCGCTGCTGGTGGTGCATACGTGATCGCCAGCTCCAAGGAATCTCTCAGCGATATCGCGCTCAAAGCGCGGCGCGCAGCTATGGCTAAAGCGGTCGAGGGCGTACCGCACGTGCAGCAGTTGACGCTCGACTTCTATGACAGCCGTCGCCTCGCTTCCTGGACAAATCAGCACCCGAGCCTGGTGCCCTGGGTTCGTGAAAGGCTCGCTTTGCCGCTGTCTGGCTGGCGCCCGTTTCAGGACTGGTCAAGTTCACCCACTTCGCTCGACTCGCCATACTTGCTCGATTCGGGCGTCCGGCTCGTTGGACCGTCGATTCACGACGCCGCTGGTGTGGACGCTTCGAAGGCCATTGCCGAGCTTCGAAGCATCCTCGCCCAACCCAAGGGTGTGGTTCGTCTGGTGGGATTGTCGGGTGTTGGGAAAACACGTCTCATCCAGGCCCTGTTTGACGCTCGTATTGGGGCACATCCACTTGCGTGGTCCGACGCCTTGTACGCCGACATCTCGGACGATTTGAGTCCCTCTCCGCAGGAGATGCTCACGCGACTGATCAACGGAGTGCATAGAGCCGTCCTGATCATCGACAACTGCGGTGCAGAACTCCATGCCAAGTTGTCGGCGCAAATCGCAAACTCGAACTGCCTGGTCAGCGCCATCACCGTTGAGTACGACATCAACGACGACGAGCCGGCCAACTCCAGCACCTTTCGCTTGGAGCCCGCTTCACCAGACCTCGTCGAGAAGATTCTGGAACTTCGATACCCGACCATTTCTCAACCAAGCCGGACGGTCATCGCTCGCTTCTCAGAAGGAAACGCCCGAGTGGCATTCGCCCTTGCAGAGACGGCAAAGGACGGTACATCCCTAGCTAGGCTGAGAGATACAGAACTCTTTGAGCGCCTCTTCTTCCAACAGAAGACGCCGGACTCAGAATTGCTCGATGCCGCCAAGGCTTGCGCCCTGTTGTATTCGTTTGATGGGGAAACACTTGGCGACTCGTCAGAGCTGGCAACGCTGGCCCGCCTCGTCGGCCAGTCGACCGATCAGCTTTACAAGCATGTTGCGGAGCTCCAGAGGCGGCGCCTCGTACAGAAGCGCGGCAAGTGGCGAGCAATACTGCCCCATGCCCTGGCCAACCGCTTGGCCAAGCGAGCACTTGAGGACATACCACTGACGAGGCTTGAGGAAGCCATCGTCAACAGCGCGCGGCCGAGGATGCTTCGATCCTTGGCTCGAAGGGTCGGCTACCTTCATGATGAAGAGGTCGCCATCGCCTTGAGCATGAAGTGGCTCTCCGATGGCGGCATGTTGAGTGGCCTTGGCAGGCTGAGCGGCGTGGCTCCCGATGTGTTCGAGAACGTCGCGCCGGTGAGTCCCGCCGCGACGTTGTCCTTCATTGAGATGGCGGCCGCCGCCAAGGTTGAGTGGTTCTACACGGACAACAACCGCAATCGGGCTGAGCTCCTTCGTGTCGTCAGGTCCATTGCATACGAGCCGCAGTACTTCGAGCGCTGTGCGGCCCTTTTGGTGCGCTTTGCCCTTGCCGACGAGGCGAAGAGCGGGGACCGTGGAGTCGACTACCTCAAGTCACTTTTTACGTTGTACCTCTCAGGAACCCATGCCAGCGTCGAGGATCGGGTCAAGGTTGTTCACGCTCTCTTCGAAGGCGACAAGTCGAAGCAAACGTTAGGGCTGGCGTTGTTCACGGAGATGCTCCGAGCGCATCACTTCACCTCTCACTTCTCCTTTGAGTTCGGGGCTCGAAAGCGCGACTTTGGCTTCTATCCAACGAGCGGCCATGACGTTCGGCACTGGTACGACCGTGTCATCGCGCTGGGAGCGACCTTCGCTCACCCGTCAAAGGAGGCGTCTGAGCGCGTTCGGCGGGTTCTGGCTGAGCACATCAGAGAGCAGCTTCGAGTCGGGATGCATGGAGAGGTAATAGCGATGATTGAGCGGGTCTCCTCCGGTTGTGGAGGATGGACCGACGCTTGGATCGCCCTGAGGCGCGCGATGAAGCGCAAGTACGAAGGCCTCTCCGAGACGATGCGTGCTCACCTGGAGGCATTGGAAATTCGTCTGCGCCCGTCCAACCTCGGCGAGATGATCCGCGCGTATGCGCTGACACCCGACTGGACCCCCATCGACATCGCCGATGCGTTGGAAGAGGAGGAGCAAGAAAGCGGCTTGGCCTCGCTGAAGGCGCGAGAGCGGGTGTTTGAAGTGTGCGTGGACCTTGGGCGGCAGTTGGCCAGACAGCCTGAGGCCCTTGCCGAGCATTTGCCCGAGATTCTCCAGGCGCAGTCCACGAAGCCGTTCCATTTGGGCCGAGGAATCGCAGCCGAGTGCCCTTCATTTAATGATACCTGGGCCCTACTCAGAGCGGGCCTGTCACAGTTACCCAATGACGTTGGCAAAGGTGACCTTCTCGCCGGATTTCTCTCCGGAGTCAAAGAACAGTCTCCAGCGGAGGCAGAGGCGTTGCTTGACCACACCTTTGAGGATGTTGCGCTGCACCCAAACCTTCCTTGGTGGCAGGCAGTGATTGGACTAGAGCTTGGTGGCCTAGATCGCATGCTGCGGGCTGTTGCGTTGGACACTGTCCCGATCACATCTTTCGGCGTCATTGCCACCGGTAGATCTCATCAAGGCTTGAGTGACGATGAACTTAGGCGGCTTCTTGACGCTATCTCTTCCAAACAAGCTGGCGTTGACGTCGCTGCCGAGGTCCTTGGCATGCGCGTCTTCGGCGTCGTATCGGACAAGTTGCCGATCAGCACGCAGCTGCGCGAAACGTGCAGAGAATTTCTGCGGAGGCTTGATCTCAACAACAACGTTTCGCGCAATCACCTGCTAGGCCAGATGATCCGCGTGGCGTTCGGCGACGGAACCCATGAGGATCAAGCACGCGAATTCTGCAATCGCATACTTGCTGCGGTTGAGGCTTGGAAGGTACACGCATCGGACATAGGCGACATCGTGACCGCGCTCGCGAAGGTATTCCCGCTTGTGGTGCTTGACATCCTCGTCGAGGCCGCTGCGCGGGAGGAGGGCGAAGGCAGATTGATCTTTGTCGACATGCGGCAGAACCGCGAGTGCGCGCTCGATCACGTTCCAGAAGAGACGTGGGTTCAATGGGCGGCACAACGCCCGGAGACACGGCATGAACTGCTTGCCCATGTGATCCGGTTTTCCAACGCCGGAGATGATGAGCCTGCGAACGGATGGTCTCCCGCTGCACTTCGATTGATTGAAGTTGCCCATGACCCCGACAAGGTGCTGGACGCTTTCCTTCGTCGTTTTCACCCGCGAGGTTGGACCGGATCGCTGGCCGATGCGCTTGCCACTCGTTCTTTACTCATCGAGGAACTGAAGCTTCACCGCAACCCCGCTGTTGTCGCATGGGCCAATCAGGCGGCGCGGCTGTTTGCGGCTCAGGTCGCCCAGCAACGTCGCTCGGAGGCCGAGGAGCATCGCGTTCGAAATCAAAGCTTCGAGTGAGCGGGATGCTCGCTCGTTGCCTTCCAGGAAATCTCGGGCGAAACGGCGCCGTCCCCGCGGGTACAGCGGCTAAGCAGGTGCATGCCTCGGAGAGATCCGTGGGCTTGCCTGCCGCCACCAGTCGGTCGGGACTTCCTGTTCCGGCCTACGCCGTCCACCTTCTCTCAAAGTCATTCACCGCAAACTGCTCGACCAGAAAGTCTACGAAGCACCGCACCTTCGCCGGCAGATGCCTTCGCGTCGGGTAGGCGATGTTGATCGTCAGCCGCTGCAGCTCCCACTCGGTCAGCAGCGGCACCAGGCGGCCGGCGATCACGTCCTCGTGGATGATGTACAGCGGCTGCATCAAGATGCCCAGGTGCTTCAGCGCCGCGGCGCGCACCACCTGGCCGTCGTTGGCTTCGAGCACGCCCTGCACCGGCACGGAGGTCACGGCGCCGTTGCGCGTAAGGCGCAGCTCGTTGGGGTGGTTGGCCAGGTTGTAGATCAGCAGGCGGTGGTGGGCCAGCTCGTCGGGCGTGCGCGGCGTGCCGTGGCGCTGCAGGTATTGCGGTGACGCGGCGAGCACGCGCTTGGTTTCGGCCAGGCGGCGCACGGTGATGGCCGAGTCGTTCTCGAACTCGCGGTTGCGCACCGCCACGTCGATGCCGTTCTCCAGCAGGTCGGTATAGCGGTTGGAGGTGACGATCTCCACCCGCAGGTCCGGGTAGCGCTCGTTGAACAGCGTGAGCAGCGGCGCAATCACGTTCATCGAGAAGCTCAGCGACGCCTGCACGCGCAGCAGCCCGGTGGGCTTGATGACGGCCTCGTTCACCGCGGCCTCGGCGTCGCGCAGCTCGCCCAGCAGCGGCTTGCAGCGGCGGAAGAAGTCCTCCCCCACGTCGGTGAGGAACAGGCGCCGCGTGTTGCGCTGCACCAGGCGGGCACTCAGGCGCTCTTCCAGCGCCGCCAGGTGGCGGCTGGCCGCGGCATTGCTCAGGCCCAGCGATTCGGCGGCGCGGCTCAGGCTGCCCAGCTCGGCCACCTGCACGAAGAGTTCGATTTCCGTCCAGCGATCCATGTTTACCCGCAGTTTTCCGGCGAGCGGAACAAAGCTTTGCCGCGGCGCGCTTTTGTCTCCATGGGTGGAAGCATAGAGTCGCGGCCCGATGCGTCACATAGATGAAGACACCATCACCCAGGCGGTGATCGCGCGCCACGGCGCCTCGGGGGACGCGCGCCTGCGCGAGGTGGTGACGAGCCTGGTGCAGCATCTGCATGCGTTTGTGCGAGACGTGAAGCTGACGGAGGCCGAGTGGCAGGCAGGGCTCCAGGTGCTTGCTGACTGCAGCGTTCGGCCCCGCCACCTCGCCAACGAGATGGGTTTGCTGGCGGACGCCCTGGGTGTTTCGACGCTCGTGGGCGCCTTGGCGCGGCGGAGCGCCAAAGAGAGCAGCACGGAGTCTTCTCGAATCGTCGCTCGCACGTCCAGCTACGGAGGCCAGCTCACGCTCGAGCACCCGGAAATCAAAGAATGGCCGGCCTTCTTTGTCGTCGGCAGGGTTTGCAGCCGCAGTGGGCAGCCACTGGCAGACGCGCGAGTGCATGCATGGCCTGCGCCCGGGTTCCCGCAGGGTGTGTACGCGCAGCGCGCACGCACCGCGGCAGATGGCAGCTTCTGTTGCCGTTTTGACGACACGCCGCAGCCGTATCAGGTCGCGGCCGATGGTATGGCGGGTCGATTGCTCACTGCACTGGGCCGGCCGCTTTGGCGACCGGCGCATGTGTACGTCGCCATCACGGCGCCCGGCTACCGCCCGCTCGTCACGCATCTCTTCCGCGAGCATGGCAAGTACCTCGACTCGGATGCCCTCTTCGCCGTGCGCCGCTCCCTGGTAGTTCCCTGGGTCGACCATCGCGCAGACGACCCCACTCCGGACGGTCAACGCAGTCACAAGCAGTTCACCACGGTGGAGTTCAACTTCGTGCTCGAAGAAGCCGCAGCGGAAACCACGCCTCTCACGACAACCACGACAGGAGACAAGCCATGACAGCTCATTCCAAGATCACCCGCCGCACGGCGATCGGTGCCGGCGTGGCGAGCCTCGCCACGGTATCGGGCCTCGCGCAGGCGCAGGGCACCGGCCCCATCCGCATCGGCGGCACGCTGGCGCTGACCGGGCCGCTGTCGGCCACGGCGCAGATCCACAAGGTGGTCGGCGAGATCTACATCGAGCAGGCCAACAAGCGCGGCGGCTGGCTGGGCCGGCCGCTGCAGTGGGTGCTGCTGGACGACCAGAGCAAGCCCGACGTGGCGCGCACGCTGTACGAGCAGCTCGTCACGGCCGACAAGGTGGACCTGCTGATGGGCCCGTATGCCACGCCGGGCATCCTGTCGGCGATGGGCGTGGCACAGCGCTACGGCAAGGTGCTGGTGCACCACACGCTGGGCATTCCGGCGCTGGCCAAGTACGAGAACTCGTTCCCGGCCTGGTCGCTGGGCACCGACCCGGGCAACTCGGTGCCCGCCAGCGTGTTCGACGCGCTGGCCGCCGGCCCCAAGCCGCCCAAGACGGTGGCGGTGGTGACGAGCAAGTTCCCGCCGATCCAGTTCATGAGCGCCGGTGCGCGCGAGGCGATCAAGAAGCGCGGCCTGACCGAGGTGCTGTTCCTGGAGTGGGACTTCGGCAACCGCGACTTCGGCCCGATCGCCAACCGCGTGAAGGACGCCAAGCCCGACTTCGTGTGGGTGGGCGCCATCGGCCTCGAAGGCAACATGCTGCTCGACGCGATGAAGAAGATCGACTACGTGCCGCCGCAGCACTTCTATCTGTACCCGGCGCCGGGCCCGCTGGTCACGCTGCCGGAGGCGAAGAACGCGCTGTCGGTGACGATCTTCGAGGAGCACGCGCCCTTCACCAACGCGCCCGGCGCGGCCGAGTTCATCCGCATCTATCGCGAGCGCGCCAAGGCCGCCAACTTCCCCGACATTTCGGTGGAGGTGCAGGCCGCCGCCAGCTACACGGCGTGGCAGATCCTCGAAGCCGGCGTGGTGGCCACGAAGAGCCTGGACGACAAGGCGATCGGCGCCTGGCTCAAGGCCAACCGCGTCGACACCATCCAGGGCCGGCTGCGCTTCGACGGCACGGGCCAGTACGGCGACGACCTGATGCGCGTGAAGCAGGTGCAGGACGGCAAGTGGTCCGTGGTGTGGCCGAAGAGCCATGCGGCGCCCGGCGCCACGCTGAAGACCAACTGATCACGGGCTGCGAGGCGGCATGTCGGGTTTTGCGATGCCGAGCGCCAGCCTGCTGGCGCAAAGCGTGTTGTCGGGCATCTTCGTCGGCGCCCTCTACGGCCTGCTCGGGCTCGGCCTGAGCTTGTCGTGGGGGCTGCTGCGGATGATCAACCTGGCGCACTTCGCGTTCGCCTTCCTGGCGGCCTACCTGTGCTACCAGATGGCGCAGATGGGGCTGGACCCGCTGCTGTCGCTGGGGGTGATCGTGCCCCTCTTCTTCGGCATCGGCGCCGGGCTGCACTGGGCGATGGCGCGTTTTGCGATCACGCCCTTCAACTCGCTGCTGATCACCTTCGGCCTGACCGGCATCGTGGAGGCGCTGATCCAGTCGATCTGGACCGCGGACTTTCGCAAGCTCGAGTCGGCCTACGGGGAACACAGCTTCAAGGTGGCGGGTCTGTACATGCCGCTGCCCGAGCTCATCACGCTTGGGCTCGCCGTGTCCCTGAGCGTCGCGGTGTGGGCGGTGCTGCGCTACAGCGACCTGGGCAAGGCGCTGCGCGCTTCGGCCGAGGACGCGCCGATCGCCGCGGCCTTCGGCGTGCACCAGCAGCGCAATGCGCTGCTGCTGGCGGGCACCTGCTCGGCGCTCGCGTCGGTGGCCGGCGTGTGCCTGGCGCTCGGCTTCACGCTCGCGCCGAGCCAGATCTACGCCTGGATCGGCGTGGTGTTCGCCGCCGTGATGCTGGGCGGCCTGGGCCGCGCGCTGGCGCCGCTGATCGCCGGCGTGGTGATCGGCGTGAGCGAGGCGGTGACGATGGCGGTGACCGCGCCGTCGTGGGCGCCGCTGGTGAGCTTCACGCTGTTGATCGCGATCCTGCTGTTCAGGCCCGGGAGGGCCGCATGAAGAAGACGCCGCTGGTCATCGTCGGCGCCGCCATTGCGCTGGCCTTCGTGCCCTCGCTCGGGCTGCCGGCCTTCTACGACTCGCTGCTCTACCTGATCCTGCACTGGATCGTGCTGGCGACGAGCTGGAACATCCTGTCGGGCTACACCGGCTACTTCTCGTTCGGGCACGGCGCCTTCTTCGGCGCCGGCCTGTACACCAGCGCGACGCTGATGGACAAGGCGGGCTGGGCGTTCCTGTCCACGCTGCCGGTCGCGGCGGCGGTGGCCTGTGTGCTCGGCCTCGTGGTCGGCGCGATCGTGTTTCGCGTCAAGGGCATCCGCGGCGAGGTGTTCGCGCTGCTGACGCTGGCGGTGACCTTCGTGCTCGGCACGGTGATCGTCAACACGCCCATCGACGGCGGCAGCGGCGTGTCGCTGGCCGCGGTGGCGGTGCCCAAGATCGGGCCGACGCAGTCGTCCACGTTCTACCTGCTCGCGCTCGCGACCGCGGCGGTCACGCTGCTGGTGGCCTGGGCCATCGCGCAGAGCAAGCTGGGCGCGGGGCTGTTCGCGATCCACGACGACGAGGACGCGGCCGAGGTGATGGGCGTGCCGACCTACCGCTACAAGCTGATCGCGCTCGGCGTGTCGTGCGCGCTGGCGGGCGTGGCCGGCGGCATCCACGCGCTGTTCCTGAACTACGTGACGGTGGGCGAGGTGTTCACGATCACCGTGCCGCTGACGGTGGTGCTGATGAGCGTGCTCGGCGGCACGCGTCACTGGGCCGGGCCTGCCATCGGCGCGGTGGCGATCACGCTGCTGCTGTACAGCTTCACGGCGGCCAACTTCGCGATCGCGGGCAAGGCGATGGTGGGCGTGGTGCTGATCGCGGCGATCCTCTTCATGCCCGACGGCATCCTGCCGCGCATCCAGCGCGCGTGGGCGAAGCGGCGGCCGCCGCTTGCGCTGCCCGCCGCGAGCGAACCGTCGGCGGTGCCACCCGAGGCGCAGCCGAGGACGCATGGTTCGGCGGCGGTGGCGCCGGGCGAGGTGCTGCTCAAGGCCACTGGCCTGGCCAAGCACTTCCGCGGCGTCAAGGCGCTCGGCGGCGTGGACGTGGAGGTGCGGCGCGGCGAGATCCTCGGCCTGCTCGGGCCCAACGGCTCGGGCAAGTCGACCTTCATCAACGTGGTCAGCGGCCATTACGTGCCCACCGGCGGCAGCGTGGTGTTCGAGGGCCGCGAGTTGGCGGGCACCGAGGCGCACCGCATCGCGTGCGCCGGCATCTCGCGCACCTACCAGATCCCGCGCCCGTTCGCGCACCAGAGCGTGCTCGACAACGTGGCGCTGGCGGCGATGTTCGGCGGCGGCATTGCCACGCCCGACGCGGCGCGGCGCGAAGCGATGGCCTGGCTGGCGTTCGCCGGCCTGCAGGACAAGGCGCACGCGCACCCCGACGCGCTGAACCTGCACCAGCGCAAGTTCCTCGAGCTGGCGCGCGCGTTGGCCTCGCGGCCCCGCCTGGTACTGCTCGACGAGGTGCTGTGCGGCCTGACGCCGAGCGAGATCGATGACGCGGTGGCGCTGGTGCGGCGCATCCGCGACCAGGGCTCGACGGTGGTCTTCGTCGAGCATGTGATGCGCGCGGTGATGGCGCTGACCGACCGCGTGGTGGTGTTCGACCAGGGTCAGGTGCTGGCCGAGGGCGCGGCTGACGAGGTGATGCGCCGGCCCGAGGTGATGACGGCCTACCTGGGCACGGCGGTCGCCCCGGCCGAGGCGGCACCCACTTCGCCACCGACCGCGCCCGGCCCGGCGCAGCCGCCGACCTGGAAGCCCGCCCATGCTTGAGGTCCACGACCTGCAGGTGGCCTACGGCCAGGCGCCGGCGCTGTGGGGCGTGAGCTTCACGCTGCGCGCGCGCGAACTGCTGTGCGTCGTGGGCCCCAACGGCGCGGGCAAGACGACGCTGATCAACGCGCTGGCCGGCGTGCTGCGCTCGCGCGGCGGGCGCATCGTGCTTGAGGGCCGCGACATCACGGCGCTGCCGCCGCACCGCTTCTGCGAGGCGGGGCTGGTGATCGTGCCCGAGGGCCGGCGCCTGTTCGGCTCGATGAGCGTGCTGGAGAACCTGGAGATCGGCAGCCTGCTCGCGGCCGCGAAGGCCAAGCGCAGCGAGTCGATCGAGCAGGTGCTCGCGCTGTTCCCGGCGTTGAAGCCCAAGCTCGCGCAGGCCGCCGGCGAACTGTCGGGCGGGCAGCAGCAGATGGTGGCGATCGGCCGCGCGCTGATGGCGCGGCCACGCATCCTGCTGCTGGACGAACCGTCGCTGGGCCTGTCGCCGTTGATCGTGCAGGAGATGTTCGCCGCCATCCGGCGCGTCAACGAAGAGGCCGGCACCGCCGTGCTGCTGGTGGAGCAGAACGTGGCCACCGCGCTGCGCGTGGCGCACCGCGCCTACGTGCTCGAGGAGGGCCGCATGGTGGCGGAGGGCACGCCCGACGAGCTGATGAGCCGCGACGAGATCCGCCGTGCGTATTTGGGCGTGTAGATGATCTACGTCCTGCGCCTGCTCGACAAGCCCGGGGCTTCGGCCTTGCGCGACGCGGTGCGGCCGGCGCACAAGGCCTATCTGGGCCAGTTGGCGGATCGCATCGCGTTTGCCGGGCCGCTGGTGGCCGACGACGGCGTGGCGATGGTCGGCAGCCTGCTCGCGATCGACTTCGACTCGCGGGGGGCGGCGATGGCCTGGCTGGCCGACGAACCGTTCACCCGCGCAGGCCTCTACGCCGGCACCGAGGTGCACGCCTTCGTCAACCTGTGGCCGCAGAAGGCCGGCTTCGTGCCATGACGATCAAGCACATCGTGATGTGGAACGTGCGCGGCGACGACGCAGTCGCGCGCGCGCGCAACCTTGCGCTGCTGAAGAGCGAGTTCGAGGCGCTGCGCGGCCGCATCCCGGGTCTGTTGCACATCGAGGTCGGCATCGACGAGAGCCGCATCGACTACGCCTGCGACGTGGTGCTCTACACCGAGTTCGCGTCGCGCGAAGCGCTGGCCGGCTACGCCGAGCACCCCGAGCACCTGCGCGTGCGCAGCCGCCTCGGCGACCTGCGCACCGCGCGCCACCAGGTCGACTACGAAGTTCTGTCCTCATCCCCCTTGCCCGCCGGGGACGCCGCGGGCCCACAAGAAACCACAGGAGACGAGCACCATGTGCAAGCTGTGCGATGACGGCCACCCGCAGAACCACACCGACGACGAGAGCCCGCGCTGGAACCCGCGCCGCGGCTTCCTGAAGGCGGCCGGCGCCGGCAGCGCCGCCGCGGCCGCCGGCGGCCTGGCGATCTTCTCGCCGCGCGAGGCGCAGGCCAACGACGAGCGCGAACCCGAGCACAGCGGCCACCGCGGCCGCCGCTACCTGATCAAGGGCGGCTCGGTGATGTCGATGGACCCGCGCGTCGGCGACTTCGCCGAGGCCGACGTGCTGGTGGAAGGCAAGAAGATCGTCGCCGTCGGACCGAACCTGCGCGCCGGCGGTGCGGCGGTGATCGACGCCCGAGGGCGCATCGTGATGCCCGGCTTCGTCGACACGCACCACCACCTTTTCGAGACTGCGCTGCGCAGCTTCCTGGCCGACGGGCTGCTGTTCGATGGCCTGGACGCGAACATCACGCAGAACTACTTCCAGAAGATCCTGCTGACCTTCGCGCCGCAGTACCGGCCGGAGGACGTGTACATCAACACCCTGTTCGGGTCGCTGTCCCAGCTCGACGCTGGCGTGACGACGGTGCACGACATCTCGCAGATCCACCACTCGCCGGCACATTCGGACGCGTCGATCAAGGCGCTGCGCGACGGCGGCCGGCGTGCGGTGTTCGGCTACTTCGAGAGCGCCGGCGGCGTGGCCGGCAACCAGTACCCGGGCGATGCGCGCCGCATCCGCACCCAGCACTTCGGCTCGTTCGACCAGCTCGTCACGATGACGATGGGCGGCGAGATCTACCTGCCGGGCTACGAGGTGGCGTGGGCGCTCGGGCGCGAGCTCGGCCTGCAGGTGGCGGCCCACATCGTCGGCACCTTCGGCATGCGGCCGACCTTCGACGCGCTGGCCGGGGCCAACGCCTTCGGCCCCGACAACCTGTTCATCCACATGACCGGCATGTCGGACTTCGCCTGGCAGAAGGCCAAGGACGCCGGCGCGGCGGTGTCGCTGGCGGTGCCGATCGAGATGAACATGGCGCACGGCACGCCGCCGATCCTGAAGGCGCAGTCGCTCGGCTTCCGGCCGTCGCTGTCGACCGACGTGGAGTGCACGCTGACGGCCGACATGTTCACGCAGATGCGCACCGCGATGGCGCTGCAGCGCATGTTCGTCAACGCCACCAAGCTGGCCGAGCCGGGCATGCCCACGTCGGTGGCACCGCTGCTGACCACCCGGGACGTGATCGGCTACGCCACGCTCAACGGCGCGCGCGACCTGAAGCTCGACGCCAAGGTGGGCTCGCTGACGCCGGGCAAGGAGGCCGACATCGTGATCCTCGACGCCGAGGCGATCAACGTGACGCCGCTGAATCATGTGCCAGGCGCGGTGGTGTCGCTGATGGAGCGCAGCAACGTCGAGACCGTGATCGTCGCCGGCCAGGTGCGCAAGTGGAAGGGCCGCCTGCTCGACGTGAACCTGAACAAGCTGCGGCGCGAGCTCGAGAACTCGCGCGACCGCATCTTTGCCGCCGCCGGCATTTCCAGAGACCTGTTCCGCGCACCCTGAGCGCATCGGAGAGACCATGAGCCAGCATCAGACCCAGGACATCACCCAGGCCGTGCTCGATCGCCTGTCGGCCGACGCCGACCCGCGCTTCAAGCAGATCATCTCGGCCGTCGTGCGCCACATGCACGCGCTGGCGCGCGAGGTGGACCTGAAGCCCGAAGAGTGGATGGCCGCGATCCAGTTCCTCACGCGCGTCGGCCAGACCTGCGACGACAAGCGCCAGGAGTTCATCCTGTTGTCGGACACGCTGGGCCTGTCGATGCTGGTGGTGCAGCTCGACCAGGCACGCCGTTCGCGCGACCTGAAGGGTGCCACCGAGGCGACGGTGCAGGGGCCGTTCTACTGGGAGAACGCGCCCGTGCTGCCGCTGGGCAGCGACATCGGCAAGGGCATGGCGGGCGAGCCGGCGTACTACGCCGGCAAGGTGACCGACGCTGCGGGCAAGCCGATCGCGAATTGCTGCGTCGATGTGTGGAGCGGCGACGGCGAGGGCGTGTACGACATGCAGAAGGAGGGTGACGCCGGCATGCAGCTGCGCGCACGCTTCCACACCGACGCGCAGGGCCGCTACCACTTCTGGTCGATCAAGCCGACCTTCTACCCGGTGCCCGACGACGGCCCGGTGGGCGCGATGCTGCGCGCGATGGGCCGCCACCCGAACCGGCCGGGGCACATCCACATGAAGGTCTACGCCGATGGCTTTGCACCACTGACGACGCACCTGTTCGCGGCCGACAGCCCTTACCTCGACAGCGATGCGGTGTTCGGCGTGCGCGACAGCCTGATCGTGCACTACGAGAAGCACGCCCCGGGCAAGGCGCCCGACGGCCGCGCGCTCGACAAGCCCTGGCACAGCGCGGCGTACGACTTCGTGCTGGCGCAGGCCAAGTGAGACCGGAATGAAGATCGGCAAGGCCACCGTCCCCGAGAGCGCGATCTGCACCTACGACGAGGAGACGATCGTCGTGCGCGGCGCGAACCTGTGCGAGGAGCTGATCGGGCATGTCGGCTTCGTCGACTACTTCCACCTGCTCGTCACCGGGCGCAAACCCGATGCCGTGGCCAGCCGCGTGCTCGACGCGACGCTGGTGGCGATCGCCGAGCACGGTCTCGTGCCGAGCGTGCAGGCCAGCCGCATGACGCTGGCCGCGGCGCCCGACGCGATCCAGGGCGCGGTGGCCGCCGGCATCCTGGGCTGCGGCTCGGTGATCCTCGGCGCGTCGGAGACGGCGGGGCGATTGTTCCTGCGCGTCGATGCGCTGGCGAAGGACAAGAAGATCGCGATCGATGCCGCCGCCGACGTGGTGGTGCGCGAGCTGCGCGAGCAGAAGCAGGCGATCCCCGGTTACGGCCACCCGCAGCACAAGGCGCGCGACCCGCGCGTGGCGCGCCTGTTCGCGGTGGCGCAAGAGGCCGGTTCGCCGATGCACTTCGTGCGCATCGCCGAGGCCATCGAGTCGGTGCTGCCCGAGATCACCGGGCGCGACTTGCGCCTGAACGTGTCGGCGGCGATTCCCGCGGTGCTGCTCGACGTGGGATTTCCTGCCGAGGCGCTGAAGGGCGTGCCGATCCTGGCGCGCTGCGCCGGCCTGATCGGGCACCTGACCGAGGAACTGGCGCGGCCGATCGGCTTCGCGCTCTCGTACCAGGCCACGCGCGAGCAGGTCTACACCGGCGAGCTGCCGCCGGGCTTCGTGCCGAAGACATCCGTATGACGATCAAGGTGCTTTGCGGCGTGCGCGTGGTCGAACACGGCACCTTCATCACCGGGCCGGCGGCGTCGATGCTGCTGGCCGACCTGGGCGCGGACGTGGTGAAGGTGGAGCAACCCGCGGGTGATCCGTTCCGCGCCTTCCGCGGCGGCCTGTACAGCCCGCACTACCAGACCTACAACCGCAACAAGAAGAGCGTCACGCTCGACACGCGCCAGAAGGCCGACCTGGCGCTGTTCGACAAGCTGGTGGGCGAGGCCGACGTCTACATCCAGAACTTCCGCCCCGGCGTGGCCGGGAAGATCGGCGCCGGCGAGGCGCGTTTGCGCGAACTCAACCCGCGCCTGATCTATTGCGCGATCAGCGGCTTCGGCCCCGATGGGCCGGCGGCGCAGCGGCCGAGCTACGACACGGTGGCGCAGGCGGCGAGCGGCTTTCTCAGGCTGCTGGTGAACCCGGCCAACCCGCGCGTCGTGGGCCCGGCGATCGCCGACGCGATGACGGGGTTCTATGCGGCGCTCGGCATCCTCGGGGCGTTGTACGAGCGCGAGCAGCGCGAGGGTGCGAAGGGCCGCCGCGTCGAAGTCTCGATGCTCGAGGCGATGACGCACTTCAACCTCGACGCCTTCACGCACCTGTTCTCCGAGGGTGAGGTGATGGGCCCGTTCAGCCGGCCGAGCGTGTCGCAGAGCTATGTGCTGCCCTGCGCCGACGGCCAGTGGATCGCGCTGCACATGTCGAGCCCGCCCAAGTTCTGGGAAGGGCTCGCCAAGGCGATCGAGCGGCCGACGCTGTTCGAGGACCCGCTGTATGCCGACCGCGAGGCGCGCATCCGCAATCAAGACACACTGATCGAGCTGCTCACCGGCATCTTCCGCACCCAGCCGCGCGCGGAGTGGTGCCGGCGCCTGGAGGCGCTCGACGTGCCGCACGCGCCGATGTACGAGACGAACGAGGTGCCCGAGGATCCGCAGGCGAAACACCTGCAGCTCTTCGTCGATGCGCCGCACCCCGGACACCCGGGCCAACGCTGGCGCACCGTGCGCTCGCCCGTCAGCTTCGATGGCCAGCGTGCGCTCGACGTGAGCGCGCCGCCGCTGCTGGGCGACCACGACGCGCGGCTGCGCTCGGATGCCTCGATTTGGACTTCCAACGACCCGGAGACTCCCCGATGACCCGTCTGGACATCGTCGCGCTGTGCGGCAGCCTGCGCGCCGCCTCCTTCAACCGCATGTTGATGAAGCTGGCGATCGAGAGCGCACCCTCGACGATGGCCGTCGAGGTGCTCGACTGGCGCGAGGTGCCAGTGTTCGACGGGGACCTGTTCGTCAAAGGCCTGCCCGCGCCGGTCGCGGCGCTGAAGGCACGCATCGCGAGCGCCGACGGCGTGCTGATCGTGAGCCCGGAATACAACTTCTCGGTGCCCGGTGGCCTGAAGAACGTGCTCGACTGGCTCTCCCGCGGCGACGATCAGCCCTGGTCGCTGAAGCCGGTGGCCATCGCCAGTGCCTCCGGCGGCCCGCTCGGCGGCGCGCGCATGCAGTACGACCTGCGCAAGGTGCTGCTGTACCTGAACGCGCTGGTGCTGGGCAAGCCCGAGGTGTTCTGCGGCGTGGCACAGACCAAGTTCGACGCCAGCGGGCAGTGCACGGACGACGTGACGCGCAAGTTTGCGATCGACCTGATGTCGGCGTTCGACCGTTGGGTGCGCGGCGTGGCGAAGATGAAGGGCTAGTGGGCCCGCGGCCGCGGGCCGGCTTCAGTGGGCCTGGGCCGCCGGCGCGTAGACCGCGCCGAAGCGGTTGCCGAGGAAGGCGGCCAGCGGCACCTGTTCCTGGCGCACGAAGCCGCGTTGCGGCAGCTGCCCCTGCGCCAGCAGGTCGAGCATCGCGGCCAGGCTGGAGGCGGTGGTGATCTGGATCGCGCTGCGCAGCTCGCCGGCGATCTGCGCGCTGTAGACCTTGCGCGCATAGGTCTCCTGCACCAGGCGGCCCTCGCGCCAGCCGGCGACGGTGACGAAGATGATGACCACGTCCTGCGTGGTGGTCGGCACCGCGTTCTCGAGAATGTCCTTCAGCACGTCGCGCCGGTCCGCCAGGCGCAGGTCGTGCAGCAGCGCCTTCATGATCGCCGCGTGGCCGGGGTAGCGGATGGTGCGGTAGTTCAGCGTGCGCACCTTGCCTTCGAGCGTCTCGCACAGCGTGCCGAGGCCGCCGCTGGTGTTGAAGGCTTCGTAGAGCACGCCGTCGAGCGCGAACTCCTCGCGCTCCTCGAGCGCCGGCACGGTAACGCGGCGGCCGTCGACGATGGCCTCGCAGGGCTCGATGTACTCGTTGATGACGCCGTCGGTGCTCCAGGTCAGGTTGTAGTTCAGCGCATTGCTCGGGTAGGCGGGCAGGGCGCCGACGCGCATGCGCACGCTGTCCAGGCGGTCGAAGCGTGACGCCAGGTCGGCGGCGACGATCGAGATGAAGCCGGGCGCCAGGCCGCACTGCGGGATGAAGGCGCTGTCGGCGCCCTCGGCCAAGGCGCGAATGCGCTGGGTGGCGGCCACGTCCTCGGTCAGGTCCAGGTAGTGCACGCCGGCCGCGCGCGCGGCCTCGGCCACCGTGAGCGTCAGGTGGAAGGGCGCGGCCGACAGCACGGCGAAGGGGCGGTTCGGGCCTTTGAGCTCCTCGGCGAGCGCGGCGCGGTCGGCCACGTCGAGTGCGAGCGTGCGCACGCGCGAGCCGGCACGCACCGACTTCAGGGCCGCGGGGTCGCGGTCGGCCAGGGTGACGGCGTAGTCGCCGCTGCCGGCCAGCAGGTCGGCGACCACCTGGCCGATCTTGCCGGCGCCGATGACGAGCAGGGGGCGGTTCGTATTCATGGGGCGCAGCTTGCCCGAGGGTCTTGCAGAAGGCAGCGGCAGATGCGACGAAATGCCGGCCAAGTTTCGTCGGATCGACGAATAGAATCGGCGCCATGCCCATTTCCCTGGACGAAACCGACCGCGCCCTGCTCGGCCTGCTGCGTGACAACGCGCGTGCCTCGGCGGCCGAGCTGGCGCGCAAACTCAGGCTCGCGCGCACCACGGTGCAGAGCCGCCTGGCGCGGCTGGAGCGCGAGCGGGTGGTGGTCGGCTACACGGTGGTGGTGCCCGACGCGGCCGAGGCGGCGCTGGTGCGCGCCCATGTCCTGATCACGGCCCGGCCCAAGCAGAGCGCGGGCATCGAGGCGGCGCTGCGCCGCATCCCGGAAGTGCGCACGCTGCACTCGGTGAGCGGGCCGTTCGACCTGATCGCGGTGCTGGCCGCCGAGTCGATCGGGGCCCTCGACGCGCTGATCGACCGCATCGGCGAACTGGAAGGGGTGGAGCGCACCACCTCGGCCATCGTGCTTTCTACACGGATCGCGCGCTGAGCCCCGGGGCGGTGCGGGCCGGCCGTCAAGTTCGCCGGCGCTGGGCCGAAAGTGGCGGGAGACGCCCGAACGCTTTGCCCGTGACCACCGCCGCCCCCACCATCGCCACCGCCGACCTCGAGGTCGGGATGTTCGTGCACCTCGACCTGGGGTGGATGTCGCATCCGTTCGCGTTGTCGAGCTTCCGCATCACGGACGCGAACCAGATCGCGACGATCCGCTCGCTCGGCCTGGCGCGCGTGCGCTGGAGCCCCGAGCAGAGCGAGGTCAAGGCGGCCGAGCCGGCGCCGGGCGACAAGCCTTCGGCACCGACCGAAGCGGCTGCCGAGACACCGCCCGACACCCTGACGCGGGCCGCGATCGCCGCGCGCACGCGCGCCGAACGCGA
>JALHQP010000050.1 GCA_022841885.1 Aquincola sp. | reverse complement strand
GAGCACGCGCGCGCGGCACAAGGCCGTGCCTGCGTGCGGCGCCTTCGCTGGCCAGCAGCAGCGCGCACGACCCGTCGTTGACGCCGCTGGCGTTGCCGGCGGTCACGCTGCCGTCGGGCCGGACGACGCCCTTCAACTTGGCCAGCGCCTCGAGCGAGGTGTCGCGCGGGTGCTCGTCCTTCGACACGACCAGCGGGTCGCCCTTCTTCTGCGCGATCGTCACCGGTGTGATCTCGGCGTCGAGGAAGCCGGCCTGCTGCGCGGCCACGGCCTTGCGCTGCGACGCGAGCGCCATGCGGTCCTGCGCCTCGCGCTCGATCTTCCAGTCGGCGGCCACGTTCTCGGCCGTCTCGGGCATCGAGTCGACGCCGTACTGTTCCTTCATCAGCTTGTTGACGAAGCGCCAGCCGATCGTCGTGTCGTAGACCGCGTTGGCACGCGAGAACGCGCTCTCGGCCTTGGGCATCACGAAGGGCGCGCGGCTCATGCTCTCCACGCCGCCGGCGATCATCAGCTCCGCCTCGCCGGACTTGATCGCGCGCGCCGCCGTGCCCACCGCGTCCAGGCCCGAGCCGCACAGCCGGTTGATCGTCGCGCCCGGCACCTCCTTGGGCATGCCCGCCAGCAGCAGTGCCATGCGCGCGACGTTGCGGTTGTCCTCGCCGGCTTGGTTGGCGCAGCCGTAGAGCACGTCGCCCACCGCGGCCCAGTCGACCTTGGGGTTGCGTGCCATCAGGGCGCGGATCGGCACGGCGCCCAGGTCGTCGGTACGCACCGACGACAGGGCGCCGCCGTAGCGGCCGATGGGGGTGCGGATCGCGTCGCAGATGAAGGCGTGGTTCATGGGGTCGGTGTCGTCAGTTGAGGCGGGCCGCGTGGCGCAGCCAGGGGCTCGCACGATAGCGCTCGCCGCGGTAGTGGGCGTCGAGCGCGTCGAGCAGTGCGACCACTTCGCGCGCCCCCCAGCCCGCCAGCCACTCGAAGGGGCCTTGCGGATAGTTGACGCCGAGCTTCATCGCCGCATCGGCGCCTTCGGGGCTGCACACGCCCTGCAGCACCACGTCGGCGGCCTCGTTGATCAGCATCGCGACCGTACGGGCGACCACCAGGCCCGGTGCATCGGCCAGCGGCTGCGGTGCGAAGCCCAGTGCTGTCAGCCAGGCCGGGGCCTGCGAGCGCCAGCTGGTGCTGGCCTGCGCGGCCAGTGCATAGGCCAGCGCGTGGCCGGCGGGCCAAGGCGGTGCCAGCGGGCGGTCGAACACGGCCAGGTCGGGCGTGCCGAGTTCGGCGGCCATCTCGCTCGCGCTGCGCCCGTCGGTCAGCACGAGCCGGGCACCGTCGATCGCCAGGCCGGTCCAGACCGAGTCGGACTCGCGCGCCGGACCCCAACCCTGGGGTTCGAGCGCCTTCGAGGCCGCCTGTTCGAGCGCGTCGGCGATCGCCCCGTGGCCGTGCACGACGACCGAGCGCGCCACGTCGGGCGCGTCGTGCAGCGCCACCGGCAGCGTCGCACCAGCGGCGTCGCCGCCGTAGCGGTAGAAGCCGCGTCCGCTCTTGCGGCCGAGCAGGCCGCCCTCGACCATCTCGCGCTGCACCAGCGACGGTTGATAGCGCTTGTCGAAGAAGTTGGCCTCGTAGACCGAGTTCGTGACCGCGAAGTTGGTGTCGTGGCCGATCAGGTCCATCAGCTCGCAAGGCCCCATGCGAAACCCTGCCGCCTTGACGCAGGCGTCGAGCGCGGGCGGCTCGGCGGCGCGTTCGAGCAGCAGCGCCAGGGTCTCGGCATAGAAGGGTCGCGCGATGCGGTTGACGATGAAGCCCGGTGTGGACTTGGTGTGCACCGGCGTCTTGCCCCAGGCCTTGGCGAGATCGAACACCGCGTCGGCCACCGTCGGGTCGGTGTGCAGGCCCGACACCACCTCCACCAGCTTCATCAGCGGCACCGGGTTGAAGAAGTGCATGCCGACCAGGCGCCCGGGGCGCTCCAGACCGTTGGCGATGGCGGTGACCGAGATCGACGAGGTGTTGGTCGCCAGCACGCACTGCGGCGACACCAGCGCCTCGAGCTCCTGGAACAGGCCGCGCTTGAAGTCCAGCTTCTCGACGATGGCCTCGATGACGATCTTGACGCTGGTGGCCAGCTCGAGCGCGGCGATCGGCTCGATGCGCGACAGCAGGGTCTGCGCCGCGTCGTCGGTCAAACGGCCCTTGGCGACCAGTGCTTCGAGTCCCTTGTCGATGCGCGTCTTGGCGTCGGCCGCCGCGCCCTCGCGCGCGTCGAACAGCAGCACCACATGGCCGGCCTGCGCCGCCACCTGCGCGATGCCCGCACCCATGATGCCGGCACCGACCACCAGCAGCTGGCTGTCCTTCAACTGGATCGTCATGACGACCGATTCCAGTGCGGCGGCCGCTTGGCGAGGAAGGCGGAAAACCCTTCCTTCGCCTCGTCGCTGCCGCGCACGCGGGCGATGGTCTGCGCGGTCAGCTCGCGCACCTCGGGCGTGATCGGGCCGACCTCGAGCCGCGAGAAGAGCTGCTTGATCTCGCGCTGGGCGTTCGGCCCGCCGGCGAGCAGCTCCTTGACCACGGCATCGACCGCGGCGTCGAGCCCGTCGGCCGGTACCACCTGCTGCACCAGGCCGATCGCCAGCGCTTCGGCGGCGCCGATGCGCGCGGTGGTCAGCGCGAGCCGTTTCGCCTGCCGCTTGCCGACCGCGTTGGTCACATACGGTCCGATCACCGAGGGCAGGATGCCGAACTTGGCCTCGCTGACCGAGAAGCTCGCACTGTCGGCGGCGATCGCGATGTCGCAGGCGCAGGCCAGGCCCACGCCACCGCCCAGCGCCGCGCCCTGCACACGTGCGACGGTCGGCTTCGGGCAGGCCTCGATGCGCGCCAGCATCGCCGCGAAGCGGCGCGCGTCGGCCAGGTTCCACTCGAAGCTCGCCTCGGAGGCGCGCTGCATCCACTGCAGGTCGGCACCGGCCGAGAAGTGCTTGCCTTCGGCGGCGAGCACGACCACGCGCACGTCGGGCGCGTCGCTCAACTGCGCAAACGCCGCGTCGAGCTCGCCGATCATCGCCTCGTCGAAGGCGTTGAACACCGCGGCGCGGCTCATCGTCACCTGCGCGACGCCAGGTGCGCGGCGCGTGATGGCCAGCGACGCCATCAGTAGGTCTCCAGGTGGAGGCGGCCTTCCTTCTTGAGGGACGCGCCCAGCGTGTCCCACG
Source organism: Aquincola sp. (assembly GCA_022841885.1). GTDB lineage: Bacteria > Pseudomonadota > Gammaproteobacteria > Burkholderiales > Burkholderiaceae_C > CADEEN01. Next base: position 20,632 of record JALHQP010000050.1, on the reverse strand, counting down.
ACAGTCCCGCCTGCGTCGCCACGTCGCGCAGCGCCAGCACCACGCCTTCTTCCATGCTCTTCAGGCCGCAGACGTAGAAGCAGGTGTTCGCATCCTTCAGCAGCAGGGCGAGGTCGGCGGCGCGTTCGCGCATCGCGTCCTGCACGTACTTGCGCGGCTGCCCCGGCGTGCGGCTGAAGGCGAAGTTGATGTCGATGAAGTCCTTCGGCAGGTTCATCAGCGGGCCGAAGTAGGGCAGTTCCTCCTTCGTGCGCGCGCCGAAGAACAGCATCAGCTTGCCACCCTCGAACTTGCCGCTGGCGCGCAGGCGCCGCCGCCACTCGGTCATCGCGCGCATCGGCGCGCTGCCGGTGCCGGTGCAGATCATCACGATGTTCGAGCGTGGGTGGTTCGGCATCAGGAAGCTGGTGCCGAAGGGACCGATCACCTGCACCTTGTCGCCGACCTGCAGGTCGCACATGTAGTTGCTGGCCACGCCGCGCACCGGCTGGCCCTGGTGGTCGGCGAGCACGCGCTTGATGGTCAGCGACAGGTTGTTGTAGCCCGGCCGCTCGCCGTTGCGCGGGCTCGCGATCGAGTACTGGCGCGCGTGGTGCGGCTTGCCGCTCGCATCCACGCCGGGCGGGATCACCGCGATCGACTGGCCTTCGAGCACCGGTAAGGGCATCGAGCCCAGGTCGAGCACGATGTGGTGCGTCTCGTTCTCGGTGCCGGCCTCGTTGACCTTGAAGTTGCCGACCACGGTGGCGGTCGTCGGGCCGCTCTTCGGGCCGTAGAGGTTGGTGTACGGGTGCGCGGCCGACCAGGGCGGCACCGTCGCGCCCCAGGCGCTGGCGACGAAAGGTTCCTCGCCGCTGGCCGCGGCCTGCAGCGGCGGCGTGGCCGGCGCTTCGGCGGCCGCCGCGACGGCCGCCACATCCACGCCCTCGGCAGCGAGTTCGTCGCTCGTCAGCTCGGCCGGCAGCACGTCCCAGCCGAGTTGCTGCTCCAGCGTGTAGGCGCGCACCTTGGGCATCGTGCGCCAGTTGTCGATGCTGCCGGTGGGGCAGGGCGGCACGCAGGCCATGCACAGGTTGCATTTGGCCGCGTCGACCACGTAGTTGCGGCTGTCGTGCGTGATCGCCTGCACCGGGCAGGTGGCCTCGCATGTGTTGCAGCGAATGCAGATTTCGGGGTCGATCAGGTGCTGCTGGATGACCGAGGCGAGTTCGGCGGGAGCGTTCATGGGCGTGAGTTTGCGCGTCCTTTAGTTGAAGCGCACGTACTCGAAATCCACCGGCTGGCGGTTGATGCCCATCACCGGCGGTGCGATCCAGTTGGCGAACTTGCCCGGATCGACCACGCGGCCCATCAGGCCGGCGACGAAGGCGCGGTCCTCGGGCGTGGCCAGCCACTCGGCCTGCTTCGCGGCCCACTCGGCGTCCGACACCACGCGGCCTTCGGGCGACACCTTGGTGCCGGACAGCGTGCCGATGTTGCGGTGGAAGGCCTTGTGCGGCACCTTCAGCCGCCACGGGATGCCCGCCTTCTCGATCACCTTGTTCCAGCGCTCGACGCCGGCCACGCTGTCCTTGATGTAGTCGTCGCGCAGCACCTCGTTGAGCGCGTTGAGCATCGGCACCTCGCGCTCGACCAGCTGGCCGTTCTGCACGGCGAGCACCTTGTAGCTCTGGCCCTTGAGCACATGGTCGTCGCTGCGCTTGCCTTCCTCGAAGCGGCCCTTGAGACCCGTCGAATAGAAGATCGCCGCGTTGCTCGACTCGTCGGCGCCGAACAGGTCGATCGTCACGCTGAAGTGGAAGTTGAGGTAGCGCTGGATCGTCGGCAGGTCGATCACGCCGGCGGCGCGCAGCTTCGCCGGGTCGTCGGTCTTCAGCTCGTTCATCACCTGGCAGGTGCGCGCGATCACCCGGCTGACGCCGGACTCGCCCACGAACATGTGGTGCGCCTCTTCGGTCAGCATGAACTTGGTCGTGCGCGCGAGCGGATCGAACGAGCTCTCCGCGAGCGCGCAGAGCTGGAACTTGCCGTCGCGGTCGGTGAAGTAGGTGAACATGAAGAACGCCAGCCAGTCGGGCGTCTCCTCGTTGAAGGCCTGCAGGATGCGTGGGTTGTCCTGCTGGCCGCTGCGGCGCTCGAGCAGGGCCTCGCCTTCCTCGCGGCCGTCGCGGCCGAAGTACTTGTGCAGCAGGTAGACCATGGCCCACAGGTGGCGGCCTTCCTCCACGTTGACCTGGAACAGGTTGCGCAGGTCGTACTGGCTCGGGCAGGTCAGGCCGAGGTGGCGCTGCTGCTCCACGCTCGCCGGCTCGGTGTCGCCCTGGGTCACGATGATGCGGCGCAGGTTGGCGCGGTGCTCGCCGGGCACGTCCTGCCAGGCGTCTTCGCCCTTGTGGTCGCCGAAGTGGATCTTGCGGTCCTTCTCAGCGGGGTTCAGGAAGATGCCCCAGCGGTAGTCGGGCATCTTCACGTGGCCGAACTGGGCCCAGCCCTGCGGGTCGACGCTGGTCGCGGTGCGCAGGTAGACGTCGAAGTTCTGCGAGCCGTCAGGCCCCATGTCGTCCCACCAGGCCAGGTAGTTCGGCTGCCACTGCTCGAGCGCGCGCTGCAGCGTGCGGTCCTCGCTCAGGTTGACGTTGTTGGGGATCTTGTCGCTGTAGTTGATGCTGGACATGCGGATTCCTTAGACACGATTCCAATCGAAGGCGGCCTTGTCGCCCTTGCCGTAGACCTTGAGCGCGCCTTTTTCGCCGACGGCGTTGGGGCGCTGGAAGATCCAGTTCTGCCACGCGGTCAGGCGTCCGAAGACGCGCGTGACCATGTTCTCGGGGCCGTTGAAGCGCAGGTTGGCCTCCATGCCGGTCAGCGCGTCGGGGCTCATCGCCACGCGCTCCTCGATCGCGATGCGCGTCTCGTCGGCCCAGTCGATATCGTCCGGGTTGCTCGTCACGAGGCCGAGCGCGAAGGCCGCGTCGGCGTCGAGCGCCTGCCCTTCCTTGAGGCGGATCGCGTCGAGCGCGGTCTCGTCGCCGTAGAACCGCCGCTCGAGCCGGCTCTGGCCGGTGGCCATCGGGTAGCGGCCGAAGTTGGCCTCCACCACGGTGATCTTCGGCGCGCGCGCTTCGTCATCGGGCAGCGCCAGGTGGTAGATGCGGTCGCAGGCCAGCGCCAGCTCGAGAAAGGTGCCGGCGAAGCATGAGCCCGGCTCCACCAGCGCGAACAGGCTGCGCGAGCTGACGTCCAGGCGGCTCAGCGTGCGGCGCCACAGACCGATCGTCTCGCGCACGAACCAGTGCTTGTGGTGGCGCTGCAGCACCTCGTCCATCTGCAGCACCGCCTGGGCGTCGCCCTCGGTGCGAAGCAGCCAGACGCCGATGTCGGCTTCGTTGGTGCGCATCGACAGGATCGCGTCCTCCAGCTCGCGCGCCAGCGCCAGCGGGTACCAGGCGGCACCTGCGGCCTCGATGGCGGCGAGGTCGGCCTCGATCGGGTGCGCCGGCGCCTTGACGGTGAAGCTGGCGGTGCGCTTGGCGCGGTCGATCCGCACCGTCACGTTCGCATAGCGCAGCGCGTCGGCCTCGATCGTGCGCTGCAGCGGCGTCAGCGCCACGCCCTTGGCGTTCGCGGGCCGGTCGCTCTGCTGCGCCAGTTCGAGCGCGCGCTCCTGCACCTTGGCGGCGAACACCGCCGGCTTGGCGATCTGGTCCACCAGCTTCCAGTCCTTGGCCTTCTGGCCCCGCACACCCTCGACGCTGGTGCAGAACAGGTCGGCCAGGTCGTGCCGCACCTGGCGCTTGTCGGTCACGCGCGTCAGGCCGCCGGTGCCGGGCAGCACGCCCAGCAGGGGCACCTCGGGCAGGCTCACGGCGCTGCTGCGGTCGTCCACCAGGATGATCTCGTCGCAGGCCAGCGCCAGCTCGTAGCCGCCGCCGGCGCAGGCGCCGTTCACCGCGGCCAGGAACTTCAGGCCGCTGTGCGCCGACGAGTCCTCGAGCCCGTTGCGCGTCTCGTTGGTGAACTTGCAGAAGTTCACCTTCCACGCATGGCTGGACACGCCGAGCATGAAGATGTTGGCGCCCGAGCAGAACACCTTCTCCTTCGCGCTGGTCACGACCACCGTGCGCACTTCCGGGTGCTCGAAGCGGATGCGGTTGACCGCATCGTTGAGCTCCACGTCCACGCCCAGGTCGTAGCTGTTGAGCTTGAGCTTGTAGCCGGGGCGCAGGCCGGCGTTCTCGTCGAAGTCGGCGGCCAGCGTGGCCACCGGGCCCTCGAACTTCAGCTTCCAGTGGCGGTAGCGGGAGGGGTCGGTCTGGTAGTCGACACGGGCGGCTTCTTCGGTCATGGGGCTCTCCTGGTCAGGATGCAGTCGGCTTCACCGGGCCGGCCGCCAATGACAGGCATGATAATGCATTCAAATGCAGGTGGCAAGAAGAGAATGCATTTTCATGCATCTTTCTGCCGGCGCACTCAGCGCGGCAGGTCGAGCGCTTCGCGCACCATCGCGCGCAGCGCCTCGAAGCTCGGTTGCAGCGCCTGGGCGCTGGTGTCGAGCTGGAACTCGGCCTTCGAATAGAAGGCGGCGCGGCCGGCGAGGATCGACTTCAGGTCCTCCATCGCCTCGCGGCTGGCGGCCATCGGCCGTGTGTCGCCCTGGGCCACCACGCGCTTCATGTGGTCCTCGGGCGTGGCGCGCAGCCACACGGTGGTGCAGTGCGCGAGCAGCTGGTTGAAGGTGGCCGGGTCGGACACGATGCCGCCCGGCGTGGCGATCACCGCCTCGGGGTAGATCTGGATCGCCTCCTCGAGCGCGCGCCGCTCGTAGCGGCGGTAGGCGTTCTGGCCGTACAGCGCCTGGATCTCGCTGATGCTGCAGCCGGCGAACTTCTCGATCTCGCGGCTGAGTTCCACGAAGGGGAAGCCCAGGTCCTCGGCCAGCATCGCACCCAGCGTGCTCTTGCCCGCGCCGCGCAGGCCCACCAGGGCCACGCGCTCGCTGCGCTTGCGCGCCGCGCCGGCCGAGCGCGCGTTGGCGCCACCGGTGCCGAGCAGCTCGCCCACCGCCACGCGCACCCGGTGCAGCGTGGCCTCGTCGCGGCCCTCGAGCATCTCGCGCAGCATCAGCCATTCCGGCGAGGAGGTGCTCACATCCCCGATCAGCTCGGCCAGCGAGCATTGCAGCGCACGCGCCACGTCACTCAGCACGAGGATCGAGGCATTGCCGACGCCGTACTCCAGATTCGCCAGGTGGCGCTCGGACACGTCGGCCGCCGCGGCCAGCGCCTTGCGCGTCATGCCACGGCGCGAGCGCAGTGCGCGCGCGCGTTCACCGAGCGCCACGAGCAAAGGGTTCTTGCCTTCGTCCTCGGTGGCCGCGGCGCCGCCATCCTCCGGAGGAAACCCGCGTTCATGCAATATAGTGCTTGACATGTGGGTAACCCGGTTCTAGAGTGCCTTCAAGCACAATACTGCATCGTCCCTGCGAAGGCAAGGCAGCGCTGCAGTCCAGGAGACCGGCCATGACGACCACCCCCGAAACCTTCCGCGCCCAGCTCGCGGCCTTCACCGCCGCGCTCGCCGGCCGCCCGCTCGACGCCGAGCTCGACGCCTGGCTGAACCGCGAACACGGCGCCGGCAGCGCCACCTATGCCGGCCTCAAGGCCGCCTGCGAGGACGGCGTGGCCGCCGGCTGGTTGTGCCACCGCGAGGGCGGCGGCATCAAGTACGGCCGCATCTTCAAGCCCGCCGACGACCTGCATGGCTTCTCGGTCGACGTGGTCGACATGCGGGACGTCGCCGGCCCGCACCATGTCCACCCCCACGGCGAGATCGACCTCGTGATGCCGATCGAGGGCGATGCCCGTTTCGACGGCCGCCCGGCCGGCTGGGTGGTCATGCCGCCCGGCAGCGCACACCGCCCCACCGTGAGCGCCGGCCGCGCGCTCGTGCTCTATCTGCTGCCGCAAGGCGCGATCGAGTTCACCCAGTGAGCCCCGCCATGACGCCCGTACTGCCCCCCGACGTGCCGCCGCCCGGCGAGCGCTTTTTCAACTTCGCGCAACACCTGCTCGACGCCAACGCCGCGCGTGCGAGCAAGGCTGCCTTCGTCGACGACCTCGGCACGCTCGCCTACGGCGCGCTCGCCGAACGCGTGCGGCGGCTGGCCGCCGGGCTGCGCGCGCAGGGGTTGAAGCGCGAGGAGCGCGTGCTGCTGTTGATGCAGGACACCAACGACTGGCCGGTCGCCTTCCTCGGTGCGATGTACGCCGGCGCCGTGCCGGTGGCGGTGAACACCCTGCTCACCGCCGACGACTACGCCTACATGCTCGAGCACAGCCGCGCGCAGGCGGTGCTGGTGTCGGGCGCGCTGCTGCCGGCGCTGACCAGCGCATTGACCAAGTCGGACCACGAGGTCGGCAAGGTGATCGTGTCGCGCCCGGTCGCTCCCCTCGCGCCGCACGAGGTGGCGTTCGAGCGTTTTCTCGAAGCGCATGGCCCGCTGCCCAAGCCCGCCGCCACCGGCCCCGACGACCCCGGCTTCTGGCTCTACTCGTCGGGCTCCACCGGACGCCCCAAGGGCACGGTGCACTCGCACGCCAACCCGTACTGGACGGCCGAGCTGTACGGCAAGCGGGTGCTCGGCCTGAAGGAAAGCGACGTCTGCTTCTCCGCCGCCAAGCTGTTCTTCGCCTACGGACTGGGCAACGCGCTGACCTTCCCGATGGCCGTCGGCGCCACCACGCTGCTGATGGCCGAGCGGCCGACACCCGATGCCACCTTCAAGCGCTGGCTCGGCGGCGTCGGCAAGGTCAAGCCCACCGTCTTCTACGGCGCGCCCACCGGCTACGCCGGCATGCTCGCGTCGCCGAACCTGCCCCAGCGCGGCGACGTGGCGCTGCGCCTCACGTCCTCTGCCGGCGAAGCGCTGCCGGCCGAACTCGGCGAGCGCTTCAAGGCGCACTTCGGCGTCGACATCGTCGACGGCATCGGCTCCACCGAGATGCTGCACATCTTCATCTCCAACCGGCCCGACAAGGTGCGCTACGGCACGACGGGCTGGCCGGTGCCCGGCTACGAGATCGCGCTGCGGGGCGAGGACGGCGGCCCGGTGCCCGACGGCGAGCCGGGCGACCTGTACATCGCCGGCCCGTCGGCCGCGATGATGTACTGGGGCAACCGCCAGAAGACGCGCGACACCTTCCAGGGCGGCTGGACCAAGAGCGGCGACAAGTACGTGCGCAACAGCGACGGCAGCTACACCTACAGCGGCCGCAGCGACGACATGCTCAAGGTCAGCGGCATCTACGTCAGCCCGTTCGAGGTCGAGGCCACGCTGGTGCAGCACCCGGCGGTGCTCGAGGCCGCGGTGATCGGCGTGCCGGACGCGGAAGGGCTGACCAAGACCAAGGCCTTCGTCGTGCTCAAGCCGGGCGGCGCGGCCACCGCCGACGAGCTGAAGGCCTTCGTCAAGGACAAGCTCGCGCCGTACAAGTACCCGCGCCAGATCGAGTTCGTGCCCGACCTGCCCAAGACGGCCACCGGCAAGATCCAGCGCTTCCGGCTGCGCGAGCAGGAAGCCTCCAAGACGTCCACGCAGTGAGCGCATTCGTCGAGATCGCGTGGCGCGAGCGCCGCGTGCGCATCGAGCACGCCTTCGTCGGCAGCGACCGCGCCGATGCGCCGCTGATCGTCTTCCTGCACGAAGGCCTGGGGTCGCTGTCGATGTGGCGCGACTTCCCGCGGCAGCTGTGCGCCGCCGCCGGTGCGCGCGGCCTGGTCTACTCGCGCCCCGGCTACGGCCGCTCCACGCCGCGTGCGGCCGAGGAGGCCTGGGGCCTCGACTTCATGCACCGCCAGGCGCACGAGGTGCTGCCCGCGCTGCTGGCCGCGCTGCACATCGACGACAAGCCCTGGCTCTTCGGCCACAGCGACGGCGGCTCGATCGCGCTGCTGTACGCCGCGAAGTACAGCGCGCGGCTCGCCGGCGCCATCGTGCTCGCGCCGCACATCGTGGTCGAGGACCTGAGCGTCGAGAGCATCGCCCGGACCCGGGCCGCCTACGAGACCACCGACCTCAAGCAGCGCCTCGCGAAACACCACGACGACCCCGACTCCGCCTTCTGGGGCTGGAACCGAATCTGGCTGCACCCGCCCTTCAAGCAGTGGTCGATCGAGGACGAGATCGCCTCCATCGCCTGCCCGCTGCTCGCGGTGCAGGGCATCGACGACGAGTACGGCACGCTGGCGCAGGTCCACGGCATCGCACGCCGCGTGCCGCAGACCCAGCTGCTGGAACTGGCACACTGCGGGCACTCTCCGCACCGTGACCAGCCCGCGGCCCTGATCGAGGCCAGCGTCGGGTTCATCCAGAAGAACACCCCCGCCCGCTGATGGACTTCGCCACCTTTCTCATTCAGTGCCTGAACGCGCTGCAGTACGGGCTGCTGCTGTTCCTCGTCGCCTCGGGCCTGACGCTGATCTTCGGGATCATGGGCGTCATCAACCTGGCGCACGGCAGCTTCTACATGATCGGCGCGTACATGGCCTACGCCCTCGCGCCGTTCGTCGCTGCCACCTTCGGCGGCGGCTTCTTCTCCACGCTGGCGGTCGGCCTGGTGCTGTCGGTGGTCTTCGGCTACGTGCTCGAGTGGGCCTTCTACAGCTACCTCTACGAGCGCGAGCACCTGCAGCAGGTGCTGATGACCTACGGCCTGATCCTCGTGTTCGAGGAGTGCCGCAGCCTGCTGGTGGGCGACGACGTGCACGGCGTGCCGATGCCGCCCGTCCTCTCCGGCGCCATCGCGCTCAGTGACGTGCAGCAGTACCCGGTGTACCGCCTGTTCATCAGCGGCGTGTGCCTGGCGCTCGCGCTCGGCATGTACTTCGTGTTCACGCGCACCCGCCTGGGCATGATGATCCGCGCCGGCGCCACCAACCGCGAGATGGTGCAGTCGCTCGGCATCGACATCTCGTTCCTCTACCGCGTGGTGTTCGCCGCCGGCGTCGCCATTGCGGTGCTGGCCGGCATGGTGGCCTCGCCGGTGTCCTCGGTCTACCCGGGCATGGGCAACTCGGTGCTGATCATCTGCTTCGTCGTGGTGGTCATCGGCGGCATCGGTTCGATCCGCGGCGCCCTGCTCGCCGCGCTGCTGATCGGCATCGTCGACACCTTCGGCAAGGTGCTGCTGCCGCAGGCCGCGGGCGTGCTGGTGTACGTGCTGATGGCGCTGATCCTGCTCTGGCGCCCCGACGGCCTGTTCAAGGCGGGCTGAGCATGAACGGCATCGAGAAGGACAAGCTGCTCTTCGTCGCCATCTGCTTCGTGGCGCTGGCGGCCTACCCGCTGGTGGCCGGCAAGTTCGGCATCGACCTGGTCACGAAGATCATGATCTTCTCGATCTTCGCGCTCTCGCTCGAGCTGCTGGTCGGCGGCACCGGGCTCGTGTGCTTCGGCCAGGCGGCGTTCTTCGGCATCGGCGCCTACGCCGCGGTGAAGTTCTCGCCCGAGAGCGAGGCCGCGTCGCTGCTCTGGCTGCTGCCGGCCAGCGTGCTGCTCGCGGCCGCGTACGCCCTGTTCGTCGGCGCGCTGTCGCTGCGCACCAAGGGCGTGTACTTCATCATGGTCACGCTGGCCTTCGCGCAGATGGCCTATTACGTGGTGCACGACACGCCGCTCGGCGGTGGCACCGACGGCATCTACCTCAACGTCAAGCCAGCCATCCAAGGCGTGCTGGACCTCGACAAGCCGCTCGTCTTCTACGGCTTCACGCTCGCGTCGCTGATTGCCGTGTTCGCCTTCCTCGCCGTGCTGCGCCGCTCGCGCTTCGGCCGCGCGCTCGACGGCATCCGCGTCAACGAGCAGCGCATGCGCGCCACCGGTTTTTCCACCTACCCGTACAAGTTGGCGGCCTTCACCGTGTCGGGCGGCATCGCCGGCCTGGGCGGCTTCCTGTTCGCGGTCAAGGACGGCTTCGTGAATCCCGAGCTGCTGAGCTGGCACGAGTCCGGCGCGGTGCTGATCATGATCATCCTCGGCGGCATCGGCCACCTGCGTGGCGCGCTGATCGGTGCCTTCGCGTTCGCGCTGCTGCAGGAGCTGTTCAAGAGCGAAGCAATCTTCGGCGCCTTCGCCAAACACTGGCACCTGGGCCTGGGCCTGACCATCATCGTCAGCGTGGCGCTGTTGCCCAAGGGGCTGGTCGGCCTGCCCGCGCAGTGGCGCGAGCGCCTGCTCGGCCGCGCGTCGCGCCGTGCCGCACCGGCGGAGGCCGCCCATGAGTGAGGTGCTTCTGCGCGGTACCGACATCACGCGCCGCTGGGGCGGTCTGGTGGCGGTGAACAGGGTGTCGCTCGATTTCGCGCGCGGCCAGGTGCATGCCGTCATCGGCACCAACGGCGCGGGCAAGAGCACGCTGGTCAACATCCTGTCGGGCGAGATCCCGCCGAGCGAGGGCCGCGTCGAGCTGCTCGGCCAGGACGTCACCGCATGGACCCAGCCCAAGCGCGCGCGCGCCGGCCTGGGCCGCAGCTACCAGCGCACCACCATCTACCCCAGCTTCACCGTGTTCGAGAACTGCCGCCTGGCCGCGCAGGCGCATGTGCAGAAGCCCTGGCACTGGTGGCAGAGCGCGCAGCGCTGCGAGGTCAGTCGCGCCGACGCGTCGGCCGCCGCCGAGCGCGCAGGCCTCACCGACTGGCTCGACCGCCCGGCCGGCCTGCTGTCGCACGGCCAGAAGCGCCAGCTCGAGATCGCGATGTGCCTGGCGACCAAACCGCGCGTGCTGCTGCTCGACGAGCCGCTGGCCGGCATGGGCGCCGAGGAAACCGACCGCATGCTCGCGCTGCTGGCCGAGCTCAAGCCCGGCCACGCCATCCTGCTGGTCGAGCACGACATGGACGCGGTGTTCCGCATCGCCGACCGCATCACCGTGATGGTCAACGGCGCGGTGATCTGCTCCGACACGCCGGAGGCGGTGCGCAGCAACGCCGAAGTGCAGGCCGCTTACCTCGGAGGCCACTGAGCATGGCCGCCGACACCCCCATCCTCGACGCGCAAGGCATCCACGCCTGGTACGGCAGCAGCCACGTGCTGCACGGCGTCGACCTCCAGATCACGCGCGGCGAAACCGTGGGCCTGCTCGGCCGCAACGGCATGGGCAAGAGCACGCTGATCCGCACGCTGCTCGGCCACGTGCCACAACGCGACGGCCGCATCCACCTGTTCGGCCAGGACGTCAGCCAAGCCAAGCCGCACGAGGTGGCACGCCGCGGCGTGGCCTACGTGCCCGAGGGCCGCGGCGTGTTCCCGAACCTCTCGGTGCGCGAGAACCTGGTGATGGCCGCCAAGCCCCCGCGCGACGCCAGGCATGGCTGGAGCTACCAGCGGGTCATGCAGACCTTTCCGCGCCTGGGCGAGCGCGTGAACCACCTCGGCGGGCAACTGTCCGGCGGCGAGCAGCAGATGCTGTCGATCGGCCGCGCGCTGATGACGCAGCCCGAACTGATCATCCTCGACGAGGCCACCGAAGGCCTGGCGCCGCTGATCGTGGCCGACATCTGGCGCGTGATTGCAGAAATTCGCGGCAGCGGGATCGCCACGCTGATCGTCGACCGCGACTACCGCAAGGTGCTCGCGCAGAGCGACCACGCCGTCGTGCTGCAGAAGGGCCAGGTGGTGCTGGCTGGCGCCTCCGCGACACTGAGAACGAGCGAACAACTGGCATCATTCCTCGGCGTCTGACCCGCCCGAGGAGCTGCCTTGATCGCCTACCCCGTCGAAGCCTTCGGCAAACCGCTGGCCCAGGCCCTGCGCGACACGCCCGTGCCGCAGGTCACCGAGGTGCTGCTCAAGGTGGGCCACTGCGGTGTGTGCCACTCCGACCTGCACCTGCACGACGGCCACTACGACCTCGGCGACGGCCAGAAGCTCGACGTGAGCAAGGGCCTCAACCTGCCGCGCGTGCTGGGCCACGAGATCGCGGGCACGGTGGTCGCGCTCGGCCCCGACGCAAAGGGTGTGAAGCTCGGCGACCAACGCGTCGTCTACCCCTGGCTCGGCTGCATGCAGTGCAGCACCTGCGCGCGCGGCGACCAGCACCTGTGCCCGTACCCGCAGGCCATCGGCGTGCACCGCGACGGCGGCTTTGCCGACCATGTGCTGGTGCGCGCGCCCGACGTGCTGCTCGACTACGGCCGCGTGCCCGAAGCGCAGGCCTGCACCTACGCCTGCGCCGGCGTCACCGCTTACAGCGCGCTCAAGAAGGCCGCGCCGCTCGCAGCCGGCGACCCGCTGCTGATCATCGGCGCCGGCGGCGTGGGCCTGTCGGCCGTGCGCCTCGCCAAGCGCCTGTACCCGGACGCGACGTTGATCGTCGCCGAGGTGGACCAGGCGAAGTGGGATCTGGCCCGCGAAGCCGGCGCCGCCGACGTGATCGACCCGCGCGCCGAGGGCGGCGCCCGCGCGCTCGTCAAGGCCACCCAGGGCGGCGTGGCCAGCGCCATCGACTTCGTCGGCGCCGGCACCAGCTTCGCCTTCGGCTACGGCGCGCTGCGCAAGGGCGGCAAGCTCGTGTGCGTGGGCCTGATGGGCGGCGCCACCACCGTGCAGCCGGTCATGGTGGCCATGAAGGCGGTCACGGTGCAGGGCTCCTACGTCGGCAGCCTGGCCGAGTTGCGCGAGCTGTTCGCACTGGCCCACGAGCAGGCGCTGCCCGCGCTGCCCGTCACCGAGCGCCCGCTGGCGCAGGCCGACGCGTCGCTGGCCGACCTGCGCGCCGGCCGCGTGCGCGGCCGCGTGGTGCTGGTGCCCTGATCGGTCATCGAGACGGCTCGGACGACACCAGGTCGTCGAGCGCCTGGCGCAGGTACAGCATGCACGCCATGCGTCCGGCGCCAGGAGCCATCAGGATCTGCGATCGTCCCTGCGAGAAGACCGTCCGGAAGCCGCCCTCTCCCGACGGGCTGGCTCGTTCCAGCGCGCCGACGTCGATGCCGCGGTGCGCGGCGGCGATCATGTCCGCGAAGGCGGGCAGGTGCACGTTGTCGCGCTCGCCGACGTACAGCCGCATGTCGACCTGCGACGCCTTCGCAGCCAGGTCGCTCAGCGCGTAGCCGGGCTCGTCGAGCATCATCCGCCAGCCGTCGGTGAAGAAGCCCGAGCCGGTGCGGCGGCACTCCTCGATCCACGCCGCCATGCCGGCGCGCAAGGGGCCACCCGCCGCGAACGCAGCGCGCTCCGCCGCAGAGAGTTGCTCGTCCTCGAACTGTCGCAGCAGCAGCGACACCGGCAGCCGGCCCACCAGCCACATCAGGCCGCGATGGAGCCGGGGTGCGCGACGCACCATCGTCAGCGACGTGCGGATGTCCGGCTTCAGCCGCTCGATGTGGCGCGCCGACAGGAACCGGGTCGGCAGCATCGGCCCCACGAAGCCCGCCCTGCGCACCCGGTCGGGCGCGCGAACGACGAGCGCGAGTTGCGGCAGCGTGCCCCAGCTGAATCCGAGCACGTCGAAGCGCGGCACGTCCAGCACGTCCATCAACTCGATCAGTTCGCCGGCCATGCCCGCGATCGTCCTGGATGGGTCGCGCAGATGAATCCCGCCCAGCAGGCACGGCGCAATGGCGCGAATGCCCTGCGCGGCGAGGTGCGCGTGGTACTGGTCGAAGTACAGCCCCGACACCGACAGGCCGTGCAGGCACAGCAAGGGCATGCCTTGCGGGTCACCCAGTTCGAAGTAGGCCAGCGCGCTGCGCTGCCGGGGCAGGCTGCGCACCTGCAGCCGCGTGTACTCGGGTGCCGCTGTGCCGCCGGCTGCGGCGAGCAGGTTTCGCAATGGGGTGGCGGGCTCGTTCATCGGGTTCCAGTCCGTCGTGTGGCACGCCATTGCGCCGCAACACCGTTGCCGTCCGATCACGCCCGCCCGCCGCCGGATTGCGTTTGAAACCACCGGCGCGAACGCTTCAGATTCTGGACTGGTGCGCGCGCTGCTTCGCGCGCAAGCTGTCCCTGTCGGGCAATGCCTGCCCAGGAAAGACACCATGACCAAGATCGCCATCGTCCAGCGCCCGCCGGTCCTGCTCGACCGCAGTGCCACCCTCGCCAAGGCCGTGCAATGGGTGGCCGAAGCCGCGGCCGAAGGGGCGACGTTGATCGTCTTCCCGGAATCGTTCGTGCCGGGCTACCCGTCGTGGGTCTGGCGCCTGGCCCCCGGCCGGGACGGCGCCGTGTCGGGCCAGCTGCACGCCCGCCTGCTCGCCAACGCGGTGGACCTCGCTGCCGGCGACCTGGCCGGCCTGTGCGAGGCCGCCCGCGCCCACCGCGTGACGGTCGTGTGCGGCCTCAACGAGTGCGATCGTTCGCTCGGCGGCGGCACGCTCTACAACAGCGTGGTCGTCATCGGCCCCGACGGCAGCGTGCTGAACCGGCACCGCAAGCTGATGCCCACCAACCCCGAGCGCATGGTCCATGGCCTGGGCGACGCGTCCGGCCTGCGCGTGGTGGACACCCCGGCCGGCCGCGTGGGCTGCCTCATCTGCTGGGAGAACTACATGCCACTGGCGCGCTACGCGCTCTACGCGCAGGGCGTGGAGATCTACGTCGCGCCCACCTATGACAGCGGCGACGCCTGGCTCGCCACCATGCGCCACGTCGCGCTCGAAGGCCGCTGCTGGGTGCTCGGCAGCGGCACCGCGCTGCGCGCCGCCGACGTTCCGCCGGACTTCCCGGCGCGCGCCACGCTCTTCCCCGACGCCGAGGAGTGGATCAACGACGGCGACTCGGTGGTGGTCGACCCCACGGGCAAGGTCGTCGCCGGCCCGCTGCGCCGCGAGGCCGGCGTGCTGTATGCGGAGATCGACGTCGCGCGCGTCGCGCCGGCACGCCGCACGCTCGACGTGACCGGGCACTACGCCCGCACCGACATCTTCGACCTGCAGGTGCGCCGCGCACCGGCCACACCCGCGCGCTTCGTGGACGGCTAGCCCGGGCCGAGCCCCTCAGCCCGCCGTGATGTGCGCCGCCCGGAAGGCGTGCGCCGACGCCTTCATCAGGTCGCTCACCACGGCGTCGCTCGGCTCCACGCACTCGTGACCGCACGAGGTGCAGCGGTACGAGGGCAGGTCCACGTGCACGCCTAAGCGCGACATGCCGTCGAACGCCAGCGAGTGGTTGGCCTCCACGCGGTGGCTGTCGTCGTGCGTGTCCAGCGTCTCGCCGCAGGCCGGGCAGCAGTAGCGCCGCCGCAGCAGGCCCTTCAGGCGCGCCGAGTCCAGCGGCACCAGCTGCGGCTCGGCGAGCAGCCGGTCGAGGAACCGGCCGGGAAAGCCCGCCTCCACGAAGCGCGTGTGCCCGTTGCTGCATTGCAGCGCCGGCAGGCCCTCGATCTTCATGTGCAGCCCGTGCTCCTGGCCCTCGATGGGCCCGAGCAGCGTCAGCCTCATCTCGCCGTCGCACTGGGTGCAGCGCAAGGTGTCGGTCATGGCCGTCTCCTCGAAGTGGGGGCAACAGTCTGCCTCGGACCGGGGGCAATTGCCAGGGTTCGCCAGGGTTCGCCAGGGTTCCGCCCGGCCGGGCGGCAAGCACCGCGCCGCTACGATCCGCGCCATGCGCTTCGTGGCCATCTTCGACGACGACCCCCCGATGGCCGACGTGCGTGCCCGCCTGGAGCCGGCGCACCTGGCCTTCCTGGAGCAGCACCGCGGCGAAGTCCGCATGGCCGGCGGCCTGCGCCACGAACCCGGCGGCGCCTACGTCGGCGGGCTCTGGGTCTTCGAGGTGGCCTCGCGCGAGCGTGCCGAGCAGCTGATCGCCGCCGACCCCTACCAACAGGCGCACCCGCGCCGCTACCGCCTGCTCGTCTGGGGCAAGGCGCTGCCGCACCATGAGGTACTGATGTGAGTTCGCTCGGTTCGCTCGAAGGCCTGAAAGTCATCGACCTCTCCCGCGTGCTCGGCGGCCCCTACTGCACGCAGATCCTGGCCGACCATGGCGCCGACGTGCTGAAGATCGAGCCGCCGCAGGGCGACGAGACGCGCGGCTGGGGCCCGCCGTTCGACGCGCACGGCACCGCGAGCTACTTCCTCGGCCTCAACCGCAACAAGCGCGGCAGCACGATGGACCTGTCGCAGCCCGCGCAGCGCGAGCAGCTGCTCGCGCTGCTCGCCGACGCCGACGTGCTGGTGGAAAACTTCAAGACCGGCACCCTGGAGAAGTGGGGCCTGGGCTTCGACACCCTGCACGCCAGGTTCCCGCGCCTCGTGCACTGCCGCGTCAGCGGCTTCGGCGCCGACGGGCCGCGCGGCGGCCTGCCCGGCTACGACGCCGCCATCCAGGCCCTGGTGGGCCTGATGAGCATCAATGGGGAACCGGCCGCCCTTGGTGGTCAGCCCTTGCGCATGGGCGTGCCGGTGGTGGACATCGTGACCGGCCTCAACGCCGCGCTCGGCATCATGTTCGCGTTGAAGGAGCGCGAGAAGAGCGGCCAGGGCCAGTTCGTCGAGGCGGCCCTGTTCGACTGCGGCCTGTCGCTGCTGCACCCGCACTCGGCCAACCACCTGCTGGACCCCGAGCGCATCCCCGGGCGCAGCGGCAACGCGCACCCCAACATCGTGCCCTACGACACCTTTGCGACGGGCAGCACGCCGATCTTTCTGGCGGTGGGCAACGACGGGCAGTTTGCCAAGCTGTGCGAGGGCATCGGCGCGCCTGAACTCTCCGGCGACCCGCGCTTTGCAAGCAACGCGCTGCGCAACCAGCACCGCGACGAACTCAAGCGCCTGCTCGAAGCGCAACTCGCCGCCTTCGACGACTGCGAGGCCCTGGCCGACCGCCTGGTGCGCGCCGGCGTGCCCTGCGCGCCGATCCACGACGTGCCGGCGGCGCTGGCCGACCCGCATACGGCGCACCGGGGCATGGTGGTGGAGATCGGGGACGGGTACCGCGGGGTGGCGTCGCCGATCAAGTTGTCGAGGACGCCGGCGACGTATCGGGTGGGGCCGCCGAGCAAGCCCACGCGGTAGCGTGGCCCGCCTGCCGGGCGGGGATGTTGGCCGGTTTGACAACGGCCATGATGTTGGCACAATCGCCAACGTGAAAGCCACGCTGATCACGCGACTCAAGGACGTGACCCCCGAGGACGGCCTGTTCGAGCTGGTGGTGTGGCGCGTGCCGCAACCGGTGCCGCCGAGCCGGCACGACTACAAGTACCGCGCCGCTTACGTCGTCGACGGCGTGCGCATCGTCGGGTTCGACAACGAGCGCGGCAAAGGCGACCACTGCCATGTCGGCGGCCGGGAGCGCGCCTATGCGTTCGTGTCCGTCGAGCAACTGGTCGAAGATTTCATCGCAGCGGTGGACGCTGCAAGGACAGAGCGATGAGCAAGAGAACGCTGACCATCACGCTGCAACCGGACTGGAAGGCGGCGCTTCGCCAAGCCGGCCGGCGCGCCAGCGCGCGCTCATACCAGGGCGAGGTGCTGAACTTCGAGAGCCCCGGCGTGTTCTTCGGTCGCATGACCGAGCGCCGTTGGGCGATCGTGCGTGCGCTGCAGGGGCAGGGCGAGATTGCGCTGCGCGAGTTGGCGCGCCGTGTGGAGCGGGACGTCAAGCGCGTCCATGACGACGTGCAGGAACTGCTCGACCTCGGGCTCGTCGAGCGCGGAGAGGGCGGCGGCGTGATGTGCCCCTTTGCGACGGTGCACATCGACATGGAGCTGCGCGCTGCCGCGTAGCGTCAGGTACTTCAATTGCAGAACAGCGACTTCACCGGCGGCGAGGGCATCGGCGCGCCTGAACTTTCCGGCGACCCGCGCTTTGCGAGCAACGCGCTGCGCAACCAACACCGCGACGAACTCAAGCGCCTGCTCGAAGCCCAACTCGCCGCCTTCGACGACTGCGAGGCCCTGGCCGACCGCCTGGTGCGCGCCGGCGTGCCCTGCGCGCCGATCCACGACGTGCCGGCGGCGCTGGCCGACCCGCACACGGCACACCGGGGCATGGTGGTGGAGATCGGGGACGGGTACCAGGGGGTGGCGTCTCCGATCAAGCTTTCACGGACGCCCACGACCTATCGCGTGAGGCCGCCAGATCGGTAGGCCAAGTCGTGACACCGAGGAGTGCGCGCTTGGTTTCAACTTCAGTGTGAGGGTCCGGCGACCGTGCGGATGGACGAACTCAGGAACAGAACATGCCGAAAGATGTTGTTGAGGCTTATGACTGCCTGTGGCACTACACAACGGCCAAAGGCCTCCTCGGGATCGTTGAGAGTCAAGAACTCTGGGCGACGAGCATCAAGTTCCTGAACGATCTCGAAGAGTTCTCCGGCTTCTTCGACCGCAGGCTTCGTGCTTTGGTTGCGGCAGGTGTTCGCGTAGGCGCCGACAAGTTCAACGCGACGGAAGCGGGTCAACGGGCCTTTCGGGAGCATGGAGGGCGCGATGCAGTCGAAGGTGAGCTGATCGACGCGTTCGGCAGAGCAATCACTTCGGTAACACTCAAACTGGAGCCATATGTGGTTTCGTTCTGCGGAGCAACAGCGGCGGACAGTGACGATGGTCTGCTGAGTCAATGGCGCGGCTATGGTCTAGATGGTGGTTACGCGCTGATATTTGATTCAAAGGGGCTGAACGAACTCCTGCGTGAAGAACAGCTGAATTGGCTGTTCGCATTTGGTCATTGGGGTGATGTTGACTACCACGTCGACTCTTCAAGTCAGTGTGATGTGCACGACGAGTCGAAGAATTGGGAGGAGCAAGTCAGAAGCACTGTCGCGGAAGCGACGTTGGCGCGACTCAATGGCGGCGATCAAACCAAGGAGCTCGAAAGGTTGTTCGACCCGATTGTTACCCTTGCTACACGACACAAGCATGGCGGTTTTCACGAGGAGAGAGAGGTTCGAATTGTCATCGGAGCGCTTGGGAAAGATGAGGTTTCAGCCGCGCAGCAGCGCGGCGATCGTCGTCAAGGCAGGCCGGTCCACTTCACGGTTCGAGACGGCCTGCTGATCCCGCACATATCAGCCTTCAGTAGACCCGATGGCTCAAAGGCAAAGTTGCCGATTCGAAAGGTTGTTGTGGGTCCTCACCCCGACAAGGAGAGACGCAAGATAGCCGTTGAGATGCTTCTTGCTCGTCTCTTGATTGATGCTCCGGTGGTCGTCTCGAGCATTCCGTACATAGGTCGCTAGAGTGACGCTGCAGCGGGCCTACCTGCCGCGTAGCATCGCGCCTCCACCGAGCGAAGCGCGATGCCCATGACCCCGCTCGATCCCACCACCACCATCGAAAGCTGGCACGCCCACATCTACTTCGACGCGCCCCGCCGCGACGCGGCCTGGGCGCTGCGCGAGGTGATCGCTCCGGCGCTGGCTGGGCGCATGAAGCTGGGGCGCTTTCACGAGCGGCCGGTCGGGCCGCACCCGATGGGGAGCTACCAGCTCGCGTTCGCGCCGGCGCAGTTCGCGGCGGTGGTGGGCTGGCTCACGCTCAACCGCGCGAGCCTCGACGTGTTCGTGCACCCCAACACCGGCGACGCGCTGGGGGACCACCGCGACCGTGCGCTGTGGCTCGGCCACTCGTACACGCTGAACTTGGCCGCGCTGGGCGCCTGACGCGGCCACTGTTTCAGCGAACGTAAGCAACAAAGAAAGATAGTCGGCGCGGCTGCGGCCTGGCGGCCCATACGGCCCTATGCTGGGCCGGAGCCCTTCGCAGCACTGCGCCACCACCCAATCGAGAGGATTCGCCATGGCCAACAACATCGCCGCCCACAAGCACCGCACCCGTCTTCACGTGCTGCGCGACCGCGTCAAGCGCGCCAAGCGCGACCTGAAGTGCCGCGTGCCCGGCGCCAAGGAGCGGCTCACGGCGCACAGCGCCAAGCGCGCGGAGTACCGCACCGCGAACCCGTAGGCGCTGACGCAGGGCCGCGCCGCGCGATGATCGCGCCATGAGCGCCGATCCGTCGCCCGCGTCCCGGCCTGCCGCCGACCAACCCGCCGAGTCGCCCCCCTGGGACGACGACGGGCCCTGGTTCGCGCTGCGCCATCCGGTCTTTCGCGTCCTCTGGCTCGCGAGCGGCGCCTACTTCATCGCCAACGCGATGCACCTCACCGCCGCGGCGTGGCTCACGGTGGAGCGCACCGGGTCGTCGTTCCTCGCCGCGCTGGTGCAGACGGCGGTGTTCCTGCCGATGTTCGTGCTCTCGCTGCCGGCGGGCGTGCTGGCCGACACCACCGACCGCCGCCGCTTGATGCTCGCCGCGTTGTCCGTCCAGGCGCTGGCGGTGACGGGGCTGGTGCTGCTGCTGCTCCTCGGGTGGGCCGGTTCGACGAGCCTGCTGCTGCTGACCTTCGTCGCCGGCTGCTGCACCGCGCTCATCACGCCCGCCTGGAACTCGATGGTCGGCGAGATCCTGCCGCGCGATCGCCTGCCGCAAGCCATCGTGACCATGAGCGCCGCCTACAACGCCGCGCGCGCGCTCGGGCCCATGCTGGCCGGCCTGATGTACGCCGGGTTGCACGGCTGGGTGACGGCCGGCCGCAGGGACGAGGCGGATGCCCTCGACGCGCTGGGCTCGCCCGAGCAGGCGCTCGCCCTCGTGGTCGAGGGCGAGCTGCTGGCCGGCGCGTGGGCGGGC